>NZ_JAQGJL010000262.1 GCF_028290645.1 Devosia sp. | reverse complement strand
AGCTTGCGGGGCAGACCAGTGAGCCGGAGCGTGGGCCACCCCCACCCTCTTTCCCTCCCCCCAAGGGGGAGGGAGGCCCATCGAGGCCGCCGCACTATCAGTCGTCTCCCTCCCCCTTGCGGGGAGGGATCAAGGGTGGGGGTCCCCGCGCACCGGCGAGAGTGTCTTCACCCTCACTCCCGCTCCAACCGCGCCAGCAAACTCGACGTATCCCACCGCTTCCCGCCCATCCCCTGCACCTCGGCGTAAAACTGATCCACCAGCGCCGTCAGCGGCAGCGTCGACCCGTTCGCCCGCCCCTCCTCCAGCGCAATCCCCAGGTCCTTGCGCATCCACTCCACCGCGAACCCGAAGTCGAACTTCCCCGCCACCATCGTCTTGTAGCGGTTCTCCATCTGCCATGACTGCGCCGCGCCCTTGGAGATCACGTCGATCACCGCCTCCACATCCATCCCCGCCTGCTTGCCGAAATGGATGGCCTCGGCCAGCCCCTGCACCACCCCCGCGATGCAGATCTGGTTCATCATCTTGGCCAGTTGCCCCGAGCCCACCGGCCCCAAGAGCCGCGCCGCCTTGGCGTAGCTCATGATCACCGGCTGCGCCCGCCCGAACGCCGCTTCCTCGCCGCCGACCATCACCGTCAGGTGCCCGTTCTCCGCCCCCGCCTGCCCGCCCGACACCGGTGCATCGAGGAACCCGAACCCGCCCTGCTCCGCCGCCGCATGGAGCTCCCGCGCCACATGCGCCGAAGCGGTGGTGTGATCGACGAACAGCCCGCCCTTGCCGATGGCGCCGAACGCCCCGTCCTCCCCCAGCGTCACCGAGCGGAGGTCGTCGTCATTGCCGACACAGGCGAAAACGATGTCCTGCCCCGCCGCCGCCTCGGCCGGCGTCCGCCCCAGCCTGCCGCCGTTCTCCGAGACCCACTTCTGGGCCTTCGCCGTCGTCCGGTTATAAACCGTCACCTCATGGCCCTTGGCCGCGAGGTGCCGCGCCATCGGGTAGCCCATGACCCCCAGACCAATGAATGCCGCCTTGACCATGCTGCTGCCTCTCAGAACCAGTGCTTCGTTTCGAATGGGGATCGCGAGGCCAAATGCCCGCCCGTCCTGTTCTATTGCGAGCCGGCCGTTAGGTCCACGCGTTAGTCGCTCCCCCGGGCAGGCCGATTCCCGGGATCGATTTGACATAGGGAATCAGCCGTCACAATCTCATCACCCGGCCGGGAGGGGAGCGCCTGGACCTGAGGGGGACGAACGCGGAATGCAGACAGCGGTACAACCTGCGGATGGGCCTCACCGCACCAAAAGTTTCGAGCCGCTGCTCGTCCTCGACGACATCCGGAAGAACTACGGCGCCATCGAAGCGCTGAAGGGCATCAGCTTCTCGATCGGCAAGGGCGAGGTCGTGGCGCTGCTCGGCGACAACGGCGCCGGCAAATCGACGCTGGTGAAGATCATCGCCGGTGGGCTCGAGCCCACCTCCGGCACCATGCTGTTCGAGGGCCGCGAGTTCCTCGCCAAGTCCCCCGCCGAGGCCAAGGCCGCCGGCATCGAGACGGTCTACCAGGATCTCTCACTCGCCACCAATGTCGATGTTGTGGCCAATTTCTTCATGGGCCGCGAGCTCACCAAGCGCGTCCTCGGCATCCCCGTCCTCGACGAGAAGGCCATGGAGTCCGTGGTCGCCAAAGCCATGGCCAGCGCCGGCACCAAGATCCCCTCGCTCCGCACCAAGGTCGAGCATCTCTCGGGTGGCCAGCGCCAGGCCATCGAGCTCAACCGGTTCGTGCACTGGGGCGGCAAGCTCGTCCTCCTCGACGAACCCTTCGCCGCGCTCGGCGTCGAGCAGACCCGCCGCGGCCTCGAGATGATCCGCCAGGTCGCCAGCCAAGGCATCGGCGTCGTCATCATCACGCATATCATGCAGCAGGCCTTCCAGGTCGCCGACCGGATCGTGGTGATCCGCCAGGGCGTCGTGGCGGGCGATGTCGCACGCAGAGAGACAAGCCCCGATGCGGTGGTCGCCATGATCACCGGGGAAACCCTCGCCGGTGCCGGACCGGCAGGCTGACGGGGCAGACAAGGGTCCGGCAAACAGGAGCGAAACGAAATGAAGCGAATACTTCTTTCCATCTTCGGCGTTCTGGCAGTGGCGCTCGCCCTGCTGTCGCCCGCCTTCGCCCAATCGAAGGGCAAGATCTACTACCTCGTCCCCACGCTGATCGATGAATTCCAGACCGGCTCGGTGTCGGCGCTGGAAATGTTCCTGAAGCAGGTCGGCTACGAGATGCAGACGCTGAACGCCGACAACAAGACCGACGTGCAGCAGTCCCAGATGAACGACGTCATCGCGCTGAAGCCCGCGGCGATCATCCTCGCCGCCGTCGATTTCAACGCCCTGAAACCCTCGATCGAGGCGGCCATGGCCGCCGGCATCCCGGTGGTCGAGTTCGATCGCCAGATCACCTCGACCCCCTCGGCCTTCACCTCGGTCGCCGGCACCGTCGAGATCGGCTACGTCGCCGCGGGCGTCGTCGAAAAGCTCCTCACCGAAAAGAAGGGCTCGGTTTCCGGCAAGGTCCTGCAGGTCCTCGGCGACCCCGGCGATCCCTACACCCTCGATATCCAGAAGGGTTTTGAGGAAAAGATGGCCGCCTTCCCGGACGTCAAGATCATCTCCGTCCCCGCCATGGGCTGGGCCGCCGATGCCGCCGGCACCATCGTTTCCGACCAGCTCGTCGCCAACCCCGACATCGACCTGATCTTCAACCACGCCGCCCACCTCTCGGTCGCCGCCGCCGCTTCGCTCGAGGCTGCCGGGAAGCAGCCCGGCGACGTGCTGATGCTCTCCTCCAACGGCGCCCCGGTCGGCCTCGACCTGATCCGCAAGGGCTGGATGCAGGCCGAAGTCGAGCAGCCGCTCTACGCACAGGCCGCCGCCATCGCCATGTTCATGGACAAGATCGTCAACAAGCAGGAGATCGCGGCCGGCCAATACGACGTGCTCGGCCTCCCCTCCACCGTGACGATCGAAGCCTGGGGCCCCAACATCAAGATCCCCGGCGCCGCCATCACCAAGGAAAACATCGACAACCCCGCCTTCTGGGGCAACATGAAGCCCCCGACGGACACCATTACCTCGGTGGAGTGAGCTGTGGCTTCGGTGATGTCCACCGAACCAGCCACCGCCCCTCCCTCCCCCTTGTGGGGAGGGTAGCGGAGCAGGACTTGGGCATAGCCCAAGTCCGTTGCGCAGCTGGGTGGGGGAACTCCCACGCTCCGAGCGTGTGGCCACCCCCACCCTTGATCCCTCCCCACAAGGGGGAGGGAGACGATCATCTCGGCATCCAGATCGTTTCACCGGAACCCTAAGCATGCATCCCAGCACCCGCCGCTCCCTCGAGTTCGTCCTCGATAACCTCGTCTGGTTCATGCTGCTCTTCGTCCTCATGGTGTTCTCGGCCCTCGTGCCGAACTATTTCCAGCCCGGCATCTTCGCCAACATCATCGAGGCCTCCTCCGTCCTCGGCGTCATGTCGATCGGCCTCGCGCTGGTGATCATCGCCGGCCACATGGACCTTTCGGTCGAATCCGTCGCCGCACTCTCCGCCATGGCCGTCGGGATCCTCTTCTGCTCCGCCGGCATCGGCATGGGGGTGCAGCTCGAGCCCGATTGGCTCGCCGTGCCGGTGTCGCTGATCATCTCGCTCGCCGTCGGCGGCGCCATCGGCGCGCTCAATGGCCTGCTCATCGTCCGGCTGAAGATGAACGCCTTCATCGTTACCCTCGCCTCCTACATCTGGGTGCGCGGCATCGTCCTCGCCATTTCCGGCGGCCGGTCCGCGCAGGACCTCGCCCCCGTCATCCGCTGGTTCGGCGTGCAGCGGCTGCTCGGCCTGCCGCTCACCGCCTGGATCGCCATCACCTGTTTCGTGGTCTTCTCGGTGATCCTCGGCAAGACCCGCTTCGGCCGCCACCTGATCATGATCGGCGGCAACGAGAACGCCGCCTTCCGCGCCGGCATCAAGGTCGATCGCATCCTGATGACATCGTTCATCCTTGCCGGCGCCATAGCCGCGCTGGCCGGCTGGCTGCTCGCCATCCGCACCTCCGGCGCCACCGCTAATCTCGGCATGGGGCTGCTCTTCAACGCCTTCGCCGCGGTAGTGATCGGCGGCGTCAGCCTCAAAGGCGGCGTCGGCGCCCTGCCCGGCGTCTATGCCGGCGTGCTGCTGCTCTCGGCCATCAACACCGCCATCAACCTGATGGGCCTCCCAGCCACCTCCACCCAGGTGATCCACGGCCTCCTGGTCCTCGCCGCAGTGCTGCTCGACACCCTCAAACTCTCCATCCGCCAGAAACTCGCATGACCGGCCGCCTGCCGGATCGACGTTAGAGACCCGAGCAAGCCGACCCCCACCCCTGTCCCCTCCCCCGAACAGGGGGAGGGAGACCAAAACGCTGGCGCCAATGAAGGGGTCTCCCTCCCCATTCTTAGGGGGAGGGGACAGGGGTGGGGGTCCCCAGCCACCAGCCCCGCCGCCTATAACCCCCGCACCATGAACACCGTATGCCGCGGCAACTCCCAGTCCCGCAGCACTGCGAACCCCAGCTTCCGGTAGAACGCCTGCGCCCCCCGGTTCCGGGGGCTCACCTGCAGATGCATCCCCCTTGCCCCTGCCGCCGCCAGTTTCCCCATCAGGTGCTCCATCGCCCGCCGCCCGATCCCCCGTCCCCGCGCTTCCTCGAGCAGGTCGATATGCCCATGCGCCGGATACGCCTGCAGCGCCTCCGGATAGATGAACTCCGGATGCCGGATCGCATGCCGCGCCCAGTCGCTCCCCTGCCACCGGCTCTCGTCCGGACCCGGGTCCCCGATCCGCGCGGCCAGTGCCGGAAACCACTCCACCTCGAGCTTCTCGTAGAACGCCGGGGTATCGAGCGCCCCGAGCACATACCCGCACACCCCGTCCGGCCCCTCCACGACGAACGCGAATTCCGGCGCAAGTGCCTGGTACGGCACGGCGTAGATCAGCCCCAGCAGGTCCGGATCATCCTCCCGTCCCGTCGCGTCCTTCCCCGCATCCCCGGTCTTCAGGCACACCCGGCACAGTGCCGCGTAGTCGTTCCACAACGCCGGCCGCAACCGATACCCGCCCCCAAGATCAAGCTCCATGCCGGTAACGCCCGTTGGCGTCACGCGGCAGCAATTCCTGTATCGCCACGGCAAAACCCTGGCGGTAGAAGTTGTAGATTCGGTCCTTGCTCGGGAATTCCTCGCCCGCGGGCGGATCGCCCGCCAGCCAGTCGAGATAGCTGACGAGGTGCGTCACCTCCTCGCGCGCCTCCCACAGGTACGGATGGAAGGCGTAGAACAGGTCGCGGTTCTCGAGCTCGCTCATCCGGTTGAACAGCTCGCGGATGCGGTCGCGATAATTGACCAGCGCCTCGTGCCCCTCTTGCCAGTGCGGGCTTCTCACATCCGGCCGCCGTTCGCTGAGCAGCCGCCGCGCCGTCCGGAGCAGCCCCTCGACCTCCGGCCCGCAATGGAACGGCTGGTAGAACAGCTCCGCCAGTAGCCGGATCTCCTCGACCGTCAGCGTCTCCGTCTGCCCGGTGAGCGCCAGCCGGAACCGCGGCTGCCAGGCCTTCAGCGCCACCGCGAAACTCACAGCCTCGTCATCCGAGCCGCCCGCGAACGCCCCCGTCGCATGCACCGGCACGAAGCTCGCCTCGAACTCGTTGTTGGGGTTGGCGATGATCCCGTCGATCAGCGGCAGGATTTCGACATGCCGCCCGCCCAGCGGCCCGACATTGACCCGCCTGATGTCATAGTCGTTGGCGTGGAAATTCTCCCAGATCACCGGCTTTCGCCTGAGCACCCGCCCGACCTCCCTGAGGCTCTCCGCACTGATCGTCTTGGAGACGATATCCGGCCCGGTCCAGAACACCCCGATCTCCGGATCGAGCTCCGCCCCGATGGTATTGAGGTACTCCGAGCCCGCCACGTCATGGCCGACGAACGCCCCGCAATACTCCGTCGGGCAGAACAGCACCGTCCCCGCCGGCGCACGCTTGCGCACATGGGCGAACGCCGCATTGGCGAAGTAACACTGCGCCGCCGCGAAGGACGGGAAGGCGTTCTCGTCCGCCGGCATCATGGTGCGCGCCACATCGTCGAACAGCAGCGCGAAATGCGTGATGCCGAGATCGAGCAGCTGGTCCAGCCGCCGCTTCAGCGCCTCGAGATCGCCCTCGTCCGAATAGACCACGTCGAGGCACGGCGCGATCGCCACCATGAAGTTGAGTTTTCGCGCCCGCGCCGCCTCGGCCAGTTCCCTCAGTTCCCCGGCCTCCGACTCGCAATAGAGCTCGCGCCAGCGCGCCCGGATCTTGATGTCGTCCTTGGGCCCGTAGACGTAACTGTTCATCCCCGCATTGGCGATCCAGTCCAGCATTTCGACGCGCTGCCGGTGCGTCCAGGCGCGCCCATAAAATCCCTCGATCACCCCCGACAGGAACATCGTCCTCCCCTTCCGCGCCCCGCCGGTCCGGCTCGCCGGCTGGTCGAGCAGCACGTCCAGCGACCACCCGGAGAGCCCGGGCGGCGAAGCGGCAACCATCGGATAGTCGTGAACATTGGCCATGTCTTCAGTCCATAGCAGTTGCGGTCAATCCGGCGATCACGTGCCGCTGCAGGATGAAATACAGCAGCAATATCGGCACCGTCGTGATGGTCAGCGCCGCAAATACCAGCGCGTAGTCGGTACTGTGGTAGCCATAGAAGCGCACCAGCCCCACCGGCAGCGTCCGCTTGTCCTCGTCGACGATGAACAGCAGCGCGAATAACAGTTCGTTCCAGATATTGATGGTGTTGAGAATGATCATGGTCAGCATTGCCGGCCACACCATCGGTACCGCCACGCGCCAGAAGATCTGCCAGGTATTGGCCCCGTCGATCCGCGCCGCTTCTTCCATGTCCGGCCGCACCCCGTTGAAATAGGCGCGCATCAGGAACACCGTCAGCGACAGCGACCACGCCGCTCCGGGGAGGATCAGCGCCCACGGCGTATTCAGCAGCCCCATGTCGCGCAGCTGCGTGAACAGCGGAATGGCGACCGTCGGCGGCGGCAGCAGCAGCCCCAGCAGCAGCACCCGGTAGGCGACCCGCCGCCCCGGAAACTCCAGCCGCGAGAACGCGAACGCCGCCGCCGTGGCGCAGCCGACGCACAGCGTCACCGCGACCGTCGTCACGAACAGCGAGTTGAGATAGAGCCCGCCAAGCCCGCCCACCTGCCACGCCTCGGCGAAATTCTCCCACCGCCACACCGCCGGCAGCGCGAACGGCGTCCGGAATATCTCGCGGTTCGACTTGAACGCCGACAGCACCATCCAGATCGCCGGATAGGACACCACCGCCACCAGTAGCGCCCCAATCCCGAACTGCGCCCACTCGGCCGGGCTGCGGCGCCTTTCAATAGCGGGTGACACTGAGCCGCTCCGACAAACGCAGGTAAATCAGCGAAATCAGCATCACCACCACCGCCAGCACCACGGTCAGCGCAATGCCGTAGCTCAGCTGGTTCTGGTCGAACGCCTGCTTCATGATCCAGGTCGCCGGCACCTCGGTGGCGCTGAACGGCCCGCCATTGGTCATGGTGAAGAACAGGTCGAACCCCGCGAACCCGCCGGTAATGGCCAGCAGCACCGCGACCAGCACGTTCTGGCGCAGCAGCGGCAGCGTGATCGAGAAGAACCCGCGCACTGGCCCTGCCCCATCGAGCGTCGCCGCCTCGAAGATGTTGCGCGGAATGCGCCTCAGCGCCGCAAAGAAGATCACCATGTAGAAGCCGGAATACTTCCAGCCCGAAACGATGATGATGGCGACGAGCGCCGTCCCCGGCTGGCTGAGCCACGGCTGCGCCAGGTCCCCCGCCCCGAGCGCCCGCAGCACCGAGTTCAGCAGCCCCGAGCGGTAGTCGAGGACGAACGCCCACAACACCCCCGCCGCCGTCATCGACAGCACCACCGGCGAAAAGAACAGCCCCCTGAGCAGCGCAAAGCCCCTGCGGTCGGAGTTCAGCAGCACCGCCACCAGCAGCCCGAACGCCACCTCGAACACCAGCGTGCCGAGGATGTAGAGCACCACATGCACATAGCTCATCAGGTGCACGCTGTCGGCGAGGGCCCGCTGGAAATTGGCGAGCCCGGCCCAGCGGGGCGGCGTGAACCCGTCCCAGTGGGTGAAAGCATAGTAGAGCGCCGAGGCGACCGGCAGCAGAACGAAGCCGCCGAACAGCAGCATCGCCGGCGCGATGAACAGCAGGTTCACCGCGCCCCTCGCGACGGGCGCTGTCCGGTCTTCGATCGGGCGGGCGGCCGCAATATCGGCCATGGTCCGGGCCTGCCTACTGCTTGCCGATCACCGCGACTGTTTCATCGAGCCAGGCCAATGCGTCCCTGGGCGACTTCTCCCCCGTCGCGACCAGCGCCGCGGCCTGGTAGTAGGCCTCCGCCACCGGCACGGGATAGGTCGTGTCCGGCGGCGGCACCAGCGCCGGGGCTTCCGCCAGCATCACCGCCATCGCCTTGGTATGCTCGTCGAGCTTGGCCGCCTCGTTGACGCCCTTGATCGGGCTCAGCGAGCCGGCTTCCGCCCTCACGATCTGGTTGTCGTAGTTGGTGTAGAACTTGAGGAACTTGACCGCCGCCTCCGGATGCTTGGCCTTGGCGTGGATGATGAACCCGGTGATCGTGCCGATGACGCTGTCCTTCAGCGGATGGTCGGGGTCGATCACCGGCGTATCGAACTCCGCATAGTGGAAATCCGCGTCGCCCAGCTCGTTCGCCGTGCCGATCATCCACGAGCCGATCGGATGCATCGCCGCCGCGCCCTGGATGAACGTCGCCATCGCCGGATCGGCGCCCAGCCCCTGCATGTCCTTGTTGAAGGCCCCGATGTCATGCAGCTGCTGGATATAGCCCAGCGCCTTCTCGAACCCCGGCGTCGAGAACTTCCCCGCCTGCGAGAACGCCGCCAGGTACTCGTCCTGGGGCACCACCTTGGCCGCGATATGCGAGGCCCAGTTGCCGAACGGCCAGAACTCGTTATTGCCCTCGACGATCGGCGTCTCGCCCGCCGTCACCAGCTTTTCGATCACCGCCACGAACTCGCCCCAGGTCCTGGGCGGCGTGAGCCCGTTCTCGGCGAAGACGTCGGTGTTGTACCAGATCGTATTGGTCACATCGAGCGAGGTCGGGACCAGGTAGGGCTTGCCCTCGTACTTGGTGCCGGCGCCATCGCTCCATACCGAGGGCACGAACGTGTCGCCCCAGCCGTCCGAGGCCAGCGCCTCGGTCAGGTCCATGGCGTAGCCGGCCTGCGCATCGCGCGCCACCGGATAGCCGGCCCATTGGAAATAGATGTCGGGCACGTCCTGGCCCTGCAGCTGGGTGATCAGCCCGGTGTCCGAATAGATGTCGTCGTCGAACGGGATCTGCTTGATCTTGATGTCGGGGTTCGCGGCCTCGAAGTCGGCGACAATCTTGTCCAGCACCTCCTTCTCGGTGCCCCCGGTCGTCGCATGCGTGATCCTGAGCTCCGTCTGGGCCATTGCCGTCGTTGTCAGCAACGCTGCCGCCAGCGTCAGGATGCATCTCTGCAGAGTCCTCATCGAAAGCGCCCCTCCATTGCATTCCGACTGGTATGTTATTGGTTTAACGGGTTTTGTCCAGCGGTGTTAGTTTCACTCTACATATCGTGACAGGACGCCGTGGCTTGACCTGTCGGACTTGCAAAACCCAGTCCAAAATCATACCAGTTGCAGGAGACCAGCCACTGACCAGCGGCCGGAGGGGCCTTGGATTTCTACGCGGCAGTACTGGAGCGCATGGGGGGGCAACACGGCCCGCTGGGCGAACGGCTGCGCAACGCGCTGGCGGCCGTGCTCGATTCCGGCACCATCGCGCCCGGTGAATCGCTCCCCTCCGAACGCGAGATGGCCGAACGGCTCGACGTCTCCCGCTCGACCCTCCGCCAAGGCCTCAAGGAACTGGCGCAGCTCGGCCTCGTCGCCACCCGTCCCGGCGCCGGCACCGTGGTCGTCGGCCGCATCCCCAAGGCGCTGTCGCGCCTTTCCGGCTTCTCCGAGGACATGCACCTGCGCGGGCTCCTGCCGAGTTCCCTTGTTCTCGAGTGCAGCATCGGCCCGGTCGGCGCCGACGCCGCCTTCCGCACCGGCCTGCCGCTCGGCACCCCCGTCCTCACCCTTGTCCGCCTGCGCCTCGCCGGCGGCGAGCCCATCGCCTACGAGCGCGCCGTCGTCCCGGTCGAAACCGTCGGCGCCGACTATGACGGCTCGGGCTCGCTCTACGAGCGCATGGACGCCCGCAAGGCCCGCCCCCGCCGCGTGCTGCAGAGCCTCACCGCGACCGAGGCCAGCGACGAGGTCGCGGCGCAACTGAACATCCGGCCCGGCGCCGCAGTGCTTGAGATCTCCCAGCTCGGCTACGGCGAAACCGGCACCGTCGTCGAGGACGCCATCAGCTGGTATCGCGGCGACCGCTACAAATATGTCGGCGAGATCAGGGGCTGAAATGAGTACCCCGCGCCAGCGCTATCGCGAGCAGGTCGTCACCATCATCGATCGCGTCCTGGGCGAGCAGGCCCCGGCCCTCGACGCGGTCCGCGACGCCGTCGCCGCGGCGCTTGCCGCCGACCACCTGGTCTATGTCGCGGGCAGCGGCCACTCGCACCTCATGGCCGAGGAGGTCTTCTACCGCGCCGGCGGCATCGCCGCGGCACAGGCCATCCTCGATCCCGACCTGATGCTGCATCTGGGCGCCGAGCGCTCGACCGTGCTCGAGCGCGAGGAGGGCCGCGCCGAGCGCATCCTCGCCGATTACCCGGTCGGGCCGGGCGATGTCGTCATCATCGCCTCCAATTCCGGCCGCAACGCCTACCCCATCGAGATGGCGCTGGCCTCGAAGGCCCGCGGCGCCACCACCATCGCCTTGACCTCGCTGCGCCACGCCGCCGCCGCCACCTCGCGCCACCGCTCCGGCAAGCTCCTCTACCAGGTGACCGACCTCGTCCTCGACAATGGCGGCGAATACGGCGACGCGGCGCTGACCGTCGGCAGGAATGCGGTGCGCATGGGCCCCACCTCGACCATCGCCGGGGCCTTCATCCTCAACGCCATCCTCGCCGAGGCGGTCGACCAGCTCTCCCGCAGCGGCTTTGAAGTCGACGTCTATGAGAGCGCAAACATGCAGGGCACCGAAGCCGCTGCACAGGCAATGATCCGCCGGTGGCAATCGCGGATCAGGGGGTTGTAGGGTCGTCGGGCAGGCGGCCCTACAATCCCGTTCTCTTTGGCCGATGGGGCAGCATCACACGACGTGCAGTGTGGACGCCCCCTCCCCCTTGCGGGGAGGGAACAGGGGTGTGAGTCCACAGCCACCAGCCCGTCGATCGCCCGAACCAGCCCTTGCCTTTCCCACCCAACCAACCCCAGTATTCGCCAATCCAATTCCCCCATCCGATAGAGCCAAATCAATATGTTCAACGCAGCCGCAGTCATCGCTCTCGTCCTGATGCCCGTATCAGCCCTGTCAGCCGACTATCCCCACGCCGAGTGTGCGCTCGACAAGGATAAATCGAGCGTTCTCATCATGGCTTCGAACCCGGACGACCAATCCTACAAATGCATGGCGACCTGCAAAGCCAGTATGACCGGCCAGCGCGCCTTCAAGCCCATCGAATGCAACTTCAATCTCCCGAAAAACGCAGCCGAGAAGGCCGTGTGCGACATCGACGGCGGCACGCCTGACTTCTTCACCAAGGTCAGTCCGACCAGGTTCACCTGCGTCCCGCGCTAAATACTGCCAGCCGCCGGACGGAGTCCAAGACACCAACGCTGGTGTGTTCGTCCCCCTCCCCCTTGCGGGGAGGGGCCAGGGGTGGGGGTCCACTCGCACCGGCCCCTCAATGGACCTCCCGCCTGCCGCGGCGCTTCCCCTCACCCACCGGCTTGTCCTCAACCCTGCATCCTCCTAAACCTCCACTCAAACGCGAGGAGCACACGGTGGACTACGAGTTTGCATTCAAGCCGGGTGAGCTCGATCGCGCCGCGCAGCTACGCACAGGCAATGACACGCGCAACGATGCCGGGGCGCGCACGCTGGTGTTCTGGCGCGGCAAACTGCTGGCGGATGGCGACGGGCGGCCGGTGGCGGTTGGGCTCGATCATCCCGCCCTCGCCGATAGCCGGGAGCCGCCGGTATTCGTCGGGCTGACCCCCGAAGGACCACGCTTCGCCGCCGACCTGCCGCTCTGGTCGCCGCCCGAGGACGCCACCACCATCGGCCAGTTCATCGACCAGACCCAGCAGCTCCATGCCGGCTTCCCCGACGCCAGGTTCGTGGAAATCCGCGGCCTGATGCCCACTCTGTCGCGGATCGAGGGCGAGACCGTCGCCACCGGCCGCGCCCTGATTGGCTGGCACGCCACGCACCGCTTCTGCGCCAATTGCGGCACGGCGAGCGCCATCGAGAGCGCCGGCTGGGTCCGCAAGTGCCCGCAATGCGGCACGCAGCATTTTCCCCGCACCGATCCGGTGGTGATCATGGCCGTCACCCGGGATGACCGGCTGCTGCTCGGCCGCAGCCCCAGTTGGCCGGAGCGGATGTATTCCCTGCTCGCCGGCTTCGTCGAGCCCGGTGAGACGATCGAAGCCGCCGTGCGCCGAGAGACGCTCGAGGAAAGCGCCATCAAGGTCGGGCCGGTACGCTATGTCGCCGCGCAGCCATGGCCCTTCCCGATGTCCCTGATGTTCGGCTGCCATGGCGAAGCGCTGAGCGAGGCGATCACCGTCGATCCCGTCGAGCTCTCCGACGCGCGCTGGGTCACGCGCAGCGAGGTGCTCGAAATCCTCGCCGGCACCCACCCCGAAATCAACCGCCCCCGCCGCGGCGCCATCGCCGGCGCCCTGATCGAAGCCTGGGCCCACGGCAAGCTGCTGGACCCCGACTACTGGGGCAACTGAGCGAACCCCAAACTCGATGCGGGCTCGGCGACCTCACGCGAAATGCAGTGCAAGGGTCTCCCTCCCCCTTGCGGGGAGGGGACAGGGGTGGGGGTCCCCAGCCACCACCCCCTCAGTCGCCCCGGCTACCCACCGGCGGATAAGCATGCTCCCCGCCCTGCCAATCCGACACCACATACTCCCCTTCGCCCACGACCCGCACATTGCTCCCCGCAATCGGCGCCTTCCCATACCCCCCCGGAATATCCAGCACATATGTCGGCTGGCACAGCCCCGACACCCGCCCGCGCAACGCCTTGACCAGCGCCTGCCCTTCCGCGATCGACACCCGGAAATGCGCCGTCCCCGGCGCCAAGTCCGGATGGTGCAGGTAGTACGGCTTCACCCGCATCTCGACAAAGCCGCGCATCAGCGCCGCCAGCACGTCCGCATCATCATTGATGCCGCGCAGCAGCACCGACTGGCTGAGCATCACCACGCCCGCATCGACCAGCCGCCCCGCCGCCGCCCGCGCCGCCTCCGTCAGCTCGCGCGGATGGTTGGCGTGCATCGCCACGTACGTCGTCTTGCCGCTAGCCTTCAGCGCCGCGATCAGCTTCTCGTCCACCCGCTCCGGCTCGACCACCGGCACGCGGGTATGGAAGCGCACGATCTTCACATGCGCGATGTCCCTCAACCGGACCATCATCTCCTCGAGCCGCCGTGCCGACAGCACCAGCGGATCGCCGCCTGTGAGGATCACCTCCCAGATCTCGGGATGCCCGGCGATGTACGCGATCGCCCGGTCCATCGCCTCCGGCGCCAGCGTCCCCAGCCCCTCCGGCCCCACCATCTCGCGCCGGAAGCAGAACCGGCAGTAGACCGGGCAGACATGCACGGCCTTGAGCAGCACCCGGTCAGGATAGCGATGCACGATCCCCTCGACCGGCGAATGCGTCAAATCCCCGATCGGGTCCGCCCGCTCCTCCGGCGTCACCGACAGCTCAGCCATGTCCGGCACGAACTGCCGCGCGATCGGATCGTCCGGATCGTCCCGGTCGATCAGCCCCGCCATCGCCGGCGTGATCGCAATGGCATACTTCCGCGCCACCGCCTCGGCCTCGTCCAGCCGCGATGCGTCGAGCAGCCCGGCCGACACCAGGTCCCTCGCCGTTCGTATCGCCCGATCCTGTTTCATCCCTCGCCTCCGACCACCGGCACCCACAGCACGTCCTCGATCCGCCGCGCCCCGACCGCCAGCATCACCAGCCGGTCGAAGCCCAGCGCCACCCCGCTCGTCTCGTCCATCAGCGGCAGCGCCGCCAGCAAGTCTTCGTCGATCGGATAGCTCTCGTTATAGAGCCGTTGTTTTTCGTTCATCTCTGCGGCAAACCGGCGGCGTTGTTCGGGCGCATCCGTGAGCTCGCCGAACCCGTTCGCCAGTTCCACCCCGCACGCATAAAGCTCGAACCGCTCCGCCACCCTTGGGTCATCCCCCGCCCGCCGCGCCAGCGCCGCCTCCGCCGCCGGGTACCGATCCAGCACCGTCACCCGCCCAAGCCCCAGATTCGGCTCGACTTTTTCCACCAGCACCCGGCTGAACAGGTACGACCAGGTGTATTCGTCCGGCACCGCCAGCCCCACCCGACCCATCTCAGCCGCCAGCGACACCGCATCCGTCACCCCATCCGCATCCATCGTCGTGAACAGATCGATCCCCGCAAACCGTTGAAAAACCTCGACAACTCCCAACCGCTCCGGCTCCGCAAACGGATCGCATTCCCGCCCCCGAAACCGCAACACCCGCGTCCCCACCGTCTCCGCGGCAATCCGCAGCATCGCCACGCAATCCGCGATCACGGCGTCATAAGCCTCCCCCGCCCGGTACCACTCGAGCATGGTGAACTCCGGATGATGCAGCGCACTCCGCTCCCGATTTCTCCAGACATGCCCGAGACTTGCGATCCGCTCCTCACCCGCCGCCAGCAGCTTCTTCATCGAAAATTCCGGCGAGGTGTGCAGATAGAGCGGGTAGCCGATGCCGTCATTGCCCGTCGCCTTGGTGGCAAAGGCGTGCAGATGCGTTTCGTTGCCGGGCGAGCGCTGCAGCCCGGCAGGGTCGACCATCACAAACTCCCCTGCGGCCAGATAAGCCCTGATCTGCGCCTCGATCCGGTTGCGCAGCAACAGCAGCGCCCGCCGGTCGGCATGTC
>NZ_JAQGJL010000256.1 GCF_028290645.1 Devosia sp. | reverse complement strand
GGTACGGAGCAGCGCCTTGGTCGGGATACAACCCCAGGTGGAGCAGATGCCGGCCATGTGCTCGCGCTCGACGATGGCGGTCTTGAGGCCCAGCTGCGCGGCACGGATCGCTGCGACATAGCCACCCGGACCGGCGCCGATGACGATGAGATCGTATGAGTCAGCCATCTGCTATTCCTTCACCATCAACAGCCAGTCCTTGCCCCGCGCCTTGCCGTCGGGGTAGTCGCGCATCGGGCGGGTCGCCTCGACCGCAAAGCCGCGGCGTTCATAGAGCTGCCGGGCCCGGGTATTCACGTCCTCGGTGATCAGCGCCAGTCCGCGAGCCGAGGTTTCGCTGCGTTTGTGCTCGGCGACATTGAGCAATTGAGAGCCGACACCCTTGCGCCAGCCGATATGGACGGCCAGCATGCTGATGAACCAGCGCCCCGCCGCCAGCCGCTCGAGCTCGATGATCGGCACGAGGAACGCCGGAGTGTTTGCGCGCATCGCCGGCATGGTCTCGAGCTCGGGGTAGCCGAGCAGCATGCCGACCACCTCGCCGTCGCTTTCCGCCAGCGTGGCGTTGCGCCAGTTGAGGGCATCGCTCTCTTCAAGCATTTCGAGGCGGCCGACCTCAACCGGGTCGTACGCGTCCCCTGCGCGCTGGTCATGCGCCCAGCCGTTGCCGATCCCGCCATGCGTCGCAATGTTGACCAGCAGCGCCACCTCGCTCGCATCAGCCCTGGTCGCCGGGCGCATGCCGATGGGGGCGTTCAAAGCCCGAGCACCTGTTTGACGATCGGCACCAGCCCCTCCCCGATCTTGCGGCTGTTGGCGGCATCGAGATGCACCCCATCGGCGGGATGGGCCTCGGCGACGGTCGAGGCGTCGAAGAAGCCGGTACCGTATTCGTCGGCGCGCAGCTTGTACCACTGCGCGAACAGCTTCGACTGCGCGATGGCGCTATCGCCGAAATGCAGCATCATCTCGGGATGATCGGTATCGCGCAGGTGCGGCGGGGCGACGAGGATGATCCCGGGCGTCACGTCGCCCGGCTTCTGGTAGTGGCCGCGAACGATCTGCACCAGCCGGCGCACGCCGTTGGCGGCTTCCTGTGCGGTGCGGCCATGGAACGGCTTCAGGTCGTTGGTGCCGAGCATGATGATGACCAGATCGAGCGGCGAATGCGACTCGAGCAGCGTCGGTAAGAGGCGCGCGCCGTTCCGATCGGCCGCGGCCCAGAAGTCGTCGCGGACAGTGGTCCGTCCGCCGAGGCCTTCGGCGATGACGCGAGCCTGGCCATCGAGTGCCCGCTCGAGCACCGTCGGCCAGCGGTCTTCATAGGGGTGGCGCTGGCCGCCGGGAATCGGGTTGGCGCCGAAGGTGAGGCTGTCGCCGAAGGCGAGGATGGTCTTCATGTGAGTCCCTGCCCGCTCAAGCCAGCATCATCACGGGATTTTCGATCAGGCCCTTGAACGCCGCGAGCAGTTCCGCCCCGAGCGCTCCGTCCACGGCACGGTGGTCGCAGCTCAGCGTCACGGTCATGAAGTTGGCGACCTTGACCTGGCCCTTGTCGGCATAGACGCGTTCCTCGCCAACGCCGACCGCGAGGATGGTGCCGTGCGGCGGGTTGATGACGGCCTGGAAGTTCTTGATGCCATACATGCCGAGGTTGGAAACCGACGAGGTGCCGCCCTGGTATTCCTGCGGCGCGAGCTTCTTGTTGCGGGCGCGACCGGCGAGGTCCTTCACCTCTTCGGAGATCTGGCGGAGCGACTTGGTATCGCAGGCCTTGACCACCGGGGTGAAGAGGCCGCCGGGGACGGCAACCGCGACCGCTACGTCGGCGTGCTTGTGGTAGAGGATCGAGTCGCCTGCCCAGGTGGCGTTGGCCGCCGGGACCTTCATCAGCGCCGCGGCCCAGGCCTTCATGACGAAGTCGTTGACCGAGAGCTTGTAGGTCGGCTTGCCGTCCTTGAGCGGAGCGGCGGCGTTGATCTGTTCGCGGGCCTGGAGCAGCGCGTCGATCTTGCAATCGAGCGACAGGTAGAAGTGCGGGATGGTCTGCTTCGCTTCGGTGAGCCGCGCGGCGACGACCTTCCGCATGCCATCGTTCGGGACGATCTCGTAGCTGCCCTCGGGATAGAGCGCGAGCACCTGCGCCTTAGTCATGCCGGTGGAAAGAGCGGCGCCGCCGGCAGCGGCGGCCGGAGCCGGGGCAGCTCTTAGCGGCGCTTTGCCGGACTTGGCGGCCTCGACATCGGATTTGACCACGCGGCCATGCGGGCCGGAGCCGTTGATGGCAGCGAGCGCGATGCCGGCTTCCTTGGCGAGGCGCTTGGCGAGCGGGGACGCGAAGACGCGGGCGCCGTTGGCCCCGACGTTGCTGTTGGCAGCGCCGTTTGCGGCCGTGGCGGAGACCTTGGCGATGTTCTCCTGAAGAGCCTGACGCTCGGCGGCCTCTCTAGCCGGCGCAACTCCTGCCTGAGTGGCCGGATTTTCGCGCATGATTGCACCGGCGTCGTTTGCAGCGGGCTTGGGTGCCTCGGCGGGCTTTGATGGTGGGGCCGGTGCCTTCACGTCTGCGGCCGTCTCGCCCTCGGTGAGGATCACGGCGATCACCGCGTTCACCTTCACATTCTCAGTGCCCTCGGGGACGACGATCTTGCCGATCCTTCCCTCATCGACAGCCTCGACTTCCATCGTCGCCTTGTCGGTCTCGATCTCGGCGATCACGTCACCCGAGGAGACGCTGTCGCCTTCCTTGACGTGCCACTTGGCGAGCTTGCCCTCTTCCATGGTGGGAGAGAGAGCGGGCATGGTGATGTTGATGCTCATTTGTGCCTCACTCGCCGATGTCTTCGTTCCAGAGTTCGGGGTGCTTCGCGATGAAGTCCGCCATCATGTGCTCGCAGCGCGGCTCGTGGTAGTCGACCACGTTCACGCCGGCCAGCGACAGGACATCCTGGAAGCCTTTGAAATTCTTCGATTCTGCCACGACGACGCGGGAAATGCCGAACT
>NZ_JAQGJL010000247.1 GCF_028290645.1 Devosia sp. | reverse complement strand
TCCACCGCCACCACCGCAAAACCCTTGCCGGCATCGCCGGCCCGCGCCGCTTCGACCGAGGCATTCAGCGCGAGGAGGTTGGTCTGGAACGCGATATCGTCGATCAACCCGATGATGTTGGAAATCTTCGCCGACGACTGGGTGATCCGCTCCATCGCCGAGGTCGCCGCGCGCATCACCTCGCCGCCCTGCTCGGCCGTCCGCGACACATCCGCCGCATTGCTGCTCGCCGATTCGGCGCGCCGGGCGTTCTCCAGCACCGTCACCGCCAGCTGCTCCATCGCCGCCGAGGTTTCCTCGATCGTCGCCGCCTGTCTGGTGGTCCGCTCGCTGAGATCGTTGGCTCCGGAGAGGATTTCGCCGGTCGCCACCTTCAGCGACCGCGACGTCGCGCGAAGGTTGGTCACCACCTCGGTCAGCCGGTCGCCGACCGCGTTGGTGTCATCCATCAGCCGCTTCAGCGAGCCCGAATAATTGCCCTCCATGCGCCGCGTCAGGTCAGCCTGCGCCAGCGCCCCGAGCACCTGCCCGGTCTCGCCGATCGAGGCGTCCACCGTCGCGACCAACTGGTTGACGCTGTGCGCGAGGGCCTGCAGGTCCCGGTCTGCGAACCCGTCGCTCACCCGGCGGCTGAAATCGCCGTCGAGCGCCGCGCCGACCACCTCGCCGATCTCCCGGTTGAGCGCGGCCGCCGCGTCCGCCCGCGCCACCGTCAGCTTCGCCGTCGCCGCCGCCTCGCCCGCCAGCGTGTCGCGATTGCGCAGCGCCTCGCGGAAGATGCCCAGCACACGGCCGAGCCCGTTGACCTCGGCGATCTTGTGGCTCGCCTCGACGCTCACCTCGAGATCGCCCTCGGACAAGCGTCGCAACCCGTCGGTCATGTTGGCGAGAGGCTTGGCAACATAGCGCTGCGCCAGCACCATGGTGGCGAGCGCCAGCCCCAGGATCAGTGCCGGCCCGACCAGGCTGATGAGGTCGGAGAGCAGCGCATTGCGCTCGGCCGCGCGCAGCTGCGCCAGGTTCGCCGCCTCGATCGCGTCCGAGATCGCCGACATCTGGCCTTCCAGCGCCGCGAAGCTTTCATCGAACGCCGGCAGGTCCGCGGAGGCCCCGGCGATGTCGAGCTTGTTGATCTTGCCCACCAGCGCCGTCGCCGACTTCACATAGGCATCGAGCGGCGCCTTCACCGCGTCGAGCGCGCCCCTGATGCTCTCGGGCAGATCGAGGTTCTTTTGCGAATCGATCGCCTGCCGGAACGAGGCGCCATAGTTCATCACGTCGGCATAGGAGTCCTTGACCATGTCGAAGTCGCCGCTGATCCCGGCATAGAGTCCCCGGAACACCGTGCCGCGCAGGGTGTCGTGCAGCATGTCGGCGGTCATGTGCGCCCGCATCGACGCCATCATCGCCTCGGACTTTCGCCCCGATACCTTGAACTCCGTGGAAATGTAGAAGCTCGCTGCGGCCACCATGACCGCACCCAGCACCAGCGCCGCCGACAGTCCGGACACCAGGGTCCTCAGCCGGACCCCGTTTGCCGGCTTCGCTTCGGAGCCGGCGGTACCCTTGTTCTTCATTCTGAAGTCCCTTGTCGGCCGACGCGATCGCCTTCTGGCGGCGGCGAAACGCGTGGCCGGTACGCGCTCGTCCCCGGCAAGCCTGCTGCACCGTGGTTAATGCGCAGTTTAGGATCGGGACCCGAACAAAAATTCCCTTGCCCGCCTGTCGGGGTGGGCCCAAAAGCAAAACGGGCGCCCCGAGGGACGCCCGTTTGAACTCTCTGCTCCACGTCGCTCAGTGCGCCGCGCCGGTCCCCACCGAAGCGTCGAGCAACAGGTTCCGCCAGTTGTCGATTTCCTGCTGCAGCCGCATCTGCTCGTCGGCGGTGGCCGCCGCCTGCTGGGCGGTGAGCCCGGCCGCGATCAGCCCCTCGATCTTGGAACGGTCGAACTCGGCGATATCCTCCGCCTCTTCGGCGAGGATGGTCAGCCCCTCGGGCGACACGTCCGCGAAGCCGCCGCGCACATAATAGACATGGCTGATCCCGGCGCTGTTGACCACGGTGACGAAACCCGGCTTCAGCGTCGTCATCAGCGGCGCATGGTCGCCCAGCACGGTGAAATAGCCATCGGCGCCCGGCACGGTCACCGACTGCACGGTCTCCGACAGCAGCAGCCGCTCGGGCGAGACGATTTCGAGTTTGGTGCCTTCGGCCATGGTCCTGCCTTTGCAATGATCTGGGTCCGCCCGCTGGGCGAACCCGAGTGCGTCACGTAAAGCTTAGGCCGCGGCGGCCAGCTTCTGGGCCTTCTTGACCGCGTCCTCGATGGTGCCGACCATGTAGAAGGCGGCCTCCGGAAGGTGGTCGTACTGGCCGTCCACAAGGCCCTTGAAGCCCTTGATGGTGTCTTCGAGCGCGACGAAGATGCCCGGCGTGCCGGTGAACGCCTCGGCGACGAAGAACGGCTGGCTCATGAAGCGCTCGATCTTGCGGGCGCGCGCCACGGTCAGCTTGTCCTCTTCCGAGAGCTCGTCCATGCCCAGGATCGCGATGATGTCCTGCAGCGACTTGTAGCGCTGGAGGATTTCCTGGACGCGACGGGCGACGTTGTAGTGCTCCTCGCCGACGATGTTGGCCGAGAGCATGCGCGAGTTCGAATCGAGCGGATCCACTGCCGGGTAGATGCCCTTTTCCGAGATCGCGCGGTTCAGCACGGTCTGCGCGTCAAGGTGCGCAAACGAGGTCGCCGGCGCCGGGTCGGTCAGGTCGTCGGCCGGCACGTAGATCGCCTGCACCGAGGTGATCGAGCCTTTGTTGGTGGTGGTGATGCGCTCCTGCAGCGCGCCCATGTCGGTGGCGAGTGTCGGCTGGTAACCCACCGCCGAAGGAATACGGCCGAGCAGCGCCGACATTTCCGAACCCGCCTGGGTGAAGCGGAAGATGTTGTCGATGAAGAACAGCACGTCCTGGCCCTGGTCGCGGAAGTGCTCGGCGACGGTAAGGCCCGAGAGCGCCACGCGGGCACGGGCGCCCGGCGGCTCGTTCATCTGGCCGAACACCAGCGCGCACTTCGAGCCGGCAGTCGAGCCGTTGTTCTCATGCGGGTCCTTGTTCACGCCCGATTCGATCATCTCGTGATAGAGATCGTTGCCTTCGCGGGTGCGCTCGCCGACGCCGGCGAACACCGAGTAGCCGCCATGCGCCTTGGCGACGTTGTTGATCAGTTCCTGGATCAGCACGGTCTTGCCCACGCCGGCGCCGCCGAACAGCCCGATCTTGCCGCCGCGTGCGTAGGGGGCCAGCAGGTCCACCACCTTGATGCCGGTGACGAGGATCTGCGCTTCCGAGGCCTGCTCGACGAAGCTCGGCGCATCCTGGTGGATGGCGCGGCGCGACGCGGTGACCACGGGACCCGCTTCGTCCACCGGCTCGCCGATGACGTTCATGATGCGGCCGAGCGTCTCGTCGCCCACCGGAACCGAGATCGGTTCGCCCGTATCGCGCACCGGAGCGCCGCGAACGAGGCCCTCGGTGGTGTCCATCGCGATGGTGCGGACGGCGTTCTCGCCGAGGTGCTGGGCGACTTCGAGGACCAGGCGGCTGCCATTGTTGTCGGTCTCGAGCGCGTTCAGGATCGCCGGCAGGTGGCCGTCGAAGACCACGTCCACAACCGCGCCGATGACCTGCGAAACCTTGCCGACCGGCAGGCCGGAGGTCGAGACCACGACGGTCGAAGCGGCCTGGCTGGCCGGGGCTTTCTTGGCGGCGGGAGCCTTGTCGGTCGCCGGGGCTTTTGCTGCAGTCGCTGCGCGGGCCATGATTTACCTCGTTCCTGCTAGAGCGCTTCCGCGCCCGAAATGATTTCGATGAGTTCTTTGGTGATCTGCGCCTGGCGCTGCCGGTTGTAGACCAGCGTCAGCCGCTTGATCATGTCGCCGGCATTGCGCGTGGCGTTGTCCATGGCGCTCATCTGCGCCCCGAAGAACGACGCGTTGTTTTCGAGCAGCGCCCGGAAGATCTGCACCGAGATGTTGCGCGGCAACAGGTCCTCGAGGATGGCTTCCTCGTCGGGCTCATACTCGTAGTTGAGCGTCTCCGCGTCGGTCGCCGGCGCCTCGAACTTCGCCGGGATCAGCTGCTGCGCCGTCGGGATCTGCGCGATCACCGAGCGAAAGCGCGAATAGAACAGCGTCGCCACGTCGAATTCGCCCGCCGCATACATGGCGAGGATCTTCTCGCCCACCTGCGAGGCGTTGACATAGCCGAGCTGGCGCACTTCGCGGAACGAGATCGTATCGACGATCCGGTCGGCGAACACCCGCTTCAGGATGTCGTTGCCCTTGCGGCCGACGGTGAGGATCTTCACCGTCTTGCCCTCGCCGATCAGCTTCTGCGCCGTCTCCCGCGCCAGCCGCGCGATCGACGAGTTGAAGCCGCCGGCCAGCCCGCGCTCGCCCGTCGCGACGACCAGGAGATGCACCTGGTCGCGACCGGTCCCGGCGAGCAGCGCCGGAGCGTCCTGCCGGCCGGCATAGGCCGCGCCGAGCGCCGCCAGCACGTTCCCCATGCGCTCGGCATAGGGACGCGCCGCCTCGGCCGCTTCCTGGGCACGACGAAGCTTCGCCGCCGCCACCATCTGCATGGCCTTGGTGATCTTCTGGGTCGACTTGACCGAGGCGATCCGGTTCTTGAGGTCCTTTAGCGAAGCCATCGGGCCACTTTACTCCTCATGCGCGACCGACCGGCCGCGCGGCATGATTGGCCTTAGGCCTGGAACGTCTTCTTGAACGCGTCGATCGCCGCCTTGAGCTTGGCGCGCAGGTAATCCGACAGCGCCTTCTCCTTGGCGATCGCCGCGAGGATGTCGGCGTTTTTGGAGCGGAGCGCGCTGAGCAGGCCCGCTTCGAACGCGCCGACCGCCGACACCGGCAGGTCGTCGAGATAGCCCTGGCCACCGGCGAAGATCACCGCCACTTCCTCTTCCGGCTTCAGCGGCGAGAACTGCGGCTGCTTCAGCAGCTCGGTGAGACGCGCGCCGCGGTTCAGAAGCCGTTGCGTCGCCGCATCGAGGTCCGAGCCGAACTGCGCGAACGCCGCCATTTCGCGGTACTGCGACAGCTCGCCCTTGAGCGAACCGGCAACCTGCTTCATCGCCTTGATCTGGGCGTTGCCGCCCACGCGCGACACCGAGATACCGACGTTCACCGCCGGACGGATGCCCTGGAAGAACAGGTTGGTCTCGAGGAAGATCTGGCCGTCGGTGATCGAGATCACGTTGGTCGGGATATAGGCCGACACGTCGTTGGCCTGCGTCTCGATGACGGGGAGCGCGGTGAGCGAACCCGAACCATGCTCTTCATTGAGCTTGGCGGCGCGCTCGAGCAGGCGCGAGTGCAGGTAGAACACGTCGCCCGGATAGGCTTCACGGCCCGGCGGACGGCGCAGCAGCAGCGACATCTGGCGATAGGCCACGGCCTGCTTGGTGAGGTCGTCATAGGCGATCACGGCATGCATGCCGTTGTCGCGGAAATATTCGCCGATGGCGGCGCCGGTCATCGGCGCAAGGAACTGCATCGGAGCCGGGTCGGACGCGGTCGCCGCGATGACGATCGAGTATTCGAGCGCGCCCGCGTCTTCGAGCACCTTGACGAACTGCGCCACGGTCGAGCGCTTCTGCCCGACGGCGACGTAGATGCAGTAGAGCTTCTCGCTCTCGGGTGCATTGGCCGCGTGCGCCGGCTTCTGGTTGAGGAAGGTATCGAGAATGACGGCGGTCTTGCCGGTCTGGCGATCGCCGATGATCAGCTCGCGCTGGCCGCGGCCGATCGGGATCAGCGCGTCGATGGCCTTGAGCCCGGTCGACATCGGCTCGTGCACCGACTTGCGCGGCAGGATGCCCGGCGCCTTCACGTCGACGCGGCGGCGTTCCTGGGCGCGGATCGGGCCCTTGCCGTCGATCGGGTTGCCGAGCGCGTCGACCACGCGGCCGAGCAGTTCTTTGCCCACCGGGGTATCGACGATGGCGCCGGTACGCTTTGCGACGTCGCCTTCCTTGATGCCGCGGTCATTGCCGAACAGCACGACGCCGACATTGTCGGTCTCGAGGTTCAGGGCCATGCCCTTGATGCCGCCCGGGAACTCGACGAGCTCACCGGCCTGCACGTTGTCGAGGCCGTAGACGCGGGCGATACCGTCGCCGACCGACAGAACCTGACCGACTTCGGAAACTTCCGCTTCCTGGCCGAAATTCTGAATCTGCTCCTTGAGGATCGCAGAGATTTCCGCGGCTTTGATGTCCATTATCCGACCTCTTTCATCGCGATCTTCATCGCCGTGAGCTTGGTTTTGAGTGAGCTATCGATCATCTGGCTGCCGACCTTGACCACGAGGCCACCGATCAGGCTGGGATCGACATGTTGGTTGAGCGTGACCGACTTGCCGATCTTCGCCTTCAGGGTCGATGCAAGACTGGTCAGCTGGGAGCTGGAGAGCGGCGTCGCCGACGTCACGTCCGCGCTCACTTCGCCGCGCGCCTCGGCAGCGAGTCCGCGGAACGCCTTGATGATGGCGGGCAGCGCGAACAGCCTGCCGTTGCGGGCAATCACCTTGACGAAGTTGCCGACCGTGGTGTGCGGGTTGGCCCGGGACAGGATGGCGTGGATCGCAACCTCCTTCTCCTCGGTATTGATCACCGGAGAGCGAAGGAACCGCGCGAAATCAGGGCTTTGTTCGGCCAGCGCCAAGAGGTTCACCAGCCCCTGTTCCACCGCCACGACGGAACCGTCGGCCTCGGCGAGATCGAATAGCGCCTGCGCATACGGCCGCGCGATATGGGAAAGCACTGAATCCTGCGCTGCCAATGCCCCGTCACCCTCGTGCTGCGCAACCCGAACCCGGCCGATGGAGGCGCCGGTGGTTGCTGTCGCTTATGATTGTTCGCCGGGAAAAGCCGTCAGCCCCCCGGATTTCGCGCCCCCTCTAACATGCGATCTTGGGCATCGCAAGGCACCGGGACACGAGTCTTTCGGGGAGTTTTGTCGCAGGGCCAAATACTGGAGCGCCGGGGCCAACGGCACCGGCGCGCAGAGCGCAGCGAGCGGGTGAAACGAGGCCCCGGAGCGGCTAGCTTCCCTTGAAGGCGCTGCTCAGCTGGTTGAACGCATAGGGCGCAAACAGCGACGCTCCGGCAAGAAAGAATCCCCCGAGGCTGGCGAGCAGGCTCTCCACCCCGCCCGGGTCGGCAAATGCCTTGTAGAGCACGATATTGCCGATCCCCCAGATGAAGCACGCCAGCACTACCGCCCCGACCATGCCCGCAACCCGGCTGTAGCTGGTGTCGGCGCTGATCCCCTGGGAGGTCTCCTTGGTCTCCTTCTGCTCCATCTTGATCCCCCCGCCATCCGTGGGCGTCGGCTCGGCCGACGTGGTGACCTGCTTGATCGTGTCCGCCGGCCCCTTCTCCATGAGCGCGCCCTGCAGGTCGACATTCTTGAGCGTCATCTGCAGCAGCCGCAGGATGGCGATGTTGAAGACAATGATGGCGCCCCACATCACCACAGGCGCACTCCCCAGGATCCAGTCCTGTCCGGTTTCCATTTCATTCCCCCATGACCCCAAGCGGGTCCGGCAGTAGGGAACCGGCAATGTCCGACAGGCAATCCGGGCTTCCCCGGATCAGTAAAACCCGCAATGGCGGGGCTCTTCCCCACCGGCGATCTTCACAGGAAACTCTGCGGATCGATATCCACCTGCACCCGCAAATTCCCCGTCACCTTCGGCCCGGTCTCGAGCCAGAACCGGACATAGCCGCTCAGGTCGAAATCCTTGCCCGATTGCGCCAGCAACCGCACCCGATGCCGCCCGCGAACCATCGAGATCGGCGCATCCGCCGGCCCGAACAGCTTCAGCCCCTCCGCCATCGGCGCCGCCGCCAGCAGCGCCTTGGCGAAGGCGAAGGCCGGATCGTGCTCGTTGGCCGAAACGATCAGCGCCGCGAGCCGCCCATAGGGCGGCAACTGCCCCGCCTCGCGCGCCAGCAATTCATGCGCATAGAACGCCTCCCGATCCCCCTTCACCATCGCCTGCATCACCGGATGGCTCGGGTGATAGGTCTGGAGGAACGCCTTGCCGGCCCGGTTGGCACGCCCCGCCCGCCCGGTCACCTGCGTAAGTATCTGGAACGTCCGCTCCGCCGCCCGCGGGTCGCCCCGGTCGAGCCCGAGGTCGGCGTCGAGCACGCCCACCAGCGTCAGCTTTTCGAAATGGTGCCCCTTGGCCACCAGCTGCGTGCCGATGACGAGGTCGTACTCGCCCCTCTCGATCTCGGCGAAGCGGTCGCGCAACTGCGCGTTCGAGCCCATGTCCGACGATAGGATCACCATCCGCGCCCCCGGAAACCGCGCCGCCGCCTCCTCCGCCACCCGCTCGATCCCCGGGCCGATCGGCACCAGCGATTCGACCGCCCCGCACGCCCCGCAGCTCTTCGGCACCCGCTGCTCGTGCCCGCAATGATGGCACATCAGCACCCCGCGGAACCGGTGCTCGACCAGCCAGGCCGAGCAATCCGGGCACTGGTACTGGTGCCCGCATGCCTTGCAGAGCGTCAGCGGCGCATAGCCCCGCCGGTTGAGGAACAACAGCGCCTGCTCGCCCCGGTCGAGCGTCGCGAACACCTCCCGCGCCAGCCTGGGCGCAATCCACTGCCCCTTCTCGGGCGGCTCCTCGCGCATGTCGATCGGCGCGATATCCGGCATCACCGCTTCGGCAAACCGCGAGGTCAGCAGCACATGCTTGTAGCGCCCCTGGTTGGCATTGTTCCGGCTCTCGACCGATGGCGTCGCCGACGACAGGATCACCCGCGCCTCGGCGAACTTCGCCCGCACCACCGCCATGTCCCGGGCGTGATAGTTCACCCCCTCATACTGCTTGAACGCCCCGTCATGCTCCTCGTCGAGCACCACCAGCCCCAGCTCGCGGAACGGCAGGAACAGCGCCGAGCGCGCCCCCAGCACCACCCGCACCGTGCCGTTGAGCACTCCCCGCCAGGTCCGTGCCCGCTGCGCCGGCGTCATGTCCGAATGCCACTCGGCGGGCTTGGTCCCGAACCGTTTGGTGAACCGCGTGAGAAAGGTGTTGGTGAGCGCAATCTCCGGCAACAGGATCAGCGCCTGCCGCCCGGCGCGCAGCGTATCCGCCACCGCCTCGAAGAACACCTCGGTCTTGCCGCCGCCGGTGACCCCGTCGAGCAGCGCCACCCCGAACTCGCGCACATCGATCTCGCGGATCTGCTGCAGCGCCGCCGCCTGCTCGAGGTTGAGCACCGGCGCCGCGGCATCCGGATCGGGCGGCAAGACGATCGGCGGCGGCGCCATCTCCAGGCGCTCCAGTGCCCCGGCCTTCTCCAGCCCCTCGACCACCGAAGCCGACACTCCCGCCGCCCCGATGATCGCGGCCTTGGCCCAAGGCTCGCCGTCCATCAGCAGCTCGAGCACCTTTTCGCGCGACCGGGTCAGCTTCCCCGGTTCGACCCCGGTCCTGCGGAACGCCGTGATCGGCCGCTCCGCCTCCAGCGCCTCGGTCGAGCGCAACACGCTCCTGAGCACCAGCCCCGGCGCCGCCAGCGTATACTTCGACACCCAATCGACCGTCTTCAGCAGCTCTTCACTGAGCGGCGGCGTGTCGTAGACATGCGCGATGTCCTTCAGCCGGTTATGCGCGTAGTTATCCTTGGGCAGCCCCCACACCACCCCCAGCGTCAACCGCCCGACCAGCGGCACCGCCACGATCGAGCCGCGCTCGACCGCCATCCCATAGGGCACCCGGTAGCTGTACGGCCCATCAACCGACACGCTCACCATCACCGCCACGATGTCGGGGGTCTTTTCCACTGTGCCTGCTTTGTTCACGGCTGAGATAGGAATTGCAAGGCGAATTTGCCATGTCAGCCACCAGCGCAGTTGATCCTCCCCCGCGTTGCGGGGGAGGGGGACCGGCGGAGCCGGTGGAGGGGGCGCGGGAGCCAAGATCCACGGTACTCCTCTCCCCGTCGGGGAGAGGGTGGATCGACCCCGGCGGAGGCCGGGGACGAGACGGGTGAGGGCCCGGGAGCCACTTACCCCCGCCATGCGTTCATCACCCGACTGCTGACGCGTCCACCGGAGACGCCGTCGCATCAGTGCCGTGCATCACCATGAGGAGCTTCCCATGACCAGCACGATTCCCGACGGCTACACCACCGTCACCCCCTGGATCATCTCCGCCGACACCCCGCAACTGATCGCGTTCCTCGCCGCAGCCTTCGGCGGGGTGGAAATTGCCCGTCTCGCCAACGCGGACGGCAGCATTGCCCACGCCGAGATCCGCATCGGCGACGCCGTGGTGATGGCCTTCGACGCGCCGGAGGGTATCGCCCCGGTCCCCGCCTTCATCCGCCTCTACGTCCCCGACGCCCGCATCGGCTTCGCCAAGGCCATCCAGGCCGGCGCCACCGAAGTCACCAAACCCACCCTCCTCGCCTTCGGCGACCGCGTCGCCCGCATCCGCGACCCCCTCGGCAACATCTGGTGGCTGCAGCAGCGCGTCGAGGACGTGTCCGAGGAAGAAATGCAGCAGCGCTGGGGTGACCCCAGATGGTCCGAACCCATGGCCTACGTCCAGAAGTCCCTCGTCGAAGCCCTGCGTCGCTAACCCGCCCCCCAACCATCCGTGATCGCCTTCTCCCCTTGTGGGAGAAGGTGGCCGAAGGCCGGATGAGGGGCCGCATCGCCAGGCGATGCGCGCTCGGGCAAAGCGGCGAGCGACGGGAAGCCCCCGCACCCCATTTGCCGAATCCTAACCCTCCCACGCGCATCCTCTCCCGCATGTCCCACGCCCTCCTCACCGACGCCGCCCTCGCGACCCACATCGCCAACTGGCAGCGCGACCTCGGCGCCGTCCGCCGCCTCGCCCCGCTGACCCTCGAGGCCTATCTCCGCGATCTCGGCCAGTTCATCACCTTCCTCTCCGCTCACACCGGCGGCGAAGTCAGCCTCGCGACCCTCGAGGATCTCCGCGCCGCCGACATCCGCGCCTTCCTCGCCGCCCGCCGCAATGACAGCCTCGGCTCCCGCTCGCTCGCCCGGGCGCTCTCCGCCCTCAAGAGCTTCTTCGGCTTTCTCGAGCGCGAAGGCATCCTCGCCACCGAGGCGCTCAACACCATCCGCACCCCCAGGCAGCCGCGCTCGCTGCCCAAGGCGCTGACCGTGCTCGAAGCCAAGGCCACCCTCGAGACCACCAATGAGCTCGAGGACACCCCCTGGGTCGCCGCCCGCGACATGGCGGTGATCTCGCTCTGCTACGGCGCCGGCCTCCGCATCTCGGAAGCCCTCGGCGTCACCCGCGCCGACCTCGAATCGAGCGCACTGCGCGTCACCGGCAAGGGCGGCAAGACGCGTCTCGTCCCGTTGATCGCCCCCGTCCGCCAGGCGATCGACACCTATCTCGGCCTCACCCCGTTTCACCCCGGCCCGAACGAACCGATCTTCCGCGGCAAGAAAGGCGGCCCGCTCTCTCCGCGCCTGATCCAGCTCCGCATGCAGCAACTGCGCGGCGCCCTCGGCCTCCCCCCTTCGGCCACCCCCCACGCGCTCCGCCACAGCTTCGCCACCCATCTCCTCGGCCGCGGCGGCGACCTCCGCGCCATCCAGGAACTGCTGGGCCACGCCTCGCTCTCGACCACGCAAATCTACACCGCGGTCGACACCGAGCGGTTGCTCGAGAGCTACAGGGCAGCGCACCCAAGGGCGTGACTTCTACTTCCGCGCGGGCCGCCCCCCTGTCCCCTAAAGAATAGGGAGGGAGACCAAATCACCGAAATCGAGGCTAGCGTCTCCCTCCCCCTGTTCAGGGGGAGGGGACAGGGGTGGGGGTCCCCAGCCACCGGCGCCTCGGTGGTGGGGGTCCCAGCCACCGGCGCCTCGGCGAGAGCCCCCGAACGCACCGTTCACCCATCCGCCCACTTTACAGCCCCGTGGCCGCGGCGTACCTATCCCCGCCATGACCGCTCGCAACCTAATTATCGGCAAACTCTGCCTTCGGCCCTTCGGGGACCGGGACGCGACGGCTATTTGACCCTCGATGCTCACCGGCCCCGCCATCAGGCGCGGGTTCCCCGGTGTGTCTGATGGCAGGGCCAGAACTGGACCCGCCAAGAATGTCTTCCGAGACTGCACCGACCCCCTCCGCCGCCCGCCCGGCGGTCCCGCCCTTCGCCTGGGCCGGCATCGCGCTCGCCCTCGCCGGCGCAGCGTTCTTTGCCACCAAGGGCATCGTCATCAAGCTGGCGCTCACCGAAGGCATCGACTCGGTCACCACCCTCACCTGGCGCATGATCGTCGCCGTGCCGATCTTTCTGACCATCGGCATCGTCACCTATCGCAAGACCCTCGCCGCCACCCCGCCCGGCGCCCCGCCGGTGCTGACGCTGCCGGTCCTGCTGCAGACCCTCGGCGTCGGCGTCATCGGCTACTACGTCGCGAGCCTCCTCGATTTCTCGGCGCTCGAATACATCACCGCCCAGTTCGACCGGTTGATCCTCCTGACCTATCCGTTCTTCGTCGTGCTGTTCGGCGCGGTGTTCTTCAAGCGCCGCATCACCCTGCCGATGGTCGCCGCGCTCCTCGTCTCCTATGCCGGCATCGCGCTGATCTTCTGGCACGACCTCAGCATCGAGGGTGACAACGTGCTGCTCGGCGCCGGCCTCGTCTTCGGCTCCGCCATCGCCTATGCCGCCTACCAGCTGATGGCGAAGCCCCTGATCGACAGGCTGGGCCCGCAGCTCTTCACCTCGATCGCCATGAGCGGCGCCGGCCCCGCGGTGATCGCCCACTTCCTCTTCACCCACCCGGTCACTGACCTCGCCGTCACCGGTAACGGGTTCCTGCTGATGCTCGCCATCGGCACGGTCTCGACCGTGCTCCCCGCCTACTGCATCTCCGGCGCCATCGCGCTCATCGGCCCCGAACGCACCGCCATCATCGGCAACGTCTCGCCGGTCGTGACGGTCGGCCTCGCCATCGGCATCCTCGGCGAAGCCTTCACCATCTGGCACGCCCTCGGCACCGTGCTGGTGCTGGGCGGCGTCTTCCTGTTCACGAGGAAGGAAAAGCCAAGGCAAAAGGTGCTGGAGGAAACCACGGCCTAGAGCCTTCTTCCCCTCTCCCCTTGAGGGAGAGGGTGCCCGAAGGGCGGGTGAGGGGAAGTGGCGATATCAAGCCCCTCATCCGGCGCTGCGCGCCACCTTCTCCCTCAAGGGGAGAAGGGAAGAAAGTAGAGCGTGCCGGACGAGCGAAGCGAGGAGCGATTGGAGTGCGCGGAGAGAACCCCTCATTCGCCCTTCGGGCACCTTCTCCCACAAGGGGAGAAGGCGATCACCCCGACACCGAGTACCTTGCACCCCCCGGACGAGCGAAGCGAGGACCTCGCGCGTCGCGCGCCCATCGGAGCGCCAGCGAGGAGTGGCCTACAGGCCACCCCGCAGCGGTACGGCGCGTGAGATCAAAACCCGTCGCGTGAGGCCTAAATATGTATCGCCCCATCCCCGAGCATCAGCGCGGCTTCCTTGATCGCCTCGCTCAGCGTCGGATGCGCATGCGTCGTCCGCCCAAGATCCTCGGCGCTCCCCGAAAACTCCATCAGCACCACGATCTCGTGGATCA
>NZ_JAQGJL010000187.1 GCF_028290645.1 Devosia sp. | reverse complement strand
ATCAGCGCTCTACCGCAAGTCGCGTTTGACGTCATATCGGTCAAGTAGGTCCTGCGCCCGGCGGAGGCAACCGGGTGGTCGTCCGCAACCCACTCGAAAATCCGCTGATGTTCTCGAACGGCTGCTTTTGGCCCAAAGCGGCCATCGCGTCTTGGCGCGCTGGGCCTCGTGTTCTAGGTTGTCCAACTCGTTCCAGGCAATTCCGGGAGAGCTAAGATGGCGTCCACATTCACCGTGCACGAGGCGTCCGGGTATGAGCAGCTCATGGGGCGCTGGAGTCGCAAGTTGGCGCCGGCGTTTGTCGAATTTGCCGGGCTCGCAGCGGGCGAGAAACTGCTCGACGTCGGTTGCGGCACCGGGAGCCTCACATTTGAGCTTGCGGGCCGGGCCGAACCCACTGCTATCCATGCAATCGACTACGCGCCGACCTTTGTCGAGGCAGCTAGACTGCGCAATACCGACCCGCGTGTGATCATCGATCAGGCTGATGCCACCGCGTTACCGTTTGGCGACGGCACCTTCGATCGCGCGATGGCTATGCTCGTGCTGCACTTCGTGCCTGATGCGCCATTGGCAATCAGAGAAATGCGTCGCGTCGTCAGACCAGGGGGCGTCGTTGCTGCAGTTGTATGGGACCATCTGGGCGGTATGACTGGAATGAGGATGATCGTCGATACGCTGGCCGCTCTGTCTGAGCGCGGTAGACAACTCCGCAACCGCTACGTCTTTCAGCCGATGATGCAGCCCGGTGAGATGAAGCAGGCGTTTATCGATCAGGGGCTGAAGGACGCTGCAGAAGACCAACTGATGGTACGCATGGACTACCGAGACTTTGATGACTTGTGGGCGCCAATCGCAGCGGGTGAGGGACCTCTCGGCAAGTTCGTTGGAAACCTCGAAGGCGGAGAGCTCGCGCAAGTGAACGCCGCAGTTCGCGATGCTTATGAATGCGGCCGATCGGACGGCCCGCGGTCCTTTGCCAACGTGGCCTGGGCCTGCCGCGGGATCGTCCCGTAAGAGGTGCTTCGTGTTATGCACTCCATATCCAGTCCGCGACACGCGGCGGCCGAGGCGCCTTCCGGCGCAGGAGCCCTTCTGACCTGAGCGCGAGGCTCCATCGACGCAAACGGCCGCTTTGTCCCAAAGCGGGCCTTCGGCTTACTCAGTGAGCTCGTCCGCCGATGGAACTTCGAAGAGGCGCATCCACTCCTTAAGGCTGGCCTCGGGGATGTGAAAAGTTCCGGAAGGAAGCTGGCTATTCCTGGCCCTTATGCGCTCCAGCAGAAGTTCTTCAGAGGCATCGGCGAAATGGATCCTGAAGCGCACATCGAGCTCGTGAGCTTTTGCTCGAAGTTCGTCTCGCTCGCGCTTGGTCCAAAAGCCAAAGTCGAGGATCACATCTACACCGAGCATCAAAACTCTCGACGCCGTCTCCCACAAAAGCAACTCGATCGCCCCGTGCCTGGCGTTGTGCGTCGCGAAGTCAGCGTCGTCGCTGCGGTCGTCTACGTCCATTCCGAAGAGCCGGACATGCCACTCATCGACGGTAAGGCGGAGCGCGGCGTATTCGACCTCGAGCTTGCGAGCCAATGTCGTCTTGCCGCTTCCCGGCAGTCCAACCATCAAGTGAAGTGTTGCCACAGACCCGCCAGTCCCGATTGCCTACATCTGACCCCACATTGATCCGACGAGCAACCGGCCTCTCCGATCCGGAAGTCGAGTGCATCGCACGAGGTGGTGGAGTTCAACGTCCGCCTTTGGCGCAAAACGGAAGTAGGCTCGGAAGCCTCCCCACTTTCAGCCCAACCACCGCTCCAGCCCACCCAGCGTCTGCAGCCCATATTCCACTGCGCCGAACGCCACCACCGCCTGCCGTCGTTCGCGGTTCGGATGCAACTGGCGCATCGTCAGCACGGTCCTGCCGTCGGCCTGCTCGTCGAACGTCACCACCATGTAAAAGCCGTTGGGGTCGCCGTCCTCCCCGCCATAGTCGATGACGATCCGCTCGTTGGGAACGATCTCGATGAACTGCATCAGGCTGGGAAAGCGCTGCTGTTTGCCCTCGTAAATCCCCACCATGTCGAAGCGCCAGAACCCGCCCTCGCGCATGTCGGCCTCATGGCTCTCGATGCTCAGCCCATCCGGACCATACCATTGGCTCAGCGCCATCGGATCCATCCACGCCGCGAACACCTTGGCGCGCGGGTGCTTCAGCACCTTCACCAACACGATCTCGCGGTCCATCGACCACGTTTCAAGCAGGTCCTCGAACAGCTTTGTCATCGGCACTCCGTTCACGTCCGGTCGAGATAGGTTTCCAGCCGGTCGAGCCGTTCGGCGGCGCGCCGGCGCTCGGTGTCCATCCAGTTGGCCGCCGCGTCGAACCGTTCCGGAACCAGCCGGCACCAGCGGCTGCGCCCACGCTTCTCGCTGACGATCAGCCCGCATTCCTCGAGCACCTTGAGGTGCTGCGAAAAGGAGGGCAGAGCCATGTCGAACGGCGCCGCCAGCGCGCTCACCGGCAGCTCCCCCTGGCGCAGTCGCGACACCACGGCGCGCCGCGTCGGATCGCTCAGGGCGTGGAAAGCCAGGTCCAGCGGGCTCGAATGGTACGGCATGCCCAACGCCTAGCGCCGCCCTTCCGCCTGGTCAACTATAAAGAGGCACTTGCCTTACTATCAGCATCACCATATGAAGGCACTCACCTTACTAACCCTGCTCCTGGAGCCCGCCATGTCCGTTCGTGTCGATCTTCTGATTTCCCTTGATGGTTTTGCCACCACCACCGACATCACGCCCGCAAAGCCTTTCGGCGACGATTGGGGGCGCCTCACTGCCTCGTATGTGGCCACCCGCACCTTCCGCGAGCGCGTTTTCCACGATACGTCGGGCGCCGGCACCACCGGCGTGGACGATGCCTATGCGCGCGCCTATTTCAAAAACATTGGCGCCGAGATCATGGGCGCCGGCAAGTTCGGCCTCCACAACTTCCCCGACGATCCGGGCTGGAAAGGCTGGT
>NZ_JAQGJL010000176.1 GCF_028290645.1 Devosia sp. | reverse complement strand
GCTCTCGGTCGCAGCCATCATCGTCACCTCGCTGATCGCGCTGGTGCAGACCGACATCAAGAAGCTGATCGCCTACTCGTCCGTCGCCCACATGGGCTTCGTCACCATGGGCATCTTCTCGGGCAACATTTACGGCATCCACGGCGCCATCTTCCAGATGATCTCGCACGGCGTCGTTTCCGCCGCGCTCTTCCTCTGCGTCGGTGTCGTCTACGACCGGATGCACACCCGCGAGATCGCGGCCTATGGCGGCCTCGTCGAACGCATGCCGCGCTACGCCTTCGCCTTCATGATCTTCACCATGGCGAACGTGGGCTTGCCGGGCACCTCGGGCTTCGTCGGTGAGTTCCTCACCATGTTCGGGGCCTTCCAGGCCAATACCTGGGTGGCATTCTTCGCTGCGTTCGGGGTCATCCTGTCGGCTGCGTACGCGCTGTGGCTCTATCGGCGGGTGATCTTCGGCGCCTTCACCAAGGAGTCGCTCAAGGGCATACTCGATCTCGACCGGCGCGAAATCGCGGTGCTGGTGCCGCTGGTGGTCCTCACCATCCTCTTCGGCTTCTATCCCGCGCCGATCCTCGATGCGACCGCCGCTTCGGTGAACCTCGTCGCGGAAAACTTCGCCAACGCCATCGGCGCCGCCCCGGCAGCCGTCGCGGACGTCGGCCACTAGGAGAAGACGGGCATGCTGTCCGACGTATCGAGCTTTGCTTCGCTCGCACCCGCCTATCCGGAACTGCTGCTCGCCATCGGCGCGGTGGCGCTCCTGCTCGTCGCGCTGTTCTGGAAGAACATCAGCTCGACCGCTGTGGCCATCGTCGGCATCGCGCTGCTGATCGCGGTGCTCGCCGTGCTGCTGCTGCAGCCGGCGACGGGCATCCTGTTCAACGGCGGCTTCATCGTCGACGGCTTCGCCAGGTACATGAAGGCCCTGGTGCTCGGCGGCGCCGCGGCGACCGTGCTGATCTCGCTGTCGAACGCCAAGGAGCACGGCATCGACAAGTTCGAGTACTCCCTCCTCGTGCTGCTGGCGACGCTTGGCATGATGGTCATGGTCTCGGCCAACGACCTGATGACCCTCTATGTCGGCCTCGAGCTCCAGAGCCTCGCGCTCTACGTCGTCGCCGCGATGAAGCGCGACGATCCTAGGGCCACCGAGGCGGGCATCAAATACTTCGTCCTCGGCGCTCTCAGCTCCGGGATGCTGCTCTATGGCGCCTCGCTGGTCTACGGCTTCACCGGCACCACTCAACTGGACCAGATTGTAGCTGCCGTAACGCTGGATACACGCTCAATCGGCTTGATCTTCGGCATGGTTTTCCTATTGGCGGGCATCGCCTTCAAGATCTCCGCCGTGCCGTTCCACATGTGGACGCCCGACGTCTACGAGGGCGCGCCGACCCCGGTCACGGCCTTCTTCTCGGCCGCCCCCAAGGTCGCCGCCATGGCGCTGTTCATCCGCGTCACCACGGTCAGCTTCGGCCCGATCACCCACGACTGGCAGCAGATCGTCATCTTCCTCTCAATCGCCTCGATGGTGCTCGCCGCCTTCGCCGCGATCGGCCAGAATAACCTCAAGCGATTGCTGGCTTATTCCTCCATCGGCCATGTCGGCTTCGCGCTGGTCGGCCTCTCGGCCGGCACCGAGGTCGGGGTCGAGGGCGTCGCCATCTACATGGCGGTCTATATCGCTATGACGGTGGGCATCTTCGCCTGCGTGCTGGCACTGCGGACCGAGAACGGTCCGGTGGAGACGATCAGCGAGCTGGCGGGCCTCGCGCAGCGCCGGCCGTTCGTCGCCGCCATCATCGCCATCCTGATGTTCTCGCTGATCGGCATGCCGCCGCTCGCCGGGTTCTTCGCCAAGTGGCAGGTGTTCCTCGCCGCGATCGAGCAGAACCTCTTCGTCCTCGCGGTCATCGGCGTCCTCGCCTCGGCGGTGAGCGCGTTCTATTACCTGCGTATCGTCAAGGTGATGTATTTCGACGAGCCGGTGGCGAAGTTCGCTGCCGTGCCGGGCGAGCTCAACGTCGTCATGGCCGGCATCGGATTCCTCATCGTCACCTATTTCGTCACGGTGGGTGCGCCGCTGACCGCGGCCGCCCATAGCGCGGCCGGAAGCCTGTTCTAGTGGCGGGTTTCTGGCTAGGGACGAGGGCATCATCGCGCGGCTATCGGCTCCACGGCTTCGATAGCGTCGGGTCGACCTCGACCGAGGCAGCACGAGCCGCCCAGGCGGGCGACATCGGCGACGTCTGGTTCTGCGCGCTGCAGCAGACGGCCGGGCGCGGCCGTCGCGGTCGCCCGTGGCAGACCGTGCACGGCAATCTCGCCGCGAGCCTGCTGATCGTCCCCGACGCCGATCCGGCGATATCGGCGACCCTCGGCTTCGTCGCCGGCGTGGCGCTCAATCGGGCGCTGAGCGAAGTCGTGCCCGGGGCCCGGCTCAAGACCGGCATCGACGGCGCCGATCACGCGCAGGGCCGCATCGCGCTAAAGTGGCCGAACGATGTGCTGGCCGATGGCGCCAAACTCGCCGGCATCCTGCTCGAGGCGCAGAAGCGCCCGGACGGCGGCATGGCGATCGTCATCGGCTTCGGCGTCAACGTGGTCGCGGCGCCAGAGGGGCTGCCCTATCCGGCGACGTCGCTGCGCGGCCTCGGGCTCGATATCGGCGCGGAGACCGTGTTCGGCGCGCTGTCCGATGCCTGGGTCGACGCGATCGAGATCTGGGACCGGGGCAGGGGCATCAGCCAGATCCTCGAGTTCTGGCGCAATGCCGCCGCCGGCATCGGCGCCGAAGTTGCAGTGAACCGCGACGGCGATGTCGTCCGCGGCATATTTGAATCCATTGACGAGGCGGGGCGACTGATCGTCCGCGCCAATGATAACAGTCGCATCGCCATCACCGCCGGTGACGTGCATTTCGGTACGACCGCAAGCCTCAGGAGCTGAAGATGGCCAAGACGAGACCCGACGAACTGGTCTTCGTGCCGCTCGGCGGCGTGGGTGAGATCGGCATGAACATGGCGGCGTACGGCTTCGGGCCGGAACGCGGCCGCAAATGGATCGTCGTCGATTGCGGCGTGACCTTTGCCGGCCCGGAAGAGCCGGGTGTCGAGCTGATCCTGCCCGATCCGGCGTTCCTCGAGGAGAACGCCGACGACATCCTGGCGCTCGTCCTCACCCACAGCCACGAGGACCACTATGGGGCCGTGCTCGACCTGTGGCCGGCCTTCGATCGCCCGGTCTACGCCACCGCCTTTACCGAGGCGATGCTGAGCGCCAAGCGCGCCTCGGAGGGAATCGTCGAGGAAGTCGAAGTGCGGCCGATGCGGGTGGGGAAGCCTTTCACCGTCGGGCCGTTCACGATCGAGGCGATCAACGTCGCGCACTCGATCCCGGAGAGTTGCGCGCTGCTGATCACCACGCCGGTCGGCCGTGTGGTCCATACCGGCGACTGGAAGCTCGACCCGCATCCGGTCGGCGCGCCCCCGACCGATGTCGGTCGATTCGGCCGGATCGGCGAGGACCGCTCGAGCCCGATCGCCCTGATCTGCGACTCCACCAATGCGATGAAGGACGGCACCAGCCCCTCCGAGGACGAGGTCGCCTCGACCCTTGCCGCACTGATCGCGGAGTCGCCGCATCGCGTCGCCGTCACCACCTTCGCCTCCAATGTCGGCCGGGTGATCTCGGTCGCCCGCGCCGCCCAGAAGGCCGGGCGCAAGGTCGTCATGTCGGGCCGGGCGCTGCACCGCATCAGCGGCATCGCGCGCGAACTCGGCATGCTGGAAGGGATCGATCCGTTCCTCGACCAGAACGAGTACAAGACCCTGCCGCGCAACAAGGTGGTTCTCCTCTGCACCGGCAGCCAGGGCGAGGCGCGGGCCGCCATCGCCCGGATTGCCCGCGAAGAGCACCCCGAGATCTCGCTCAATGCCGGGGACCGGGTGATCTTCTCGTCCTGGGCCATCCCGGGCAACGAGCGCGAGGTCATCGACATCCAGAACCTCCTGATCGACCGCGGCGTCGACGTGATCACCCAGACGCACGGTCTTGTCCACACCACCGGCCACCCGCGCCGCGAGGAGCTGAAGCGGCTCTACGACATGATCAAGCCCGACGTGCTGATCCCGGTGCACGGCGAGGCGGCGCATCTCGAGGCCCATGCGCTGCTCGGTCGGCAGCATGGCATCGAGACGGTGGTCCACGCCCGCAACGGCGACATGGTGCGGCTGTTCCCCAACACCACGCAGTTCCCCGGGGAGGTCCGCGTCGGCCAGCTCTATCTCGATGGGAACGTGCTCTGCACGCCCGAGGAGAGCGGCGTAAAGGGCCGCCGCCGGCTCAGCTTCGGCGGCCACATCGTGGTCAGCCTCTGCGTCAATTCGAGCGGCCTGATCCTCGCCGGCCCGGAACTAGTGATCGAGGGGCTGCCCGATGTCGAGGACGACGACGAGTCGCTCCCGCAGCTCATCCGCCGCTCGGTCACCGGAACGCTGAAGTCGATCCCGCCCAAGCGCCGCAGCGACCCAGAGATGGTCAACACCGCCCTGCAGCGGGCGGTACGCAGCGAGGTGTCGTCCTATTGGGGCCGCAAACCCAACGTAACCATCTTCGTTCATCGCGTCTGAGTTTGCGCCATGCAAATCGGCACCTACTTCGCCATCTACTTCGTCGCCTGGTGGATCTGCCTGTTCCTGGTGCTGCCGTTCAAGGTGCGCAACCAGGTCGATGCCGGCCAATGGACGCAAGGCACCGAGCGCGGCGCTCCCGCCGGCATATTCAGGTTCTGGCCCAAGCTGCTGATCACGACGGTGCTGGCGGCGGTCGTCACGGGGCTGCTGCTCTGGGGCCTGAGCGCCGACTGGCTGCGGGAGTACTGGCGGTAGCGGTTGGGCAGGTTGAACTCGGAGTCATTCCCGCGAAAGCGGGAACCTCCGTTTGGGATCGTGCCGCAGGTGGGAAACCGAGGTTCCCGCTTTCGCGGGAATGACACCGCGTGTCGGGCTGGCACCTGCTTCCTCCGCAGACCAAGTGCTCGGCGAGTGCACAGATTGCGCAGTAGCAGCGCCAACCCGCCCTGCAGTCAAGCGTTCGGCGAACCTACCGTCCCTTTTTCGACACCGCATGCGCGTACGCCATCTCCAGCGCCGCCCGCAGCTCCGCTTCGCCAATCGCCTCCAGTTGCACCATGGTCCAGCCCTGCCGGCCCCATGCATTGTCGATGGGCCTGAACGCCTCCGGCGCCAGCATCACCTTGAACTCCTGCTCGTCGGGCGTGAACCGGAGGTTCGCCGTGAGCCCATCGGCGGCAAGCGTGGCGTAGATGCGCGCCACCTTGAATGCCCGCCTGTCGAAATGTGCCGCTTCCGTAGTCCCGGGCAGCGACAGTGCAATTTCCCTCAGTACAGAAGAACCTGTCATCTCTGCTTTACCGGAAATGAAAAAAGCAGGGCCTAAGCCCTGCTTTGAAGAGTTTTTCGACAATACGTTGGTCTTAGGCACACGGTTAGGTGGCTGCCAACGCTCCTCCCTTGACGTTGTCGACGTCCGGCAACTTGCGGTTGCCTGTGTTCTTATGGCGAGGGACCCTAACAACTGAATCTGGGGCTGCCAAGCGGATTCTGCATGGCAGCCATCGCAATTTTACATGGGCTTGAATCAATCACCGGCCGTGTTCCGAAGCTGCGTAAAACGGCCGCACGCCCAAGTGTTTGCCTAAGTTTCGCGCGCTTTTGCGGGCTCCACTTTTGCGCGCATTGCGCTATAGGGTTTGCCAACCGAATCCGGCGCCATCGAGGACCATCCATGCGTTTGAGCCGCTACTTCCTGCCCCTCCTGAAGGAGACGCCGAAGGAAGCCGAAATCGCGTCGCACCAGCTCATGCTGCGTGCCGGCATGATCAAGCAGCAGGCAGCCGGCAGTTACGCGTGGCTGCCGCTCGGCTTCAAGGTGCTCAACAAGATCGTCAAGATCATCGAGGAAGAGCAGAACCGCTCCGGCGCGATCCAGCTGTTGATGCCGACCATCCAGTCCGCCGATCTGTGGAAGGAAAGTGGCCGGTACAACGCCTACGGCAAGGAGATGCTGCGCATCGAGGATCGCCACGAGCGCGACATGCTGTTCGGGCCGACCAACGAGGAGGTGATCACCGACATCTTCCGGACCTACGTCAAGTCCTACAAGGACCTGCCGCTGAACCTCTACCATGTGCAGTGGAAGTTCCGCGACGAGGTGCGGCCGCGCTTCGGCACCATGCGCAGCCGCGAATTCCTGATGAAGGACGCCTACTCGTTCGACCTCGACGAGGCCAGCGCCATCCAGGCCTTCTACCGCATGTTCGTCGCGTACCTGCGCACCTTCCACCGCATGGGTCTGGTCGGCGTGCCGATGCGTGCCGATACCGGCCCGATCGGCGGCGACATGAGCTATGAGTTCCACGTTCTCGCCGATACCGGTGAGAGTGCGGTGTTCCTCGACAAGCGCCTTGTGGATAAGCCGATTCCGGAGATCGACACCGATTTCCGCTCCGACCTGACACCCATCTTCAAGGACTGGACGTCGCTCTTTGCCGCCACTGACGAAATGACCGACGAAGCGGGGTTCAAGGCCGCCGTCGATCCGGAACACCAGCTCGCCGCCCGCGGCATCGAGGTCGGCCACATCTTCTTTTTTGGCACCACGTATTCCAAGCCGATGAAGGCAACCGTTACTGGCCCCGACGGGCAGGCCGTCGAGGTACAGATGGGCAGCTACGGCATCGGCCCGACCCGCCTCGTGCCGGCGATCATCGAAGCGTCGCATGACGAGGCCGGCATCATCTGGCCGGTGAGCGTCGCGCCCTTCGAAGCCGTAGTGATCAACCTCAAGGTCGGCGACGCCGAGAGCGACAAGGCGTCCGAGCGGCTCTACGAGGACCTCAAGCTCGAGGGCATCGACGCGCTGCTCGACGATCGCGACCAGGGCGCCGGCGGCAAGTTCGCCGCGGCCGACCTGATCGGCATCCCGTACCAGCTGATCGTCGGGCCGCGCGGGCTCAAGGAAGGCCAGGTCGAGATCAAGCACCGCAAGTCCGGCGAGCGCGAGACGCTGTCGGTCGAAGAGGCGGTCGGCCGGCTCAAGCGGCTGATCGTGCCGCAGCGGCGGGACAGCGTTTGACCCCACTCCCGCCCATCGCGGCGAAGGGGCCGGGACCGTTCTCGCGCTTCGAGTTCCTGGTGGCGGGCCGCTACCTGCGGGCCCGCCGCAAGGAGCGGTTCGTCTCGGTGATTGCGGTGCTGACGCTGCTAGGCGTGGTGCTCGGTGTCGCGACGCTGATCGTCGTGATGTCGGTGATGAACGGCTTCCGCACCGAACTGCTCAGCAAGATCCTCGGCCTCAACGGGCATTTCGTCGTCCAGACGATCGACGAGGGGTTCGACGACTACAATGACGTGGTGACGCGCCTCGAAGGCGTGGGGGGTGTCCGCTACGCCGTCCCCTATGTCGAGGGCCAGGCGCTCGCCTCCGGCCTCTCGAGCGCCACCGGCGTCGTGGTGCGCGGCATCAGCGAGGCCTCGCTCCAAAAGCTCGAGCTGCTGCGCGACGGCGCGGTGCTCGGCGGCTGGGGCCAGTGGGACGCGGGGCAGGGCGCCGCCATCGGCCAGCGGCTGGCCGAGCGCTTGGGCCTCACCATCGGCGACCAGATCACCATCATCAATCCCAACGGCACGCCCACCCCCTTCGGCCGGACGCCGGCGGAGCGGACGCTGCCGGTCAACGTCATCTTCAATATCGGCATGCCCGAGTATGACGGCTTCTACGTCTACCTTCCGATGCAGGCGGCGCAGGCCTATTTCCGCCTCTACGAGGACAAGCTGAGGCCCGGCGCCGTGATGCCTGGCGTCATGGCGACCGACGAAGAGATCGATGCCGCCTACGAGCGCGCCTACCAGGCGACCGGCGTCGAGGTCTTCGTCGCCGACCCCGACAACATCGCCGGCATGCGTGACAAGCTCCAGGCATCGCTCGACCGCCCCTTCGCCATCGCCGACTGGCAGCAGCGCAACGCCACGTTCTTTTCCGCGCTGCAGGTCGAGCGGGTGGTGATGTTCGTCATCCTGTCGCTGATCATCCTCGTTGCCGCCTTCAACATCATCGCCAGCCTCGTCATGCTGGTGAAGGACAAGGGCCCGGACATCGCGGTGCTGCGCACCATGGGCGCAACCCGCTCCTCGATCCTCCGCATCTTCTCGATGACGGGCTTCGCCATCGGCCTCTCGGGCACGCTGCTCGGGCTGATCCTCGGGCTGGTGGTCGCCATCAACGTCGAGGCGATCCGGTCCGCCATCTCCAACTTCCTCGACATCGCGATCTTCCCGCCCGAACTGTTCCTGTTGTCCAGCCTCCCGTCGCGGGTCGATACCGGCGAGGTGGTCCTCGTGGTGCTGCTGTCGCTGGGCCTCACCTTCCTCGCCACGCTCTATCCGGCATGGCGCGCCGCCCGGCTCGACCCGATCGAGGGGCTGCACCAATGACCGATGGCGCCGCCGATCCCGGGCCCTTCTCGCGCTTCGAGTTCATGGTGGCTGGCCGCTACCTCCGGGCCCGCCGGCGCGACCGCTTCGTCTCGGTCATCGCCGGCCTGACTCTGACCGGCATCGCGCTCGGCGTCGCGGCACTGATCGTCGTCACCTCGGTGATGAACGGCTTCAATGCCGAGATCGTCGCCAAGCTCCTCGGCCTAAACGGCCATTTCTCCGCCTATCCGATCGAAGCCCGCTTCACCGACTACGACCAGTCCGCCTTCCAGATCCAGAGCGTCGACGGAGTCGTGGCGGCGATCCCCTATGTCGAGGGCCAGGCGCTGGCGTCCGGCGCCAAGGCCGACTCCACCGGCGTGATCGTGCGCGGCGTATCGCTCGGCTCGATCGAGAAGCTGAAGCTCTTGCATGACGGCGCGATCCTCGGCCACTGGGACGGCTGGGACGACGGCAATGGCGTCGCCATCGGCAAGCGCCTCGCCGAAAAGCTCAAGGTGAACATCGGCGATCCGGTTACCCTGCTCACTCCCGACACCGAGGGCGCGCAGGGCGGCAACCGGCCGCGCACCCGCTCCTACCGGGTGCAGGTGATCTTCGACCTCGGGATGACCGAGTTCGACAGCTTCTACCTCTACATGCCGCTGCGCGCCGCGCAGGACTATCTCGACATGTTCGAGCGGGTTCTGAGGCCCGATGCCAAGGTGCCTGCCGTCGATGCCACCGAGGAGGAGCGCGAGGCGGCCTACGACCGTATCTACCGGGCCACCGCCATCGAGATCTTCATCGCCGACCCCGGCGCCATAGACTCGATGCGGCTGAAAATCGGCCAGCAGATCGAGCGCCCGCTGATCCTCTCGGACTGGCGCCAGCAGCACCAGAATTTCTTCGATGCGCTGCAGACGCAGGGCACGGTGATGTTCGTCATCCTCTCGATGATCATCGTCGTTGCCGCCTTCAACATCATCTCCAGCCTCATCATGCTGGTGAAGGACAAGGGCACCGATATTGCGGTGCTCCGCACCATGGGCGCGACGCGCGGCGCCATCATGCGGATCTTCGGCATTGCCGGAGTGGCGATCGGGGTCGGCGGCACGCTGATCGGGCTGGCGCTCGGGCTGGTGATCGCCGCCAATGCCGAGCCAATCCGGGCGTTCCTCTCGAGCCTGCTCGGCATCACCATCTTTCCGCCCGAAGTGTTCTTCCTCTCCTCGCTGCCCAGCCGCACCAACCCCTCCGAGGTGGCGATGATCGTCGCGGTGGCGCTCGGCCTCAGCTTCCTCGCGACGCTCTATCCCGCCTGGCGCGCCGCTCAATACGATCCCGTCGAGGCCCTGCGCTATGAGTGACGTCCATCTCAAACTCACCAAGGTGCATCGCCACTACGGGGACGGCGAGACGCTGGTGCGCGTGCTGGAAGCGGCCGACCTCGAGGTCAGGGGCGGCGAACTCGTCGCCATCGTCGCGCCGTCGGGCGCCGGCAAATCGACGCTGCTCCACATCTCGGGCCTGCTCGAGCGGCCGCAGGCCGGCGAAGTGGATATCACCGGCATACCCACCAGCAAGCTCAACGAGCGCGGGCGCACGCTGCTGCGGCGCGACACCATCGGCTACGTCTACCAGTTCCATCATCTGCTTCCCGAGTTCTCGGCGCTCGAGAACGTCGCCATGCCGCAGCTCATCGCCGGCTATGACAAGGCTGCGGCCGAGAAGCGGGCAATGGAGCTCCTCGAAATCCTCGGCATTGGCCCGCGGGCCCAGCACCGGCCGGCGGAGCTTTCGGGCGGCGAACAGCAGCGCGTCGCCATCGCTCGCGCCGCCGCCAACCATCCCCGCATCATCCTCGCCGACGAGCCGACCGGCAATCTCGACCCCTCGACCAGCGACGTGGTGTTCGACGCGCTTGCTGCGCTGATCCGCGAGGAGGGGGCCGCCGCTCTGATCGCCACCCACAACCACGAGCTCGCCCGGCGCGCCAACCGGATCGTGACCCTCAGGGGCGGGCTGATCGAGCCGATAACGCTCTAGCGGTCCCAGGCTTCGGACGGGGCGTCGCTCACCTCCGCCTCGCGGCGCCTGCGTTCCCGGTCGCTCAAGGTATTGATGCGCGTCCGCAGGGCGCGGATCTGTCGCTCTTGTCGCTCGGTCGTCGCCTTGAGCTGGCGGATACGCGCTTCGGCGGCGTCGCGGTGGTTCACATCCCACTCGCGCACCCGCTGCACCACCACCTTGGTGGGCTTGGGATCCAGCAGCTCGTCCCAGTTCTCGTCGAGCGAGCCGACCAGCCGGTGCGCCGCAAGTGCGGCCGACGCCCTCTCGCCCGGGTGGTCGGAGCCCAGCAGCTTCAGGATGCGAACGAGCTTTTCGCGGTCGCGGTCATCTATCGCCATGCTCTGAGCCGTAGCGGGATGTTTGGGCCAAATCCAGTCACCTGGCCCTTCAACCGCATCACGTTGGTCACTTGCGCGAAACTGATGGCACTATCGAGAAAGGTCATTGTCCCGCCGCCGGGGAATTCTTGGCCGATGTTCGCCCGATCAGAACGGCAGCTCGTTCGCCCCCGCCACCTTGAACGGCCGCGCGCTCCCAAGACTTGGGCTCGTGACGATCGGCCCCCGGTGAGGGCATGGAATTGCTCAGCGTTCGGCTGCTGGTTCACGGCTTGTTCTCCTTCGATCCTGCCGGGTTGCAGCTTGCTGCGCGTTAACTACGTGTTGATGGCTATTTCGATGCCGCTGGACAAGAACATATTGAGAACATAGAAGAACAGAACAGAAACTTTGGAGGTTCCGATGCTGTCGTTCGTCAAGGATCTGCTGGCTTTCGTTACGATTTGCGGCTTTTCGGTCGCGTCTCTCACCTGGATGGATATCGCGGCCCGACTCGTGTGACAGCCTGTGGATTGACGTCCTCGTGTGTGGCCGTTGTGTCGGCACGAGGTTAGGAACGACGAATGGCTGGTCCCGGCTTCATCCACCTGCATGTTCATTCCGCCTACTCGCTGCTCGAGGGGGCGTTGCCGCTCGCCAAGCTGCTCGACCTGGCCAAGGCCGACAAGCAACCGGCTCTCGGCATAGCCGACACGAACAACCTGTTCGGGGCTCTGGAATTCTCCGAGAAGGCCGCGGGGAAGGGGATTCAGCCGCTGATCGGGGTGGAACTGGCGATCGATTTCTCCGAGATGGAGGACAGCCAGGACCGTATGCAGGAGCGCGGCCAGGACCGCGGCCGCTACGGCAAGGGCGGGCTGGTGCTGTTCGCCGCCAGCGAGGCCGGGTTCGCCAACCTGTCGCGGCTGGTCAGCCGGTCGCATCTCGAAGGCGAGAACGGCCGCGCCGCCGCCAAGCTCGGCTGGATGGAGCGCCACGCGCTCGAAGGCATCATCTGCCTGACCGGCGGGCCTGAAGGGGCCATCGACCCCTGGTTCGGTAACAACCTGGATACCATTGCGCTGGGGCGGCTCGATCGGCTGCAGGAGCTGTTCGGCGACCGCCTCTATGTCGAGCTGCAGCGCCATGGGCGCCCGCAGGAGGCCCTCAACGAAGCCAAGCTGATCGACTACGCGTACCGGCGGGGCGTACCACTGGTCGCCACCAACGAGCCGTTCTACCCCGGTCCGGCCGACCACGAGGCGCATGATGCGCTGCTCGCCATCGCCGGCGGCACCATGGTGGCGCAGACCGAGCGCCGAAAACTCTCTGACCAGCACTATTTCAAGACCCGCGAGGAGATGCAGAAGCTCTTCGCCGACCTGCCCGAAGCGCTCGACAGCACGGTCGAGATCGCGCAACGCATCGGTTACCGGCCGAAGAAGCGCGACCCGGTGCTGCCGAAGTTTGCAGCGACGCCCGACCTCACCGATGCCGAGGCGGTAGCGGCGGAGGCGCGGGCGCTCGCCGATATGGCGCGCACCGGGCTCGACGAACGGCTGAGGACTGTCGGCGTGGCCCCGGGCAAGACCGAAACCGAGTATCGCGAGCGGCTCGAGTTCGAGCTCGGGATCATCGAGAAGATGAAGTATCCCGGCTACTTCCTGATCGTCGCCGACTTCATCCGGTGGGCCAAGGCGCAGGACATCCCGGTAGGGCCGGGACGTGGCTCGGGCGCCGGCTCGCTGGTGGCCTATGCGACGACCATCACCGACCTCGATCCGCTCCGCTACAACCTGCTGTTCGAGCGCATGCTCAACCCAGAGCGCGTGTCGATGCCGGACTTCGACATCGACTTCTGCCAGGACCGCCGCGAAGAAGTCATCCGCTATGTCCAGCGGAAATACGGCGAGGCGCAGGTCGCTCAGATCATCACCTTCGGTACGCTGCAGGCCCGCGCTGTGCTGCGCGACGTCGGCCGCGTGCTGCAGATGCCCTATGGTCAAGTGGACCGCATCGCCAAGCTGGTGCCGGCCAACCCGGCCGACCCCTGGACGCTCGAGCGCTCGCTGAAGGAAGTCCCGCAGCTTAGGATGATGGCCGACGAGGACGAGCAGGTGGCGGAACTCCTCGCCATCGGCCAGAAGCTCGAGGGTCTTTACCGCCACGCCTCGACCCACGCCGCGGGCATCGTCATCGGCGACCGGCCACTGCAGGAGCTGGCGCCGCTCTATCGCGACCCGCGTTCGGACATGCCGGTCAGCCAGTACAACATGAAGTGGTCGGAATCGGCCGGGCTGGTGAAGTTCGACTTCCTGGGCCTCAAGACGCTGACCACGATCAAGCGCGCCGTCGACATGATCAACCGGGACGGCGGGCATTTCCGCATTGAAGACATCCCGATCCACGACGTGAAGACCTACAAGCTCTACGCGGATGGCGACACGGCCGGGGTGTTCCAGGTGGAAGGCGCCGGCATGCGCCGGGCGCTCGTCGACATGAAGCCCGACCATTTCGAGGACATCATCGCGCTGGTGGCCCTGTATCGGCCGGGCCCGATGGAGAACATCCCGCTGTTCAACGCGCGCAAGCGCGGCGATGAGGACATCGAGTATCCGCACGAGGCCCTCAGCGAAGTCCTCGACGAGACCTATGGCATTATCGTCTACCAGGAGCAGGTGATGCAGATCGCCCAGCTGCTCTCGGGCTACTCGCTGGGCGAAGCCGACATGCTGCGCCGCGCCATGGGCAAGAAGATCAAGGCCGAGATGGACGCGCAGCGCGAGCGCTTCCAGGAGGGCTGCATCCGCTTTGGCCTCAAGAAGGGCCTTGCCGACACCATCTTCGACCTCCTCGCCAAGTTCGCCAACTACGGCTTCAACAAGTCGCACGCCGCCACCTACGCCCTGGTCAGCTACCAGACCGCCTACCTCAAGGCGCATTACCCGCACGAGTTCTTCGCGGCGACCATGACGCTCGACATGGGTAATACCGACAAGCTCAACGAATTCCGCCAGGACGCCAAGAAGCACGCCATCGAGATCGTCCCGCCCTGCGTCAATCGCTCGGACGCGGTGTTCAACACCCACGAAAAGAAGGTGTTCTACGCCATCGGCGCGGTGAAGGGGGTTGGGCAGGCGGTGGCCGAGCACATCGTCGCGGCCCGTGGCGACAAGCCGTTCAGCGACCTCGGCGATTTCGCCGCACGGGTGGATGCCCGGATCATCAACCGCCGCACGCTGGAAGCCCTGGTGAACGCCGGCGCCTTCGACCAGCTGGCGCCGCGCCGGGAGCAGGCCTTCGCCGCGATCGACTCGATCGTCGCCGTGGCGCAGCGTACCAACGCCAACGCCGCCGACGGCATCATGGACATGTTCGCGGCCGACCGGCCGGAGCCCATCGCACTCAGTCAATCGGTAACGAACTGGGTACCGGCAGAGCGGCTGGCGCGGGAGCATAGCGCCATCGGCTTCCACCTCTCGGGCCATCCGCTCGACCAATACGCCGAGCTGTTCGACCGGCTCAGGGTGCAGCCCTATGCCGATTTCGAGCGGGCGGTGAAGGAAGCCGGCGCGAGCGCTGGGCGCCTCGCCGGGACCCTGGGGAGCCGCAACGACCGGCGCACCAAGAAGGGCACGCCGATGGCGATCCTGTC
>NZ_JAQGJL010000143.1 GCF_028290645.1 Devosia sp. | reverse complement strand
CGCCCGAGGGCGACCAGAGTTACCCGCGCCATCGCTCCGGTTTGTAGGCCACATTTCGGGGAAGTCATTGAAATAGCCCTTCTGGGGCTCACCGCCTGCTAAGCCTCGACAGTGTTCCGACCCTCTCATCGGGGAACGGTTCCAGTCTGAGTCTTGGCGTTGTCATCGGGTCTCTGGCTAATTGCTGTGTTGCGGCGCGTCCACCTGGGGGGGCAGGGGCCGGCCCACGTCGCGACAAGCCGACGCGGCGCGCCCGAGCGGCCACTGTCGGGGCGAGGGGGCGGGCTGTGACCCGGACCATCCTGGTCGGCGACCACACCCTGCAGCTCATCCGAGGGCAGACGCTACGGCCATGCGTGGCGACCTTAGCCGGACAGGGCGTGACCAACGGCTCGAACTAGTCTGGTCTGCCACGCGGCTGCAGGGTCGGGGCTACGTCTTCCTGGCGGGTGCATCCAAATAACCCAAGGCCCCCTAGACCGGCTCCAAAGATTATAATAGCATACCATTATAAGAAGCGGACGAAGTCCGCATGCGTCGCTGAGGGGGCGGAGCAGAGGGCGCAATTTAGATCATCAGAACACGTGACTGCGCCGTCGGCGGCTCTGCGCCACCTGACGACGGGGGACGACTTGGCGCATTTGGGCATTGGGAGGGAATACATGCCGAATAAGTTGAAGCTGGTCTTGGCCGGACTTGCAGTGGCGCTGGTCGCCATACTGCCGGCCGCCGCATCCGCGCAGACCGTCGACGAGATCATCGCGCGCGGCAAACTGATCGTCGCCGTCGATACCACCACACCGCCATACGGCTTCCTCGATGCCGACCTGAAGCCGACCGGCTTCGACATCGAGGTCGCCACCAAGATGGGCGAAGCGCTCGGCGTGCCGGTCGAGTTCGTCACCGTCACTTCGCCGGGTCGCATCCCGTCGCTGCTCACCAAGCAGGTCGACGTGGTGATCTCGATCTTCTCGATTACGCCGGCCCGCGCCATCCAGATCGATTACTCGATCCCGTACGCCGGCCAGTCGGCCGTGGTGATTGCGCCCAAGAGCACGGCGATTTCGAGCCATGCCGATCTCGTCGGCAAGAAGGTCGGCCTCACCCGCGGCACTGGCGAGGACGGCCTGCTGACTGCGGCCGCCGAAGCGAACCCCGGTATCGAAATCCTGCGCTTCGACGACTACTCATCGCTGCTGCAGGCCATGGTCTCCGGCCAGATCGACGCCATGGGCGGCGGCGATTACGGCGAGATTTACCTCAAGAAGGCGCAGAACGGCGACGACTTCGAGCAGAAGTACACCTTGAAGACCTTCTACTTCGGCATCGGCGTCGCCAAGGGCAACGACAACCTGCGCCAATGGATCAACACCTGGCTGTTCACCCAGAAGACGGACGGCGTGCTCGAAGCGCTGTCGATGAAGTACCGCAACCAGCCGCTGCCGGCTTTGCCGGTATTCTGATCGCGCGTGTATTTGGCGGAGCCTACGCTGGCTCCGCCTCCTTCATCGTTTTCGACAGGTCGCGCATGCAAACGGCCCTGCAATTCGGACCGGTCCTCATCCATCTCGACAGGCTGCTTGTCGGCGTCAGTCAGACGATCCAGCTTACCGTGCTGTCGATCCTGTTCGGCACCATCATCGGCACGCTCGGCGCCATCGGACGCAGCTTCGGACCACGCTGGGTCTCGTGGCCGATCGCGGCTTATGTCGAGCTGATCCGCAACACCCCGCTGCTGATCCAGCTCTACTTCGTCTTCTTCTCGCTGCCGATGTTCGGGCTGAAACTCAGTAGCGGCAGCGCCGCCATTCTCGCGCTCTCCATCCACCTCGGCGCCTATGCCACCGAGATCCTACGCGCCGGCGTCGAGTCGGTGCCGGTCGGCCAGATCGAGGCTGCCAAGTCACTCGGCCTCAGCAGCTATCGCATCATCCGCCACGTCGTGCTGGTGCCGGCGGTGCGTGCCGTCTATCCGTCACTCTCTGCCCAGTTCATCCTCCAGCTGATGGGCACCTCGATCGTCGGCGCCATCGCCGCCGAGGAACTCACCGCCATGGCCAACAACCTGGTGATGGAAAGCTTCCGCAGCTTTGAGGTCTACATCGTCATCGCGGTGATCTATTTCGTGCTGGTGCAAGCCGCGAGCCTGATCTTCGCGGGCCTTGGCCGCCTGCTGTTCCGCTGGAGGGCATGAGATGAGCCTCCGCGATTTCGGCCCCAATGAGCTGATATTCCTCCTCATGGCGACGCGCTGGACCATCCTCCTTGCGCTCATCGGCTTTGCCGGCGGCGGGGTGATCGGGCTGGTCATCGCCGCGCTCCGGGTCGCACCGCTGCCAGCGCTGCGCTGGCTGGCGGGCGGCTATATCCAGTTCTTCATGGGCACGCCGATCCTGATCCAGCTGTTCATGGCCTATTACGGCTCGTCGCTGCTCGGCTTCCGGCCCGACCCGTGGGTGTCCGCGGCGCTCACTTTCTCACTCAACGGCGGCGCCTTCTTTGGCGAAATCTTTCGTGGCTCTATAGAGGCAGTGCCCAAGGGCCAGTGGGAAGCCGCCACTGCGCTCGGCTTCCGGTTCCTGCCGACACTGCGACTTGTGATCCTGCCGCAGGCGGTGAAGCTCATGCTGCCGCCCACCGTCGGCTTCATGGTGCAGATCGTGAAGACCACCTCGGTCGCCTCGCTGATCGGGCTCACCGAACTGGCCCGCGCCGCGACGCAGGTGAACACCGTGACCTTTCAGCCCGTGCTGGTGTTCGGCACGGTATCCGTCATCTACTTCATGCTGTGTTGGCCGCTCTCGCTCTACGCGGGGTACTTGGAGCGAAAGGTCGGGCAGGGGCTACGGGTGCGAACGAAGCAGCCGCTTCTGCTGGCGGGCTGAGTTCGCGTCCGCTCATTGCGGTGCCTTGCGCACCAAGTTCCACAACCCCGATGTCATCCCTGCGAAGGCATGGAGCAATTTCGCCGCTTGCGTGGGATATGTCCGATAAGAGGCCTCACCCCCTGAACGCTGGCAGCGCTAGGCCCTTGGTGCCGACGTCGATGGCGAACAGCCCACCCGGATTGCTCTGCCCCTTGAAGTGCTCGGCCGGGCGCTTCAGTACCGCCGTCGTGACGTAGAGGATGTCGAGGTGCTTGCCGCCGAACTCGCAGCAGGTGGGCAGGTCCGTCGGCAACGCGATCGACTGCATCAGCTTGCCCTGCGGGTCGTACTGGTTGACCTTGCTGGTGACTGGGATTGTGACCCAGTAGCAACCATCCGCGTCGACCGTCGCGCCATCGGCAATACCGCCGCTGCCGTCCAGATCGACGAAGGTGCGCTGGTTCTCGATATCGCCGGTCGCGGCATCGAAGTCGTAGGCGCGGACGATGGTCGTGTGGCTGTCCGAGAAGTACATGGTCCTGCTGTCCGGACTCCAGGCGAGGCCATTGCAGCAGCCGACGCCCTCGATCATCCGGTGCACCGAGAGGTCGGTGTCCATCCGATAAAGCGAGCCGATGAACTGCACCGGCTTGCCCGGCGCCTCGAACATCGTGCCGGACCAGAACCGGCCCTGCCGGTCCGGCTTGCCATCGTTGAAGCGGGTGAGTGGCAGGTGCGCCTCGGGGTCGATAATCGCCTCGAACGCCCCGGTCTTGGGGTCGAAGAAATAGAAACCGGAGACCATGGTGACTACCAGCCCGCCTCTCTCGCGCAGCCCTATGCAGCCGAGGAATTCGGGCGATTCCCAGGTGTCGTCCTTGCCGGACGCCGGGTCGTAGCGATGGATCAGCTTGCTCCAGATATCGATCCACCACAGCACCCCGGCCTTGGGGTCCCAGATGGTGCCCTCGCCGAGTTCGGCCTTGGCGTCGACGACGCAGGTGATGTCCATGAACTAGTCCCCCTCGGTCTTCTGTTTTTTGTTCTTGAACACGAGCCCCCAGAGGCTCGCAAAAGTCTCGCTGCCCAGCGAAACCGTGACCAGGATCACCGCGCCGTAGACCACCAGCAGTGCCCCGCTGGAAAGGTTCAACGCCGGCAGCAGCCCGGTCAGGATGGTGAGCACAAGTGCTCCAGCGATGCTGCCGAGATAGTGCCCGCTGCCCCCAAGGATCGAAGCGCCGCCGATGGCCACCGCAGCGATCGAGGTGAAGAGGTACGAGTCGCCCATGCCCAGGTAGGCCTGGCCCGAATAGCCGGTAAGCAGCATGCCGGCGAGTGCGGCCGAGAGCCCGGATGAGGCATAGGTGAGGATGATCGTCCGCGCTGTCGGCACACCTGAGAACTCGGCCACCGTGGCGCTGCTGCCGAGCGCATAGAGATGCCGCCCGAACGCCGCCTTCGACAGCAGTAGCGAGGCGACCAGCGCCAGTACGGCCCAGATCAACAAAATCACCGGTACCGGCCCGAGCCTCCCCACGGAGAGGAACTTGATCAGTTCGGGCGCCGACGGCGTCGGCGAGCCGCCGGTGTAGACGAGGATCAGGCCCTGCAGGATGACGTTCGCGGCCAGCGTCATGATGATCGGCGGCACGCCGAAGATGGCGACCCCGACACCGTTGATCAGCCCGATCGCGGCCCCTCCGACAAGGATCAGCGGCGCCACCCAGAACAGCGGCAGGTCCTGCCCGGCGCAGAGCAGCGTCATCAGGATGGCGGCGGAGTTCAGCACCCACGGGATCGACAGATCGATGCCGCCACCGATGATGACGAAGGTCTGCCCCAGCGCCACGATGCCGACGAAAGCTGCTAGCACCAGCGTCGAGCGGAGGTTCGATTCCGACAGGAACCCCGGCGAGAACAGCGCGGTGACCAGCAGCAGCACCACCATGCCCAGATAGGCGAGGAGGATCAGCCGGTTGCGGGTGAGAAAGCTGCTCATTGCTCCTGCCCTCGCGCGGTCTTTTCGGCGAGTGAACTGGCCAGTACCGCGACCAGAAGGATCACGCCCGACATCACCGGCTGCCAGTAGCTCGAGACCCGCAGCACGAAGACGAGATTGCCGATCAGCGTCAGGATCAGTGCGCCGATCACCGTGCCGAGCAGGTGCCCGCGGCCACCGAACAGGCTGACGCCGCCGATCACCGCCGCCGCCACTGATGGCAGGATGTAGTCCTTGCCGATCGTGGGTGAACCGGCGCCGGTCTGTGTCGTGAGGTAGAGCGCCGCGGCCGCCGCGAACAGCCCCGACAGGCCATATGTGACGACGTTGATGCGCGCGATCGAGACGCCCGAGAGGAACGCCGACTTTTCGTTCGAGCCGGTCGCCTGGATGGTGATGCCGAGCCGCGTGGCGCGGAACCAGTACCAGAAGATGATCAGCCCGATCAGCATCCAGACCGGGCTCGCGAGCCCGAGGATCTGGTTGTAGCTGAAACCGATCCACCAGCCGGGCACGCCCCCGCCATCGGTGGGCAGGATCAGCATGGCGATGCCGTTGAGGATCGACCAGCTAGCTAGCGTCACGAGGAACGGCTGCAGCTTCAGCGCCGAGATCAGCAGCCCGTTGAGCGCCCCGACCGCGAAGCCGATGGCAAGGATCAGCGCCGACCACATCACAACGGTCAGCGGATCGTCGGAGAACTGCGTCGCCGCGATCACCGTGCCGAGGCTGATGACGCCACCGATCGAGAGGTCAATGCCACCGCGGATCAGCACGATCGTCTGCCCTGTCGCGGCCAGGATCAGTGTCATCGCCGCGGCGGTGTCGAGATTGATCTCGTCGAGCGTGAACACGCCCTTCTGGAGCGCCCCGTAGATCGCGACGACCACCAGCAGCATCAGGCAGGCGACGAGGAACGGTGCTCGGTCGAGCAGCCAGCCGCGCCACGCCAAATGCCTGGCGGGTTCTGTTTCGGCGGGGCGTTCGGCGACGGACACGCTCATCAGGCTGCCTCATCCAGCACGGCGGCGCGGAGGATCGCCTCTTCCGAAACGCGGCCGGCGCCGAGCGTCGCGGCGACGCGTCCCGAGCGCAGCACCAGCACCCGGTCGGGGACATGCACGAGTTCGGGTAGGTCGCTGGAATAGAACAGGATGGCGTAGCCCCTGGCCGCGAGGTCGCGCATCAGCTGGAAAATCTCGCCCTTGGTGCCGACATCGACGCCGCGCGTCGGATCGTAGAGCAGCAGCACCCGTGCCTCGGTCAGTAGCATCTTGCCGAAGATCACCTTCTGCTGGTTGCCGCCCGACAGCGTGCCGGCCAGTTGCTCGGGCGTCCCCGCCTTGATGCGGAGGAAATCCACCATCTCTTTGACCAGGGCGGCTTCTCTGCCTCGGCTCAGGAAACCCTTGTCGGTGAAGCGCCTGATCACCGAAAGCGTGAGATTTTCGCGCACGCTCTTGGTCAGCAGCAGTCCCTGGCCAGGCCGGTCTTCCGGCACCAGCGCAATGCCATCACGGCCGATGAGCGCGTGCCGAGGATTGGCGATCTGCGTCGGCTTGCCCCAGAGCTCGATACTGCCCGTGGCCCGGCTGGCGCCGAACAGTGACTGGAACAGCTCGCGCTGGCCGTGGCCCTGCAACCCGCCGACACCGAGCACTTCGCCTTCGCGCAGCTCGAAACTGGCGCCGGTCAGCCGGCTGCCGCTGCGCAGGTCATCGACCTTCAGCGCGATCCGTTCAGTCGCCGTTGCTTTCCGTTCAGGATAGAGGCGAACCAGTGGCCGGCCGATCATCTGGGTGACGATTTCGTCGTCGGAAACCGCCGTCGCGACGTGGCTGGCGACGGTCGAGCCGTTGCGGAAAATGGTGAGCCGGTCGGCGATGGCGCGGACCTCGCCCATGCGGTGCGAAATGAAGATGACGAGCCGGCCCTCGGCGGCGATCTGGCGTGTAAGTGCCAGTAGCCACTCGGCTTCTTTCGCCGGTAGGGCGGATGTGGCTTCGTCGAGAATGAGGATGCGCGGGTCCTTGGCGAGGCCTTTGGCAATCTCCACCAGCTGCCGCTCGGCCAGCGTCAGGCGGCGCAGTTCGCGCGCCGGATCGAGCGGCGGGAAGCGGTATTTGTCGAACAGTTCCAAAGTTTTGCGCCGCAGCGCCTTGCCATCGACCGTGAGCAATGCAGTGCGCGGTTCGCGGCGGAACCAGATGTTCTGCTCGACCGCCAGGTCGGGGATCAGCGACAGCTCCTGGAACACCGCCGCCACGCCGAGCGCCTGGGCCGCATCGGGGTTGATGGGTGAGTAGGGCTGACCTTCCAGCTGGAGCTTTCCTTCGTCCGGATGAACGGCTCCCGACAGGATCTGAATGAAAGTCGACTTGCCCGCGCCATTCTCGCCGACCAGCGCATGCACTTCGCCGGCCCAAGCTGAGAACTGCGCCTCGCTGAGCGCTACGATACCGCCATAGCGCTTCGTCAGCCCGCTGACTTCGATAAGGTCCATAACCGGTCGCCCCGACAAACGAACCTCCCGGAAGCACGCTCCCGAGAGGCTGGAGTTTGCAGTCGCTTACTGCGCGACACCAGCGGCTTCCGCGGCGGTAATCTCGACCCAGTCGGGCGTGATCGGCAGGGTCAGCCCAGGGGGTTGGTCGGGGAAGGCGTTCACGCCGACCTCGATGGTCTGCATCTTGGTGCCCGGGAATAGCTTGCTCTCAAACGGCGTGGTGGTGACGAAGTCGCCTTCGATCTCGACCGAGCGGGATTCCGGGCGCTTGCCGGTGTCGAGGATTTCGACGGCGAGCTTGATGGCCTCCGACGACAGGTAGGCCGGATTGGAGCCGAGGATGCACTTCGCGCCGCTCTCGGCGCAGGTGAGCGCCGCGACGTTGTAGGAGAAGCCCACCACCGGCACCATCGGACGGCCAGCGTCCTTCAGGGCCTGGATGGCTCCGGAGCCGTATCCCTGGGTCAGGATGCCATCGACCTGCGGATTGGCGGCGAGCAGTGAGGCCACGCCCGATTGCTCAGGCCCGAGCGCGTAGTCGCCATTGTAGTAGCCGACCACCTTGATGTCCGGGTAGTCCTTCAAGACCTTCTCATAGCCCTCCTGCAACTGTGCCGAGATCGGCGCACCGGCAAGGCCGCGGTCGATAAGCACATTGCCCTTGCCGCCAAGCTGCACGGCCATCCATTCGGCCATCACGGCCGGGATACGCTCCCAGTTCGAGGCGAGTGTGAGGGCGCAGGGCTCGGTCACCACCTGGTCGAAGCTGATCACCACGATGCCCGCGTCGCAGGCGCGCTTGATCGTAGGGTTGAGCGCCGAGTCCGACGCCGCATCGACGAGGATCGCATCGGGCTTCTCGCGGATGATGTTGTTGAGCGAGTTGATCTGCGCCTGGACGGTGTTTTCCACCACCTCGATATGCAGCTCGACCCGGCCGGCCAGCGGCCCCTTGTCGACCGACACCTGGGCGACGCGCTGCATCTGCTGGCGCCAGTCGTTGCCGACGAAGTTGTTGCTGAGATAGATGACGTACGGCTTCTTGTCCTGCGCAACGACCGGCGCCACGCCCGCTGACAGCGAGGTGACGGCAAGCGCCGCACACATCAGCACTGAGTGCAGTTTCATCACATATTCCTCCCTTGTGCGGGCGGCCGCGACGGTCCCTGCCGTCTTTGCTGCGGTGCCTGCTGCTCAATTGATACCGGTACCAAGATGTGCTGTCAAACAGCGTCCCAGCCGGTTCAGTCGTTAGAAGTGGACTAGCAGTCTTCCTCGGAAAGCGGGCGTAGACCGCTGGCCCTTACGGCCTCGAGATGCATTCTCCCTCACATCTTGAGCTAGCTATGATGCTATTATAATTTTATCTTGATGTCCATGCGCCAGAGGTCGGAACGACAGGACGGATCGGTCATGCCAGATCGTTCGGCGCGTCGTAGGTGATCGAGAACATGTCGGCTGGATGCCGCGCGATCGAAAACTCGACATTCCGCTGGTCGGCCGACTGGTACATCATTTCCACGGCCAGGATGGCGGAGCCTTGAGCGACGCCCAGATCCGCCGCAACCACATTGTCGGCGATCTCGGCGCGGATGGTGCAATGCGCCACCGCCATGCGGATATTGAGCCGCCTCTGCACGGCCCGGAAGATCAGCACGTCGTTGAAGTCTTCCTTCTGCAACTGCGAGCCGATATCGGGGGGGAAGTAGGTGGTAATCTGCGCCTTCTTCTGTTTACCGACCGCAAGGATCGAGCGGAGGCAATAGCCCTGTTCGTCCTTGGCGAGGCCGAAGTGTCGCTGCAGCAGCGGCGAGCCTTCCTTCTTGTAGGACTTCACTTTCAGCTCGGCATCCTTGGTGAAGGCGGCCATGTCGGCAAAGTTCTTGAAGGTCCAGCTCAGGGTCACCGGCGGCGATGGCGAAGTGACCACTGCGGGCTTGGCCGAACGTTTACGGATCAGCCCATCCGCCTCGAGGTCTCGTAACGCCTGGCGCACGGTGATCAGGCTCACTCCGAAGCGCTCGGCGATCGTAGCTTCCTTGGGCAGTTCGCCACCAACCGGGAAGGCGCCGGAGGCGATCGGCTCGCGCAGGATATCGGCCAGTTGCCGGTAGAGCGGCCCCTGGGAGCGCGCCAGCGAACGCTTCGGCAACAGGTCAATCTTCGATGCAAGCTCGTCCATATATTCAGCCAGTCCTGGTCGGTATGGCTATGATAATAGCACGATCTCAAAGCGGCGAAGCGCCAGTTTCAGCCGGTCCCCAGCTATGCCAGCAGCCGGAGCGGCAGCTCAAGATAGGCTTTGAAACGGATGAGGAACGCAGTGGCCGCGTCCTCGCTGACCACCGTCGCATCGAACGACAGCAGGCATTCTCCCGTGGTGGGACCAACTGCCAGCACCAGCCGCATGTCGCGCCCCGCCAGCAGCGGCATCATCACTGGGCGGATATCGGAGGCCGTCAGAAGCTTCAGCGACAGCGCGGCAAGCTCGCTCGACTGGTCGGCGCCGGCTTCGATCGCGGCAACGCGCCGGGCCCGCAGCGGGCCAAGCGAGCCCTTGCGGATGTCGGCGAACACAAGCTGCGCTCGCTTCTGCTCGAGCGCTACAGGCGCCCCTGCGAGACTGGTGGTCTCGGGTACATCGTCGAGCGCACAGCCCGCGGCACGGAGTGCCACGTCTTCCAGCCTGAAGGGCGTATCCGCATCAGCGAAGCCGGCGAGCAGTTGCATCAGCGTCGCCAACTGGATCGTTGCGCCGAGCGCCGAGGCATGTGGGCCGCTGGCAGCTATGGGGGCGGGTGGAGCCGCCGTGAACGCTGCGATGTCCGCTGCGACGATACGGCCATTGGGCCCAGTGCCCTTCAGCACATCCAGCGGCAGCCCGCGCTCCCGTGCCAGCCGGCGAGCATAGGGCGATGAGGCCCGGCGGGGTTGGAATGCGCTGCTGGCCATCAGCGCTTCAGGTATTCACGGTTGACGCAATTGGTGAGCCGGCCTTCAGCGAGATAGGCATGCACCACCTCGATCGACTTGAGCCGCAGGTCGACCATCGACGCGGGGCTGTAGAACGCCGCATGCGGGGTGACGATCAGACGGTCCTTGATCCACGGCTCGCCGGCACGCCACGCCTTGATCAGCGGGTGCTCGAGATCGCCCGGTTCATTCGGCAGCACATCAAGACCGGCGCCGACAACAGTGCCCTTGCGCATCGCGGCCTCCAGCGCCGTGACATCGACGATCGGACCACGCGCAGTGTTGATCAGAATCAACCCGGGCTTGGCATCGGCGAATGCGTCCGCACCCAGCAGGCCACGCGTCTCGGCGCTGAGCGGCGCATGCACCGACACCACGTCGCTGCGGCTCATCAGTTCGGCCAGCGAATGGACCCGCTCATAGCCGGTGGAGAGATCGACGCCCGACAGTAAATGCGGATCGTAGAACACCACCTTCATATCGAACGCAGCAGCGCGGCGGGCGGCAGCAAGCCCGATACGGCCGAGCCCGACAATGCCGAACGTCGCATTCTTGTGCCGGCGGATCAGCGGCGCCTTGTTGAAATGCCAGCTATCTGGGCCGCCGGCGACGAGCGCGTTCGGATACGAATAGGTGCCGCGGGTCAGCGACAGCATCAGGGCGATGGCGTGGTCGGCAACTTCGGTGGTGCCGTAATCTGGCACGTTGCAGGCCGGAATGTTGCGGGCGCCCCAGCCGGCGGTGTCGATATTGTCGAAGCCTACGCCGGAGCGCACGGCGATGCGGGCGTTGGGGAACGCGGTGGGCGGCAGCGGCACATTGTGGGCTGGGGAATAGTTGATCACCGCATCGATCGTCTCGGCGGTCTCCGCATCCAGCATCGCGGCCGTGTCGTTGGTGGAACGAGCGAGGATCAACTCGATATCGGGATAGTGCTGGCGCTCCAGTTCCGCATCGTCCGCCGCTTGCCAATTCACGCAGTAGATCTTCATCGTTCCCCCAGCTGCCATTCGGCCGTCTTGCTTACTTGCGGATGCCGCCGATTCGACCACCCATCGGCACCACGGCGCCGACCGGCTGGTCGATGGCGGTGAGTGTGCCCGACGCCGGTGCCTCGATCTCCACCACCGCCTTGTCAGTCTCGATCTCGGCGACCACGTCCCCTTCCTTCACCGCGTCACCAACCGCCTTGTGCCATTTCACCAGGGTGCCTTCGGAGACGGTGAGGTCGCCGAACGGCATGTTGATTGGCTCATCGCCGGAACTGGCGACGGCAACCGGTGCCGCGACGGGCTCAGGCTGGGCGATGGTCGCCGGGGCAGGCGCGGCGGTAACGGCCTCGGCCAGCATCCCCGTGGTGTGCCAGTGATCCGGCACCGGAGGCCTGCCGGCGATGACACTGCGCACGCCATCCGTGATCCGCGCCGTATCGACCAGCATGGCGCGCTCCAGCACCGGCGCGAACGGGTGTGAAGTCGGCGCGGTGTGCAGACGCCCGGCCGGGCCGTCGAGTTCGTCATAGGCCAGTTCGTTGATCGCCTGGGCAATCTCGCCGCCCATGCCGCACATCGCCCAGGCCTCGTCGACCACCAGCAGGCGGTGGGTCTTCTTGACGCTCTCGACGATGGTGTTGACGTCGAGCGGCATGATGGTTCGCAGGTCGACGACCTCCACATCCACACCCTTCGCCGCCAGGAGGTCAGCCGCCTCGAGGGAACGCGGAACCATCTGGCCCGCCGCGACGATGGTGATGTCGGTACCCGAACGCGCGATGCGCGCCGAGCCGAACGGCACGTAGTGATCCTCGTCCACCGGGACCGGGCCCTTCGATGCGAATAGCGCTTTTGGCTCGAGCATGATCACCGGATCGGCGGCACGCAGCGCGGTCTTCATCAGTCCCTTGGCATCGGCTGGGTTCGACGGCACGCAGACGATGAGCCCCGGCATGTGCGCGAACAGCGGATGGTACATGCCCGAGTGGTGCGGACCCGAACTGCGCAGCGCCCCCGCGCCGGCGCGCACCACCATCGGGGCGCTCATTTCGCCATTGCTCATGTAGCGGAGCTTGGCCGCCTGGAGGAAAATCTGCCCGGTGGTCTCGAAAGCGAAATCGGCGAACATCAGGTCCGACACGGTGCGGGTACCCGTCGCCGAGGCGCCGACGGCGGCGGCGGTAAACCCCTGTTCGGAGATCGGGGTATCGAGCATCCGCTCGGCGCCGAACTCGTGCCAGAGGTTCTTGGTGTGGGCGAAACTGCCGCCGCGTTCGCCTGTGCCCTCTCCGAAATAGAGGATGGCGGAGTTGGCGCGCATTTCCTCGGCAATGCCATCGCGCACTGCCTCAAGCCAGCCCTGCACCTTGGTCTCGCCGGCCGGCCTCGCCTTCAGTGCCTCGGGCGGGTTGATCGGGCTGGCATAGACGTGGCCGCGTACCGTCGTCGGATCGGGCTCGGGCGAGTTGCGCGCGAACTCCAGCGCTTCCTGCACGATCCTGTCGATGTGAGACTCGATATCGGCGAGATCCTCGGCGTTGGCGACGCCGTAATCCTCGACGAGGCGTTTGCGGAACATGTCGATCGGATCGCGCTTGATCCAGGCATCGACCTCCTCCTGCGTGCGGTAGGTACCGATCACCGGGTCGCCTTCGTGATGGCCCACTGTGCGGTAGGTCTTGGCTTCGATCAGCGTCGGGCCATTGCCGGAGCGCGCGCGCTCGGTGGCTTCCTTCATCGCCATCCACACGGCGAAGACGTCGTTGCCATCGACGGCTACGCCGGGCATGCCGTAGCTGTCGGCCTTCGATGCGATCTCGGGGTTCAGCGTGATGGATTTGAGGGGTGTGGCCGTGGCGTAGAGGTTGTTCTCGCACACGAAAATCGCTGGAGCGTGGTTCACCGCGGCGAAATTCAGCCCTTCGTGGAATGCGCCATGGTTGGCCGCGCCATCGCCGAAGAACGCCACGCCGATATCGTCGCGGCCCTGCTGGCGGGCGCTCATGCCGATGCCGACGGCGTGGCCGATGCCGGCGCCGACGATGCCGTTGGTGCCGAACAGGCCGACCGATTTGTCGTAGAGATGCATGGTACCGCCGCGGCCGCCGCAGATGCCATCGACCTTGCCGAACAGTTCCGCCATCACTCGCTTGGGATCAGCGCCCTTGGCCAGCGCGTGCCCGTGCCCGCGATGCGTGGAGGTGACCCAGTCGGAGCGGCGCAGATGCGCGCAGACACCGACGCCGGTGGCTTCCTGGCCGATATAGAGATGCAGGAACCCGGGGGTCTCGCCCTTGCGGCAAGCGACCTGCGCGACGCTCTCGAACTTGCGCAGCAGCACCATCTGCTCGAACAGGCCCATCAGCACGCTTTTGTCGGGCAGGTTGCCCGCGCCAGTCTGCTGTGCGCCTTTGCGCATCGCCGAAATCGCCACCGGAAGCCTCCCTGCGTCGTCCCGATTCCGGGTACTCTGCGCATCCCAACAATGGAGCATAGATTATAATAGCATAATGTCTAGGCAGAAAGTACCGGTCGCGACGCTGCGCTGCGCGGGCTAGGACTCAGGCGAACAGGGAGGTTTCTCATGCCATTGCAGCCATTTCGTGCGCGTCTCAAGGCCGGTGCACCGCTGCTGGCGCCGTTCTCGATCATCCCCTCGATCGAGGTGGTGGAACTGATCGGCCTCGCAGGCTTCGATGGCATCATTCTCGATCTCGAGCACGGCGCGCATGGCAGCGAGGCGCTGGGGCCGCTGATTCTCGCGGCGCGGGCCCGTAGCATCTATCCGCTGGTGCGGGTGCGGAGCAGTGAGCCGACGGAGATCGCCGCAGCGCTCGATGCTGGCGCAGCCGGGGTGATCGTACCGCAGATCGGCTCTGTCGAAGAGGCCGAGCGGGCCGTGAAAGCCGCACGCTTTGCGCCCGATGGCAACCGCGGCGCCAACCCGTTCGTGCGGGGGGCCGACTATTCCGGCCGCGCCGAGTGGTTCGCCGAGGCCAACCGCGACGTCGCCATTCTGCTGATGATCGAGGGGCAGGGCGGCGTCGACGCGATGCACGAGATCGCCGCGCTCCCGAACCTCGACGGCATCTTCATCGGCCCGATGGACCTGTCGCACGCGCTCGGCGTGCCGGGCGAGATGGGCCACCCGAAGGTCGTCTCTGCCATCAAAGACGTGATTGATGCCTGCAAGGCCGCCGGTGTCACCACCGGCATCTTCGCCGGCACCGGCGAACTGGCCCGCCGCTGGATCGGGCGTGGTGTGACGCTGGTCGGCACGGGCGTCGATACGTCCTACATCCTCGAGGGCCTGAAGGCGGTGGTGACCGAACTGCGTGCCTAGGCACCGGTTCTCCGCACCGTCGCATCCGGCCGGGTGAACAGCTCATCCCGCAACCGCATGCCCAGCCCGGCGCCATCGAGCGGCGCGACGCGACCAGAGCTGACCGGCGGCAGGTCGGCGACGATCTCGGTATACCACCCGGTGAAATAGGCCCGCACCGCCTCCTGGTAGACGGCGTTGGGCAGCGTCGTTGAAAGCGCACAACTGGCGGCGTAGACGACCGGGCCGGTGCAATCGTGCAGCGTCACCGGCAGTTCACTCGCCTCCGCCATGTTAGCGATCTTCCGCGCCTCGGACAGCCCGCCGCACCAGGCGAGATCGATCATGATTACCGATGCCGCACGCTTGTTGATCAGTTGCTTGAACACCTGCCGCGAGGCCAGCCGTTCGCTGGCGGCGATCGGCGTCGAGGTGTGACGGGCGAGTTCCGCCATCGCATCCAGCTCGTTGTAGCGGATCGGCTCCTCCAGCCACGCCACCTCGTACGGCTTCAGCGCCTCGGCGATCCGCAGCGCCGGCGGCAGGGTCCACAGGCCGTGCAACTCGACCATGATCTCCATATCGCGGCCCACCGCATCGCGGATTTGCTTGAACGGCTCGAGCGCCTTGTCGATCTCGACCAGCGAGATCCGGGTGCCGTTCGATGCCTCGGCGGCAATGTCGAAAGGCCAGATCTTCATCGCACCAATGCCTTCGGAGAGAAGGCTCTTTGCTAGCTTTCCGGCATCGAAGCGCCAGGCCAGCAGGTCCTCGTACGGGCCGTCATTGGAGTCGCCGGCTTTAAGCGACCAGTCCTCGGTGCGCTCGAACAGCGAGTTCTTCTTGCTGGCCCGCACGTGTTTGTAGCCGGCACAGGTATTGTAGATCGGGACCGACTGGTGCGTGCGACCGCCCAAGAGACGCCACAGCGGCTCGCCTAGCGCCTGCCCATAAATGTCCCAGAGCGCGATGTTTACAGCTGAGTTTCCCCGAACCTCGGCGCCGGAATCGCGTGCGCCGACATAGACGCTGCCGAGCGTCCGGTCGTGCAACTCGATGTCCCGCGGGTCTTTGCCGATGAGGTAGGGCGCGACGTTGTCGTGGATATAGCTGGCGACCGGCCCGGGGGCCCAGAAGGTCTCGCCGGTGCCGACGATGCCGGCATCCGTGTGCACGCGCAGCCAGAACAGAAAGGGAAATTCTGCGACCTGCAGCGTCTCCAGTGCAGTGACTTTCATGGAATTCTGTTCCCCTCCGCGTGGCCTCTTCCGTGCCATGCTGTTCATCATCGGGTCATCCGACAAGCCCGTTGACAGTCATTTATGGTACCGGTATCAGTCGCGTCAAGATGTCCGAGGGGGGAGGCGCCGTCTTGGCTGCGAATACGAACAAGGCAATCCTGAAGCGCGCGCTGGTGACCGGCGCCGCGGGCGGATTGGGGCGCGAGATCGCCATCCAGCTGGCAACCCGCGGCTGCGCCGTGGGGATCGCCGATATCAACGCCGCCGGCACCGCCGAAACAGCGCGGCTGGTCGAGGCGGCGGGCGGCGAGGTGGTCGAGATC
>NZ_JAQGJL010000097.1 GCF_028290645.1 Devosia sp. | reverse complement strand
CGATCCTTCTGGCGGCCTGGGGCGCAGCGCCCCCCCCGGCGATGGCGCAGGAGAGCGCGCAGCAGGAGGCGGCCGAGCGGGCTACCCACGAAGCTGGGGCGGTGCAGCCCGCCCCATCCACGACGTTGATCCCCGACCTGCGGCTCGGCGATGCGACCAACTATCTCGAGTTCTACGGGCAGATCGACAAGGGGCTGCTAGTCTACAACGACGGCTTCGACACCTACGACTTTTTCCCTGTCGACAACAACACTCAGCCAACGCTCGCGGGCTTCTTTCTGGTGGGGACGCTGGACGGGGGCTATGTCCTGACGGCGAACCTCGAGGCGCAGTGGGAGCCGATCTCGACTCTCAACGTAAGCCAGTTGGATCCAGCCCCGATCAGTTCGAGCGATATCCTGCTGCGCAAGGCGGAGGTTTATCTCAAGAGCGACAGCCGCGGCACGGTGTGGGTCGGGCAGGGCTTCATGGCGTCGTACCCGGGCTCCCAGTATGACCTTTCGGGGACGACCGTCGTGGCGCTGTCGGCGGTAGAGGACATAGCAGGGGGCCTCTACCTCAGGTACGCAGATGGTACGTTTTCACCCGTACGAATAATCGACGCGTTCAATAACTACAATGGCCTAGGGCGATGGCTCCGCATCCGCTATGATACGCCGGCGGTCAACGGCCTGTATTTTTCCACATCGGTCGGAACGGTTATCGTGCCATCCGCGACCGGCGTCCTCGGCTATGACGTTGCGGCGATTTACAACAATACCGTCGGCGACTTCCAGCTTTCGGGATCTCTGGCGGCGTCAGTGCCGGAAGCAGGCTGGGTACTCATCAATGGCTCCTTCTCGGCGCTGCATGTGCCGACGGGCTTGAGCGTAACGGTGGCGGGGGCGGTCGAGCACACCCCGTTGACCAACCCGCACTATGGCTATGTCAAGCTGGGCTATCAGCAAAGCTGGTTCGACTTTGGCAAGACGGCGCTCTCCGTCGATGCCTATCTCGGCGCGAATATCTACACCGCGGGGGATCAGAGCAGGTCGATCGGCGCTCAACTGGTGCAGAACATAGATTACCTGCAGACCGAGCTATATGTGGGTGCGCGGCTCTACCAATATGACGACGAGCTCTACAACTACCGGGACGGCACTGCGGTCCTGGCGGGGGCGATGGTGAGCTTCTGAGGAGGCATCACGGCAAGGCGCTTCTCCAGCAGGGCGAGTTCGATCGGCGTCGACAAGGCCGCGGGTGTCAGAGACGAGCATTCCCCGGATCGTAACTGATGCATTTCGGTCACGTCACATGGCAAACGACCTCCGGCCCGAAGCTCCGGGACATCGGCCGGTTGTCGTTGATCGTGGCGCGGATTAGCTTCGGATCAAGAACGTATCAGGCGCTCGGGACTCCAGTTCGGATAGGCTGAGTGTGGGGCGCAACGAGAGGAACGCTATCGTAAGGGGCACAACCGGGAGACAAACCATGTCGTTACGGCGTGCATGGATGACATTGGTCATCGCGGTAGCCTGCACTAGCCTCGTGCCCCCGGCGATGGCGCAGGAGAGCGCGCAGCAGGAGGCGGCCGAGCGGGCTACCCACGAAGCTGGGGCGGTGCAGCCCGCCCCATCCACGACGTTGATCCCCACCCTGCGGCTCGGTGACGCGACCAACCATCTCGATTTCTACGGGCAGATCGACAAGGGTCTGCTGGTCTACGACGACGGCTACCAGAGTTACGACTTCTTCCCCGTCGACGACGCCAATTCCCCAACGCTCGCAGGCTTCTTCCTCGTGGGGACAATGGACGGGGGCTATACAATCACCGGCAACCTCGAGGTTGCCTGGACCCCTCTGTCCACCACCGTGGTGAACCAGTACTTCCCCGAAACGCTCTACCCGACGGATGTGCTGCTTCGCAAGGCGGAGGTCGACGTCCAAGGCGACAAGGGGACGGTCTGGATCGGTCAGGGCAACATGGCGTCGATGCCGAGCGCCCAGTACGACCTTTCCGGTACGACCGTCGCAGGTCTCTCGGCTGTTCAGAACGTGGCGGGGGGCCTCTACCTCAGGTACGCCGACGGCACGCTTTCACCCGTGCAGATCATCGATGCGTTCAACAACTACAATGGCCTGGGGCGAAGGCTGCGCATCCGCTACGACACGCCGGCCGTCAACGGCCTGTATTTCTCCGCATCGGTCGGGACGGTGATCGTGCCGACGGCGACCGGCGTACTCGGCTATGACATCGCGGCGATCTACAACAATACCGTAGGCGACTTCCAGCTTTCGGGATCGCTGGCTGCGTCAGTGCCGGAAGCAGGCTGGGCGCTCATCGACGGATCCTTCTCGGCCCTGCATGTGCCGACGGGACTGAGCGTGACGGTGGCGGGGGCGATCGAGCACAACCCGACGACCGACCCGCACTACGGCTATGTGAAGCTGGGCTACCAGCAGAGCTGGTTCGATTTCGGCAAGACCGCCCTCTCGGTCGACGCCTATCTCGGCGCCGATATCTATACTCCGGGGGACCAGAGCAGGTCGGTCGGCGCCCAGCTCGTGCAGAACATCGACTACCTGCAGACCCAGCTCTACGTGGGCGCGCGGCTGTACCAATACGACGACCCAACCTTCAGCTACCGCGATGGCGCCGCCATCCTGACCGGGGCGTTCGTGAGCTTCTGACGGGGCTTCAGGCGCTGGTCGTGCTGATGGTGTCCTTCAGGGCCGCAAGTTCGGCTTCGGCGCGGATCGCGCGGTCGCGCCAGTCTTCGATGGTGAAGCCATCAAGGCGGGGCGGCTCGGTCGGGGTGTCGGCCTCGATCTCGGGCAGCGGTGCGCCCGTCACCTTGGCGTGCAGCGCCTCGATATAGGCCGCGTCGTCGGCGTGCAGCGTGCCGGCGGCGAACTCGCCGAGCCAGCGGTTGAGGTCGGCGGTGGTGTCCTCGTTCATGCTGCCGCTCTGCAGCAATTCCTTGATCAGCGCATCGACCTGCACGGGCATCTCCTGTTGATGGTGGCGCAACCTATCCAAAGCCGCCGGAAAGGGAAACCCGCCGCGACAACCGGTCACCCGGGGCGGAAGGCCTTGCTGAGAAAGGCGGAGCCGGCGATGCCGAAGCGCCAGGGCAGGTCGGCGGCCTTGGTGATGCCGATGCGCGGGCCGATCACCACCGGGGGCGGCGATTCCGGGGGCCGGAAACGGAACGGCGGAGCGTCGATTCGGAGGCCGTCATGCTGCTTGCCGACGGCGAGGGCCTGGGCGAGCTTGCCGGGGCCGGAGCAGAGGTCGCGGCGGTTGGCGAGGCCCCGGCGCTCGGCCATTCTCTCAATGCCTTCAAGGGGTTCGATGGCGCGGATGAGCACTGCCGCGCCATCGGCGCAGACGAAGTTGAGGCACCAGTGGATGCCGTAGGAGCGGTAGACATAGAGGTGGCCGGGGCCGAGGAACATCGAGGCGTTGCGGGGCGTAGGGCCGCGATGCGCGTGTGAGGCGGGCTCGGTGGGGTGGTAGGCCTCGGTCTCGGCGATGATGCCGCCCACGCCGTCGAGAGTGAACTCGGCGCCCAGCAGGTCGCGGGCGACGGCGGTGACTTCGCGGTTGAAGAAGGCGGTGGTGTCGGGGAGGGTGGGCATGGCGGGACATTGGGGAAATTTCCCAGCGAATGCAAGCCGCTACACCTTTTTCGTCGTGCCGTTCTGGAGGCGGGCGGCGGCGATGCGCAGGGTGAGGTTGATCTGCTCGCCGACATTGGACGTGCCGCCCGCGATCAGGGCGGAATTGTTGTTGGCGGAGGTGGCGAGGTCGGCCTGGGCCTGGGCGCGGCGCTTGAGGCGCGCCGTTTCGGCCTCGTCATAGAGCGAGGCGCGCGGCAGCCAGTTCAGCGTTCGCTTCTGGACAATCATGCTGACTAAACTGCCCGCCGCTGATGAACGGATCATTAACGGCCTCTGAACGCTTGCGAAGCCCGGCAAGGGCATGACAAAGCTTGCGCATCCGGGGGTGCGGCATGACGGACTCACTGAAATTCGGAACCAGCGGACTGCGCGGACTCGCGGCCGACCTGACGGGCGGCGCGGCGCGGCGGTTTACTGCGGCCTTCCTCGCTCACCTTAACAGCGGTCCGGGCGGGCGGGTGTATCTGGGGCGCGACCTCAGGGCGTCGAGCCCGCTGATCCTCGAGGATTGCGCCATCGCCATTCGCGCGGCGGGGCTGGTGCCGGTCGATTGCGGGGCGCTGCCGACGCCGGCGCTGGCGCTCTACGCGATGGCGCTGGGCGGGCCGGCGATCATGGTGACGGGCAGCCACATCCCGGCCGACCGGAACGGGCTCAAGTTCTACGTGCCGGCGGGCGAGATCACCAAGGCCGACGAGGCCGGGATCGCGACGGCGCTCAGCGACGCGGTGCCGGTGGGCGAGGGCAGGGCGGAGGACGAGAGCGCGCTGGCCGGCGACCGCTACCGGCAGCGCTATCGCGGGCTGCTCGATCCCAAGGCGCTCAGCGGCTGGCGCATCGGGGTGTTCGAGCATTCGTCGGTGGCGCGGGACCTGCTGGTGTCCCTGCTGACCCGCGCCGGCGCGGAAGTGGTGCGGCTGGGGCGCTCGGAGAGCTTTGTCGCGGTCGATACCGAGGCGTTTTCGGATGCGTTGTTCGGGCCGCGTTTCGGCTGGATCGACCAGCACAGGCTCGATGCCATCGTCTCGACCGATGGCGACGGCGACCGGCCGCTCGTCGCCGACGAGACCGGCACGATCCTGCGCGGCGACATCCTCGGCCTTCTCACGGCCGGCCACCTCGGCATCGCCACCATCGTCACGCCGAT
>NZ_JAQGJL010000001.1 GCF_028290645.1 Devosia sp. | reverse complement strand
CGAAGGCGGAGAATTCGTCCACCATCCGGCCGATGTCGCCCACCTGCCGCACGATGGTGTCGGTGCAGCGGTCGAAGATCTCCAGGTCCTCGGCGGCCACGCCCTTGCGGAACTTGCGCTGCAGGCGCTCGGCGGAGAGCTGGATGGGGGTCAGCGGGTTCTTGATCTCGTGCGCGATGCGGCGGGCGACGTCGGCCCAGGCGCCGGTACGCTGGGCCGAGAGCAGGTCGGTGATATCGTCGAGGGTAACGACGAAGCCCTTGGACTCGGTCATCGTCCCTTCGCGGGTGAGCTGCACCTGATAGGTGCGATAGTCCGGACCGGAGCCGATCTCGATCTGGTCGCGGATGGTGCCGCGGCGCGCCGATTTGGCGCGCTCGATCACCGGAGAGAGCGCCGGGACCACCTCGTCGATCCGCTTGCCGACCAGCGAGATTTCGTCCGTGCCCAGCATTTCCGCGGCGCGCAGGTTGACCAGCGTGATAGCGCCGAACGGATCAAGCCCGACGATGCCCGCGGACACACCTTCCACCACCGCCTCGGTGAACTGGCGGCGCTTCTCGTTGGTCTCATTGGCTTCAACGAGCGCCACTCGCTGCGTCTTCAGCTGCTGGGTCATGGTGTTGAAGCGGCTAGACAAATCGCGGAGATCGCCCCTGCCCTGCTGCACCGGCACGCGTACGTCGAGATCGCCGTCGGAAACGCGGCTCGAGGCGATCATGAGGTTCCGGATCGGGTCGACGAAGCGGTTGGCCAGCGCGATGCCGATCCACACCGCGGCGAGCAGCAGCACCAGCGCGAGGCCTACATACATGAGCGTGAAGGTGATCTGGAAAACCAGCCGGTTGCTCTCGTAGTTGCGGTACTCGGTGATGTTTTCGTCAGTGAGCCGGGTGAACTCGAGGACCTCGGGATCCACCGGGCGGGCGACGAACAGGTAGGTGTTATCGTAGCCCCGCAGCTTGACCACCGACCCGACGAGGTTGGTGCGGCCCGGCGCGATCTCGGTCGGCCGGCCCTCGATGACGCCCTGGGTAAGTCCCTCGGGGACGCGCGGCGCAGTGCCCGGCGCGTTGATCTGCGCCTTCATCAGGGTGTCGCCGTCGGCGGAGATCAGCGAGGTGAAGGGAAGCGAGCGGGTGACGGCGAGCGCGGTCAGGATGCGCTGGAATTTCGTCCGGTCGGCTTCGAAGGTACCGCGGGCCTGCTCGAGCTCGGTCGCTACCCAGATGATGTCGTCGCGCAGCACCTGGGAGTGCTCGAGCATGTAGGACCGGGCGACGAGACGCGAACTCTCGACCATGGTGCGGGTGCGTTCCGAGAACCACTGGTCGAGCCCTTGGTTCAGCGAGATCATCGCCACCACTGCCACCAGCAAGGCCGGCACGGCAGCCACGGTAGCGAACATGGCGACCATGCGGACCTGCAGTCCGGCGCCCGCCTGCCCTTGTACCCTCGCTTGGATCAGCAGCGTTGCCTCGGTGAGCACCAAGGCAATCACCGACAGCACCAGCAGGCCGTTGACGATCCAGATGATGGTCCAGACTTCGGGCGTCGGTTCGATATCGGTCGCCCCGGTCATGATCAGGAACGAGCCGGAGGAGACAAACACCGAGAGCAGGACGATGATCAGGCCGATGGTGCGGATGGCCTTACGGCCGGTGTCGCCAAACATGACCGGACGCGTCCGGGCGGGCGCCGGAGTCGGCTCAGGCAGTGCGTCGCTTACGAGCGTTGCGTCGTGCATCCAGAAGCCGGGTTGTGGGCGGATCGAGGGGGTGCCTTGCCCTTCTGATTCACCCTTAAAGACAATTGTTGCCGAAATGAGACACTTGTGGAAAGCGCAGGAACAACTCCCTGGCTTCCCTAGTCCTGTCGGTGCATTTTTGCAACAGCGGTCAACGGACCGCCCGGGAATGTGATGTAATCAGCCTTGGCGGCGCGACTGCTTGACGATCTCGATGCTGTGGGCGCGGATCTTCTTGCGTAGCGTATTCCGATTGAGGCCGAGCAGATCGGCAGCGCGAATCTGGTTGCCGCCACAGGCATTTAGCGCCATCGCAATCAGCGGCGCCTCGACCCTATCGAGCACACGCTGGTAGAGACCGGCCGGCGGCAAGTTTGGCTCGTATTCGCGCAGGACCTGGGCGACGTGAGTTTCCACAGCCGTGGAGACATCGACCGGCCCCGAGTTCACAGGGACCGGCTGGCGATCGGCGAGGTTGAGTTCGCTCTGGACGATCTCGAGCGAAATGTTCTCGTCGGCATAGAGCGCCGACAGCCGCCGCACCAGGTTCTCCAGTTCGCGGATGTTGCCGGGCCAGGAGTAGTTCTGCATGAGCCGGATCGCGTCCGGGGCGATCGACTTGACCGGCTCGCCCTCGCGCTGGGCGGCGCGGAGGAAGTGCTGGACCAGATCGTTGATGTCGTCGACCCGCTCGCGCAACGGCGGCAGGCGGATGGGGACGACATTGAGACGGTAGTAGAGGTCCTCTCGGAACAGTCCCTGCCGGATCATCTGGCTGAGGTCGCGGTGCGTGGCAGCGACGATGCGGACGTTGGATTTGATCGGCGTGCGGCCCCCGACCATGGTGTACTCGCCTTCCTGCAGCACGCGCAGCAGGCGGGTCTGGGCCTCCATCGGCATGTCGCCGATCTCGTCGAGGAACAGCGTACCGCCCTCGGCCTGCTCGAAGCGGCCCGAGGAGCGGGCGGTGGCGCCGGTGAAGGCGCCCTTCTCATGGCCGAACAACTCGGCTTCGATGAGGTCGCGCGGGATGGCGGCCATGTTGATCGCTACGAACGGGCCGTTGCGGCGCTTGCCGAAATTGTGGAGCGCGCGCGCCACCAGTTCCTTGCCGGTGCCGCTTTCGCCGGTGATCATCACCGTGAGGTCGGTCTGCATCAGCCGCGCCAGGGCCCGGTAGATGTCCTGCATGGCCGGGGAACGGCCGACCAGCGGCATGGTCTCCCCCGGCTCGTCGGCCTTCTTGTCGCCCGCGGGAGCTTTCTTGGCGTCGGCGAGGGCGCGCGCGACGACCGAGAGCACCTCGGCAATGTCGAACGGCTTGGGCAGGTACTCGTAGGCCCCGACCTCGTTGGCGCGGATTGCGGTCATGAAGGTGTTCTGCGCGCTCATCACCACCATGGGCAGGTCGGGGCGCAGCTTCTTGATCTTGGGCATGATGTCGAAGGCATTGCCGTCGGGCATTGCGACATCGGTGATCAGCAGGTCCCCTTCCCCGCGGCTTACCCAGTTCCACATCGTGGAAAGGTTGCCCGTGGGGCGGACTTCGTATCCGGCGCGCGTCAGCGCCTGGTTCAGCACCATGCGGATCGCGGCATCGTCGTCGGCGAGCAGCACCGTGTGACTCATTTGGCCAGAACCTCTTCGGATTCGGTCTCGTGTCTGGTCGACTTGGCGGCGACCGGCAGAAGAATGCGGAAACGGGTGCGACCAGGGCGGCTGTCCATATCGACGACGCCCCCGTGATCGCCGATGATCTTGGCGACGAGCGCGAGGCCGAGGCCGGAGCCGTTGGCCTTTGTCGTCACGAACGGATCAAACAGGATCGGCACCATGTCGGGCGGCACGCCGGGGCCGTTGTCTTCGATGATGATCTCGAGCGGTAACGAGATGCGCTCGGAGACTCCCTGCACTGAAATGCGGATGCCGGGACGGAAAGCGGTGGAGAACCTGATCTCGGGTTTTGGTGTCCGTTCAAGGGCTTCCGCGGCGTTCTTGACGAGGTTCAGGAACACCTGAATGAGCTGGTCGCGGTTGCCTCCCACCGGCGGCAGTGAGGGATCGTATTCCTCGTGGAAGGTAATGCCCCGCGCGACACCGTTCTTTGCGACCAGTTTTACGCGATCGAGTACGACATGGATGTTGATCGGCTCGCGCTCGATCGGGCGGTCGTCGCCGAACACCTCGACCCGGTCGATCAGGTCGACGATGCGGTCGACCTCGTCGCGAACGAGTCGGGCCAGCGGCAGTTCATCCGGGGTGACGCTCTGCTCCAGCAGTTGCGCCGCGCCGCGGATGCCGGAGAGCGGGTTCTTGATCTCGTGCGCCAGCATCGACGCCAGGCCAGTGACCGAACGGGCGGCGCCGCGGCTGACCAACTGCCGGTCGATCTTGTCGGCCATGGTGCGTTCCTGGAACAGCAGCGCGATGCGGCCGTCGGCGTCGGACAAGGGCGAGGCGAAGACGTCGACCACCCGGTCGTCGCCGGCATCGGAGAAGCGCGAGGAGCCGACGCGGACACGGTACTCGGTCATCGGGCCGCGACGGTCGGCGACGGCCTGCATCAGGCCGATGATGGGCGAGCCGAAGGCAATGAGGTCGTCGAGGCGTTGGCGCGACAACACGCTCATCGAGGCGCCGAAGAAGGCCTCGGCGGCGTAGTTGACGAAGACGATGGTGCGATCTTCGGTGCAGACCAGCACGGGCTGCGGCAAGGCCTGCAGCACGGCAGTGCTGAGGGCCGGTGGCGGAACCTTGCTCATGCGGCAAGCCTCCAGTCGCCGGCGTAAATGTCGCCGATCATCCTCGTCACCTCGGCGGGATCCTCGCAGTTGAGAAGCT
>NZ_JAQGJL010000417.1 GCF_028290645.1 Devosia sp. | reverse complement strand
CGGTGGTCGCCGTTGACGAACTTGAGGCCCGCGGCCATGCCGACCTTCATCGCCAGTTCCGGCGTCAGCTTGTCGCCGTTCGCCAGCCCGCGAATGCCGTCCGTGCCGAAATACCTGCGCGCCATCGAAGCCCCCTTGGTGGGAAGGCGCAATCTAGCGCCAAGCCCTCAACTTACGAAACAGATTGGTTCCGTTTCGTTAACCGGGCAATCGGGGCGGATATGCGGCCTGGTTTGCCGTCCGCCCGTTGGTGTTGCCACAATGTCGCTCCCCGCTCCGCTCGGATCGACGATGCTCCGCATCGCGGCACCCTCAGCCCGCCCTGCGTTCGAGGGTCATGAACCGGTACGTATTGTTCTCGATGAATAGCTCCGGCGTCCGGTATTCCGCCTTCAGCCGGTCGGCGATGCGCTGCCGCTCGTTGCCGCTGACGAACATGCGGTAGGCCCGCGTTGCGAGCCAGTGCGTCCCGGGCCGGCGCTCTTCGAGCAGGCCGCCCAGCTGTGTTACCACCGGCGCGAGCACATCGCGATAGAGCATGCGGTCGATCTCGATCGAGGGCGCCGCCAGCGCCGTGACGTCCTCGTTGCTGGTGATGGCGAAGCCCGCTTCCTCCACCGCTTCGAGGAACCGGGCATAGCGGTGCCCGCCGCCGATCGCCCTGCCCCCCTGGAAGGCGTCGCTGCGGAAGCAATCGGCGATAACCACCCGGCCGCCGGGAGCGAGCAGTTCCTCGAGCTTGGCGAACGAGGCGGCGAGCGGGATGTACTGGTAGCTCTCGGAGAACAGGCACACCTCGAAGCGCCTGCCGGGGAAAAATTCCTCGAGTCGCGACAGGTGTACCGTGACGCTGTCGCCCAGCGCCTCGCGGGCGATGCCGACCTGCACGTCGCTCGGGGTCAGCATTTCGACCTCGTAGCCGAGGGAGGCGAGCCGCCCCGCCATGGCGCCGGTGCCGCCGCCGATATCGAGGATGCTCGCCGGCGCCGGCGGCAGCAGCGCGAGGAGCTTGTCCACATAGCGCTCCTGCGCCTGCCGGACTTTGGGGAAACTCGGCGTCTCACCCTCGAGCCAGAGGCCATAGTGCAGCCACGGGGTATCGGCGAACACCTTGAGCATGCGGGCGAACAGGTCGAGGTCGGCGTGCTTCTTCGGTTTCTTCACGCATGGGCTCCGGAACAGTCAGGAGCGGGTTTGGGACAGCCCGAAGCAAAATACAACCTGAAACGAAAAGGCCGCCCCGGAGGGCGGCCCTGATGTGATGCTCGGGCGCGTCAGCTGCCCGGCTGCGGTTCGGGCGCGGTGCCCGGGTCGGTGTCGGGGCGCTTCTTGCCCGACTTGCCGGCGGTGGGGACGCCAGTCGACTTGACCGGCGGATCGGTGTCGACCGGGCGGAGCGGCGTCTTGCCGTCCATCAGGCCCCGGATCTCGTCGCCGGTCAGCGTCTCGTACTCGATCAGCGCCTGCGCGATGGTGTGGAGATCATCGATATACTCGCGGATCACCTTCTGAGCCGTCTGGTAGCCCTCGTCGACGAAGCGCTTCACTTCCTCATCGACCACCTTCTGCGTCTCGTCCGACATGTGGACCTGGCGCTGCATCATCGAGCGGCCGAGGAACACCTCGTCCTGGTTGTCGCCGTAGAGCAGCGGGCCGAGCTTGTCGGACATGCCCCATTCCGTCGCCATGGCGCGGGCGAGCCCGGTGGCCATCTTGATGTCGGCGGAGGCGCCCGAAGTCACCTTGTCATAGCCGAAGATCTCTTCCTCGGCGACGCGGCCACCCATGGCGACCGCGAGGTCGGCATAGGCCTTGCGGCGGGTCAGCGACACCTGATCGCGCTCCGGCAAGCGCATCACCATGCCCAGCGCACGACCGCGCGGAATGATGGTGGCCTTATGGATCGGATCGGACGCGTCCATCTTGATGGCGAGCAGCGCGTGGCCGGCCTCGTGATAGGCGGTGAGCTTCTTGTCTTCCTCGGTCAGGCTGAGGGTGCGGCGCTCGGCGCCCATCATCAGCTTGTCCTTGGCGTCCTCGAACTCGGCCATGGTGACGAAGCGCTTGTTGCGGCGCGCCGCCAGGAGGGCTCCTTCGTTGACGAGGTTCATCAGGTCCGCACCGGAGAAACCGGGCGTCCCGCGAGCCAGGACCTTTAGGTCCACATCCGGCGCCAGCGGCACCTTGCGGACGTGCACCTTGAGGATCTTCTCGCGACCCTGCACGGCCGGGTTTGGCTCCACGACCTGGCGGTCGAAGCGGCCCGGGCGCAGCAGCGCCGGATCGAGCACGTCCGGACGGTTGGTCGCGGCGATGAGGATGATGCCCTCGTTCGCCTCGAACCCGTCCATCTCGACCAGCAGCTGGTTCAGCGTCTGCTCGCGCTCGTCATTGCCACCGCCGAGGCCTGCGCCACGGTGACGGCCGACGGCGTCGATTTCATCGATGAAGATGATACAGGGCGCGTTCTTCTTGGCCTGCTCGAACATGTCGCGGACACGCGAAGCGCCCACGCCGACGAACATTTCGACGAAGTCCGAACCCGAGATGGTGAAGAACGGCACATTGGCCTCGCCGGCGACGGCGCGGGCAATGAGCGTCTTGCCGGTACCAGGCGGGCCAACCAGCAGCACGCCGCGGGGAATCTTGCCGCCCAGCCGCTGGAACTTGCCGGGATCGCGAAGGAACTCGACGATCTCCTCGAGGTCCTGCTTGGCCTCATCGACGCCAGCGACGTCCTCGAAAGTGATCTTGCCCTGCGTCTCGGTCAACAGCTTGGCGCGCGACTTGCCGAAGCCCATGGCGCCGCCACGGCCCCCACCCTGCATCTGCCGGATGAAAAAGAACCACACGCCGATGATGACGATGAACGGCAGCCAGGAGGAGAGCAGGATCGCCCAGAACGGGCTCTGCTCAGGCGCGCGCGCCGTGATCTGCACGCCGCGGGCC
>NZ_JAQGJL010000387.1 GCF_028290645.1 Devosia sp. | reverse complement strand
TACTGGCGGTCGAGGAAGCGGGCCTCGTCGAAGACGATGAAGAACTGGCTGTTGGCGCTGTCCGGGCTCTGCGAGCGGGCCATCGACAGGGTGCCGCGCACGTGCGGCTCGGCGTTGAATTCCTGCTTCAAATTCGGGTACTTCGAACCACCCATGCCGGTGCCGGTCGGATCGCCGGTCTGCGCCATGAAGCCGTCGATGACGCGGTGGAACACCACGCCGTCGTAGAAACCTTCGCGCGCCAGCTTCTTGATGTGCGCGACGTGGTTCGGCGCCAGGTCAGGGCGCATGGCGATGACCACCTTGCCCTTGGTGGTCTCGATGACGAGGGTGTTCTCGGGATCCGCATAAGCCATGGGATGGGCCTTCCTTACTTGTATTCGATTTTGGCGGAGATGATCTTGTCGGGGTTGGCCGGGGGCTCGCCGCGAGTGATCTTGTCGACCGCCTCCATGCCGGAGACGACACGCCCGAACACCGTGTACTGCCCGTCGAGGAAGGTGCAGTCGGCAAAGCAGATGAAGAACTGCGAGTTGAAGGTGTTCGGGTCGTTGGTGCGCGCTGCGCCGACGGCGCCGCGGGTGAACGATTCCTTGTTGAACTCGGCAACGACGTCCGGCTTGTCCGAGCCGCCCGAACCGGTGCCGGTCGGGTCGCCCGACTGCGCCATGAAGCCCTCGATCACCCGGTGGAAGACGAGGCCGTCGTAGAACTTCTCGTTGGTGAGTTCGATGATGCGTTCGACATGCTTGGGCGCAACCTCGGGGAACAGCTCGATATCGACGGGGCCGTCCTTGAGCTCGAGGATCCAGTGCGGCTTGCCCGACTGGGCATGGGCGGCCTGCGGAGCGACGATCGAAACGGCGAAGAACGCCGCCACGGCGGCGAAGAGAACGCCGAGGATGAGGCCGGCACGCTTGATGGGATCGGTCATTGTTTGTTCAGAGCCTTCAAAACGATGGGCGGGACAAAGGCGCTGATATCGCCTCCGAGCTCGGCGATCTGGCGCACGAGCGTGGCCGAGATGTGGCGGACATGGGGACTGGAGGGCAGAAAGACCGTTTGCAGGTCAGGTGCCATCTGGGCATTCATGCCCACCATCTGCATCTCGAAATTGTAGTCGGTGGTATCGCGCAGGCCGCGGATGATCAGCTTGGCGCCGGCGGCGCGGGCCGCGTTGACCATCAGGCCGGTGAAATCGACGAACTGGAACTCGGTCTCGGTGCGCTTGCCGATCGGCTCGAGCACGGCCTTGAGCAGCGCGACGCGATCCTCGTGGCTGAACAGCGGCTTCTTTGAATGGTGTGTGCCCACTGCGATCACCAGCGTATCGACCAGCTTGCAGGCGCGCTCGATGACGTCGAGATGGCCGTTGGTGAGCGGATCGAAGGAGCCGGGATAAAAGCCGACAAGTCTGGCCATGGCGGAGCCCCTCCCCGTTGTTGTTGCGCGGGTTTTGTCATGGCCGGGCAAATATGGCAAGCCGACCCTGCAGCGGCGGCGCTATTGCAACCGGATGCGCCGCCAAACCAGGGGTCCGCCGATGGCCGAAATCACCTTCCTTCCCCTCTCCGAAATCGCCGCAGCCGATCTCGTCGAACTGCTCAATGACCCCGACGTCCGCCGCCACATGCCGCTCGCCGGCGACCACTGGGACGAGGCCCGCGGGCTTGACTGGGCGAAGGGCAAGGACGCCCAGTGGCAGGAGAACGGCTACGGCCCGTGGGCCATCCGCATCGACGAGACTTTCGCTGGCTGGGGCGGCTTCCAGAAGGAAGGCGAGGAGGCCGATCTCGGGCTGGTGCTGCTACCCGCCCAATGGGGTCACGGCGCCGTGCTGTTCCGCGAGCTGGTCCGGCGCGGCCGCGAGATGCAGCTCAGCAACGTCACCATCCTCCTGCCGCCGAGCCGGGTCCGCATGAAGGGCCTCGCGCGACTGGGGTTCGAACCGGCCGGCGAGCTGGAGTATGCCGGCCACCGCTTCCTGAAGTTCCGCCTGCTCGGCTGAGCCTAGGCCTGGTGCTGCAGCGCCAGCCACAGCGCTGCTCCGATCAGCATCACGCCGGCGATCCGGTTGACCACCAGCACCCGGCCGTCCCCCAGCGCCCCGCGCGCCTTGGCGGCGAGGTAGATGTAGGTTGAATCGACCACCAGCCCCGCCCCCATCTCGATCAGCCCCAGGACGATCACCTGCGGCCACGCCGGGTAGTGCGGATTGACGAACTGCGGCAGGAACGCGCCGAAAAAGATCAGCGCCTTGGGATTGCTCCACAGAACGAAAAACCCCGACGCGGCCTGCTGCAGCGGCGAGCGCGCGCTGACCGGCCGGTCGATGGCAATCCCGTGGCGGCTGGTCAGGTACCCCCAGCCGATCCACACCAGATAGGCTGCGCCGGCATACTTGATGATGTCGAAGGCCGCCCCGACCACCCCGGTGACCGCCTGCAGCGCCAGCGCGACGATCAGCACCGTGGTGAACCGCCCGACCTGCACCCCCCGCCTCCATCCAGAGGCCGGCCGCCATGCCGCGAGCGAGCGACGTGCTCACCAGCGCCGAGACGGTGATCCCGGGGACGATGACGACGACGAATGCGGCAACGATGAAGGAGAGGAGGATCGGCAGGTCAGGCATGGCGCCGGTCACTAGCATCGCGGCGCGAATTCAGACAGCCCTGCCCCGCCTGCCATCCATCGAAATCCGCCAAGGACAGCGCGTGGCACCCCGGGCGCCGCGACAATCGCGGCACCCTATTCGCGGATTGGCCTACTCAGTCGCCGGGGCCTCGGGTGCGGCATCGTCGCCGCCCTCGACCTCCTCGGCCTCCGGCTCGCTGATGCGCTCGACCGACACGACCTTCTCGTCGGTCGCGGTCTTGAACACGCGGACGCCCTTGGAGGCGCGCTTGGTGAAGCGGATGCCTGCCACCGGGACGCGGATCAGCTGGCCGCCGTCGGAGACCAGCATGATCTGGTCGGTCTCTTCCACCGGGAAGGCGGCGACCAGCCGGCCGATTTCGTCGAGCTTGTCGAGATCGGTGGCCTGGATGCCCTTGCCGCCGCGGTTGGAGATGCGGAAGTCATAGGCCGACGAGATCTTGCCGTAGCCGAGTTCCGTCAGCGTCAGCACGAACTGCTGCGAGGCGTCCATTTCGGCATAGCGCTCGACCGACAGGGCGACCTCGCCGGTCTCTTCCTCGGCATCATCGGCAACGGGCGCAACCTCGGGTTCCGCTGTTTCGTCCCCGGTGGCGCGGCGGATGGCGCCGTACTGCTTGAGGAAGGTGTTGCGCTCGGCCGGAGTGGCGTCAAAGTGCCGGAGGATGGACATCGAGATGACCTTCTCCCCCTCGCCCAGCGTGATGCCGCGCACGCCGGTCGAATCGCGGCCCTTGAAGACCCGGACGTCACCGACCTCGAAGCGGATGGCGCGCCCCCCCGAGGTGGTCAGCAGCACGTCGTCGCTCGCCGAACAGGTGGCGACATCGACGATGCCGTCGCCCTCATCGAGCTTCATCGCGATCTTGCCGTTGCGGTTGATCTCGACGAAATCGGCCAGCGAATTGCGGCGCACCGTGCCGCGCGTTGTCGAGAACATGATGTCGAGCTTCTGCCAGTCGCCCTCGTCCTCGGGCAGCGGCATGATCGAGGTGATGCGCTCGCCCTGGTCGAGCGGCAGCATGTTGATCAGCGCCTTGCCGCGGGCCTGTGGCTCGCCGACCGGCAGCCGCCACACCTTCATCTTGTAGACCTGCCCCATCGAGGAGAAGAACAGCACCGGCGTATGGGTGTTGGCGACGAACAGGCGGGCGACGAAGTCCTCGTCGCGCGTCGCCATGCCCGAGCGGCCCTTGCCGCCGCGGCGCTGCGAGCGGTAGGCAGTGAGCGGCACGCGCTTGATGTAGCCGCCGTGGGTGACGGTGACGACCATGTCCTCGCGCGCGATCAGGTCCTCGTCCTCGAAGTCCCCGGCCGCTTCGTCGATGACGGTCTGGCGCGGGGTGTTGAAAGCGTCCTTGATCTCGGTGAGCTCGGTGCGGACGATGTTCATCACGCGCTCGCGCGAGCGGAGGATGTCGAGATAGTCGGCGATATCGGTGCCCAGCCCGTTGAGCTCTTCGCCGATTTCTTCGCGCCCGAGCGCGGTGAGGCGGCTCAGGGTCAGGGCGAGGATGGCGCGCGCCTGCTCGTCGCTCAGCCGGAATGTACCGTCGTCGTTGATCGTGTGGCGCGGATCGTCGATCAGTGCGATCAGCGGCGCCACGTCCTTCGCCGGCCAGTTGCGGTCCATCAGCCGCTCGCGGGCAGTGGTGGGGTCGGGCGAGGTGCGAATCAGCGCGATGACTTCATCGACATTGGCCACCGCGACGGCGAGGCCGACGAGGATATGGGCGCGATCGCGTGCCTTGTTGAGCAGAAACCGGGCCCGGCGGGTCACCACCTGCTCGCGGAATTCGATGAACGCAGAGAGGATCTGCCTCAGGTTCATCAGCTCGGGCTTGCCGCCATTGAGGGCGACGAAGTTGCAGCCGAACGATCCCTGCAGCGGCGTGAAGCGGTAGAGCTGGTTGAGGACGACGTCGGGCACCGCGTCGCGCTTCAGTTCGATGACGACCCGCATGCCGGTGCGGTCGGATTCGTCGCGGATGTCGGAAATGCCCTCGATGCGCTTGTCGCGCACCAGTTCGGCCATCTTCTCGATCATCGTCGCCTTGTTCACCTGATACGGGATCTCGGTGATGATGATTGCCTCGCGCTCCTTGCGCATCTCCTCGATGTGGACCTTGCCCCGGATGAGGATCGAGCCCCGGCCCGTCTCGTACGCCTGGCGGATGCCGGAGCGGCCGAGGATGGTGGCGCCGGTCGGAAAATCCGGGCCCGGCAGCACCTGCATCAGGTCCTCCGTCAGCGCGTTGGGGTCGTCCATCAGCATCAGCGTCGCGTCGATCACCTCGCCCAGGTTGTGGGTCGGGATGTTCGTCGCCATGCCGACGGCGATGCCGCTGCCGCCATTGACGAGGATGTTCGGGAAGCGCGCCGGCAGCACAGTCGGCTCGCGCTCGGACCCGTCATAGTTGTCCTTGAAGTCGACCGTGTCTTTGTCGATGTCCTCGAGCAGGGAGTTTGTGACCCGCTCCATGCGCACTTCGGTGTAGCGCATGGCCGCTGGCATATCGCCGTCGACTGAGCCGAAATTGCCCTGGCCGTCGATCAGGGTGACGCGAAGCGAGAACTCCTGCGCCATGCGGACCAACGAGAAGTACACCGCGTCATTGCCATGCGGGTGATACTTACCGATGACGTCGCCGACCACACGGGCCGATTTGCGGTAGGGCCGGTTCCAGTCATAGCCCTGCTCGTTCATCGAATGCAGGATCCGCCGGTGCACCGGCTTCAGGCCGTCACGCACGTCGGGCAAGGCCCGGCTCACGATCACGCTCATGGCGTAGTCGAGATAGGACTTGCGCATCTCGTCGGAGATCGAAATGGGGGCGATGTCGGAAGGCGGCGGTACGCCGTTCTGGTCGTCGGTCTTGTCTGCCACGGGGCCGTTTTCGAGCTATGAAACCTGGGGGGAAGCTTTAGGCGATTCCCATCGGGAAAACCAATCGCCGCTGGGGTGCCGCAAGGATGTCCACGGTATTGGCCGGGACCCCGGCGGTCCACGAAATATCACAATGACGTGGGTTTGCGGCAACTTTGGGCTAAAATCTTCTGGCGGGGTCCACTATCGGCCACTTCACGGGCCCTCAAACGGCTGGACGCGCCGCCCCTGAGCCCTTAGTAATCCGCGCCTGACGCGGGGCGCACCGTCTAAGGAAGATTCTTTTGTCGAAGGATACTCTGCTGGGCCTACTGTGGAACTGGGCCTTCGGGCATGATCGTTCCATCGGGTTCGGCCTGGAAACACTAGGCCATCTGACCCTCAAGCGGCCGAGGATCGTCGCCGCTTTCGTGTTGCTGGTGTCGATCTTCTGCGCGGCGAACGTGCCGCGCGCCAGTGTCGACGGCGACATGCTGCGGGTGTTCGCCCATTCCGGCGTCGAGTACGACAACTACGAGCACCTCGCCAACACGTTCGGAACGTTCGAGAACGACATCTACCTGTTGGTCAGCTCGCCCGACCTGACCAACCCGGCGACCATCGAGACCATCCGCGCGATGGCGCTCGATCTCTCGAACAGCGAATACATCACCGGCACGATGTCGGCGTTCACGCTGCGCAAGCCCGGTCCGGACGGGACGACCCTGCCGGCGGTGCCCGAAGGCATGCAGAGCGCCGACGAGGTCAAGACCGCGCTGACCGATCTGCAGCAGAACGACCCGATGATGCGCAACCTCATCAACCCGGACCTGTCCGGTGTGGTGATCATCGTCTTCCCGAACCCCGCGATGACCAAGGGCGCCGGGACCAAGGCGATGATCAACGACCTGCGCTCGCTGGTCAGCGACTACCAGTCGACCAACGTCCAGGTGGAACTGACCGGGCCGCCGATCTGGACCTCGGAAATGCTCAACGCCGCGGTGGGCGACCAGATCAAGTTCACCATCTACGGCTTCGCGCTTGGCTCGCTGAGTGCGCTGTTGTCGCGGCGCTCGTTCTGGGGCGCGGTGCTCGTGGCGGCGTCGCCGTTCGTCGCCATC
>NZ_JAQGJL010000370.1 GCF_028290645.1 Devosia sp. | reverse complement strand
GGCGCGGCGACCACGCAGTGGCAGGGGCGGTGCGAGGCGTGTGGTGAGTGGAACACCATTGTCGAGGAGATCGTCGATTCGGGGGTCGGCGCCGGGCCGAAGTCGGCGGTGGCCGGCGGGCGGCCGGTGGAGCTGCTGCCGCTGGCCGGTGAAACCGAGACGGCGGCGCGCGTCGAGACCGGGATCGGGGAACTCGACCGGGTGACCGGCGGCGGGTTCGTCATGGGCTCGGCGGTGCTGGTGGGTGGCGATCCGGGGATCGGCAAGTCCACCCTGCTGCTGCAGGCGGCGGCGGCCATGGCGCAGCGCGGCAGGCGCGTCGTCTATGTCTCGGGCGAGGAGGCGGTGGCGCAGATCCGGCTCCGGGCCCAGCGGCTGGGGCTCGGCGACAGCCCGGTGCTGCTGGCATCGGAGACCAATGTCGAGATCATCCTCGCGACCCTGCAGAAAGGCCCTGCCCCGGACCTCGTGATCATCGATTCGATCCAGACGCTGTGGACCGATCGGGTGGAGAGCGCGCCCGGCACGGTGACGCAGGTGCGCACCTCGGCGCAGGCGCTGACGCGGTTCGCGAAGAAATCCGGCGCTGCCGTGGTGCTGGTCGGGCACGTCACCAAGGACGGGCAGATCGCCGGCCCGCGCGTCGTCGAGCACATGGTCGATGCGGTGCTCTACTTCGAGGGCGACGCCAGCCACACCTTCCGCATCCTCCGTGGGGTGAAGAACCGCTACGGCGCGACCGACGAGATCGGCGTGTTCGAGATGTCCACACTGGGCCTGCGCGAAGTGGCCAACCCCTCGGCGCTGTTCCTCGACCAGCGCGACAAGGACGCGGCCGGCTCGGCCGTGTTCGCGGGCATGGAGGGGACGCGCCCGGTGCTGTGCGAAATCCAGGCGCTGGTGGCGCCCTCGCCGCTCGGCACGCCGCGGCGCGCCGTGGTGGGCTGGGATTCCTCGCGGCTGTCGATGGTGCTGGCGGTGCTCGAAACGCGCTGCGGGGTGCGGATCGGGGCCAACGACATCTACCTCAATGTAGCGGGCGGGCTGAAGATCAACGAGCCGGCGGCGGACCTCGCGGTGGCGGCGGCGCTGATCTCCTCGCTCACGGGGTCGCCGCTCCCCTCCTCCAATGTGTATTTCGGCGAAATCTCGCTGGCGGGCGGCGTGCGGCCCGTGGCTCACGCGGCGCAGCGGTTGCGCGAGGCGCAGAAGCTCGGCTTCCAGGGCGCAGTGACCGGCCGGCTGGGGAAGGGCGACATCCCGAGCGGCATCGCGGTGGGGGAGTATGCGGAACTCGCCGAACTCATCGGCCGCATCGCGGCGCGCGGCACGCGCCAGGCAGCGGAGTAACCGCTTGGCAACGCATCGCGCTTTCCGTGAACATCGGCCATGCGCAGTCCGGTCACGGCTTGGCTTTGCCCCGATTAGCGGCTACACGGGATTTTGAAGCGGGTCCCATGGGCGGGTTTTCTACATGTTGACTGCATTCGACGTCGGCATCGGCGTTCTCGTCCTGATCTCGGCGATCCTGGCCACGGCCCGCGGTTTCACCCGCGAAGTGCTGTCATTGGCGACCTGGGCGGGCTCCGCGGCGATCGCGGCCTATGCCTATTTCAACCACAAGGACATCGCGCGCGGCTATATCGCCGAGCCGATCGTCGCCGACATCGTGACGGTGCTCGGCACCTTCATCATCGCGCTGATCATCCTCCATCTCATCACCATGCGGATCGCCGATTTCGTCGTCGATAGCCGCATCGGGCCGCTCGATCGGAGCCTCGGGTTCATCTTCGGGGTCGCCCGCGGCGTGCTGATTGCGGTGATCGTGGTGATCTTCGGGCTGTGGCTGATGCCGTCGAACCTGCCGTCCTGGGCGGCCGAATCGCGCTCGCTGCCCATATTGAAGGGCTTCGGCGACAGCCTGATCGGGCTGTTGCCGCCGGATCTCGAAAAGCAGGTCACCGATATCCTGCAGCGTGGCGCTGGCGGCGCCGGCGAGGACGAATCTCCCGCCGAGTCGCCGACTACCCCCGATGCGACGCCGCCGGACGAGAGCACCGATGTGCCGGAAGACGCCACTCCGCAGGACACGGCGCCGGCCACCAACACCTGATGAATTTCGGGTGACTGCATTGCAAATCCGTGACCGGGACCGCATCTGCGGTCCCGTACCGTTTGGCCCGCTCTGAAATCGAGGTGTCCATTTGACCCAGAACGCAAAACCGATCGCGGAGTGGGAACATGATACGCTGCGCGAGGAATGCGGCGTGTTCGGCATACTTGGCCACCCCGAAGCCGCAACGCTGACCGCGCTGGGGCTCCATGCCCTGCAGCATCGCGGCCAGGAAGCGGCAGGCATCGTCAGCTTCGACGGCAAGCAGTTCCATTCCGAGCGCCAACTCGGCCTTGTCGGCGACCATTTTACCGACCCGGCGACGGTCAAGCGCCTCCCCGGCCACATGGCGATGGGGCATGTACGCTACTCGACCACGGGCGAGACCATCCTCCGCAACGTGCAGCCGCTGTTCGCCGAGCTCGAAGTGGGCGGCATCGCCATTGCGCATAACGGCAACTTCACCAACGGGCTGACGCTGCGCCGCCAGCTGATCGCGCAGGGCGCCATCTGCCAATCCACCTCGGATACCGAAGTGGTGCTGCATCTCATCGCGCGCTCGAAAAAGGCCGCGTCGTCCGACCGCTTCGTCGACGCGCTGATGCATCTCGAGGGCGCGTTCTCGCTCGTCGCCATGACGCGCACCAAGCTGATCGGCGCCCGCGACGCCAACGGTATCCGCCCGCTGGTCCTGGGCGATCTCGACGGCAAGCCGATCTTTGCGTCCGAGACCTGCGCGCTCGACATCATCGGGGCGCGGTTCGTGCGCGATGTCGAGAATGGCGAAGTGGTGATCTGCGAGATCCAGCCAGATGGGCGCTACACTATCGATTCGGTCAAGCCGTTCGCGCCGCGGCCCGAGCGCATCTGCCTGTTCGAGTACGTCTACTTCGCCCGCCCGGACTCGATCGTCGCCGGCCGGCCGGTCTATTCGGCCCGCAAGCGCATGGGCATCAACCTCGCGCGGGAAGCGCCGGTCGACGCCGACGTCGTGGTACCGGTGCCCGATGGCGGCACGCCTGCAGCGATCGGCTACGCACAGGCGAGCGGCATTCCGTTCGAGCTCGGCATCATCCGCAACCACTATGTCGGCCGCACCTTCATCGAGCCGACGCAGTCGATCCGGGCCTTTGGCGTCAAGCTCAAGCACTCGGCCAACCGCGCCGAGATCGAGGGCAAGCGCGTGGTGCTGATCGACGATTCGATCGTACGCGGCACCACCTCGGTGAAGATCGTGCAGATGATGCGCGATGCCGGCGCCCGGGAAGTGCACATCCGCGTCGCCTCGCCGATGATCTTCCATTCCGACTATTACGGCATCGACACGCCCGATCCCCAGAACCTTATCGCCAACCAGCACCCAAATCTCGAATCGATGTGCCGCTTCATCGGCGCGGATTCGCTCGCGTTCCTCTCAATCGACGGGCTCTACGACGCGGTGGGGGGAGTGAAGCGCAACCCGCTGAACCCGCAATTCACCGACCACCATTTTACGGGTGATTATCCCACGACGCTCACCGACCTGACGGGCCGCACCAAGAGCGACCCCAAGATGCTGTCGCTGATGAAGGAAGCGAGCTAGGGGCGCGGGCTCCCGGGTCCATCGCGGCTGTGGACCCCCACCCCTGTCCCCTCCCCTACTGGGGAGGGAGCCCTCACATGGAATGCAGTGTTTTGGTCTCCCTCCCCATTCTTAGGGGGAGGGATCAAGGGTGGAGGTCGGCCGGCGCAGGCCGTCGATTGTCCCTTCTCGAAGCATGCCCTCCCCGCTAGAACCTCGCCGAACCTCACGGAATCCCCGAAATGACCTCCCCTACCCTCGCCGGCAAGATCGTTCTCGTTACCGGCGCTTCGCGCGGCATCGGGTATCAGGCGGCGCTGGAGGCGGGGCGGCGGGGGGCGCATGTGATTGCGGTGGCGCGCACGGTGGGCGGGCTCGAGGAGCTCGATGACGCGATCCAGGCGGCGGGCGGCAGCGCTACGCTGGTGCCGGCGGACCTGCGCGACGGCGACGCCATCGACCGGTTGGGCAGCGCCGTATTCGAGCGCTGGAAGAAGCTCGACGGGCTAGTGGCGAACGCCGCGATGCTCGGCGGGCTGAGCCCGGTGGCGCATTTCGAGCCGAGGGAGTTCGACCGGGTAATGGCGCTCAATGTCACCGCCAACTACCGCCTGATCCGCTCCGTCGACCTGTTGCTGCGCCAGTCTGAGGCCGGACGGGCGGTGTTCGTCTCGTCGTCGTCGGCACACTCGGCCAAGGCGTTCTGGGGGCCGTACGCCGCGAGCAAGGCGGCCCTCGAAGCGCTGGTCAAGAGCTATGCGGCCGAGACCGGCGGGGTGACCGCGGTCAGGACCAACGTGTTCTACCCCGGCGCCGTGCGCACCGCGATGCGCGCCCAGGCCATGCCGGGCGAGGACCCGCAGACCCTGCCCCACCCTTCGGTGGTGGCGCCGAAGCTGATCGACATGATCGAGCCGGGGTTCACCGCGAACCGCATGCTGTACGATTGGGAAAAGTCGGAACTGACGGCGCTTTAGAGGTGTTCGCCTCCCACCCCCTTGAGTGGAGGGATCGAGGGTGGGGGTGGTGGGGTTCGAGAGCCGATGGTCCCCTCCCCCGGCCCTCGCCTCATGGTGAGGGGAGCACCCGCCTAGCTCAGCCGCGTCACCAGAATCTTGTCGACCCGGCGCCCGTCGAGGTCGAGCACCTCGAAGCGCCATTTGCCGCGCTCGAAGGTCTCGCCCACTACCGGCAGGTGGTTGAGTTCGGCCAGCACGAACCCGGCAACCGTCTCGTATCTCGCGTCCTTGGGCACCGGCACGCCGATATGCGCCTGGAACTCGTCGACCTGCATCCAGCCTGAGACGAGGAAAGAGCCGTCGGCGCGGATGACGTAGGATTTCTCGTCGCCCTCCTCCTCCTGAAAGGCGCCGGTGATCGCCTCGAGGATGTCGCCGGGCGTGACGATGCCTTCGAAATGGCCGTACTCGTCGAACACCAGCGCCATGTGCACCAGCGAGCCGCGCAGCGCCTTCAGCACGTCGAGGGCGCTCGAGCGGTCCATCACCACCGGCGCCGCCTTCACCAGCGCACGCAGGTCGAGCGGTTCGCGCGCCAGTACGTTCTCGACCAGGTCCTTCCGGACTATCACGCCGATGATCGAATCCACCGCGCCGTCCTGCACCGGCAGCACCGAGTGCCGCGTGGCGCGAAGCTTTTCGAGCATTTCTTCCTGCGTCTCGCTCAGATCGATCAGTTCGACATCGAGGCGCGGCGTCATCAGGCCGCGGGCCGAACGGTCGGCAAGGCGCATGACGCCCGAAATCATGTGCCGCTCTTCGGTTTCGAGCACGCCGGCGCTCTCGGCCTCGGCGATGATCGTCTTCACCTCCTCGTCCGTGACGCGCTCCTCGGTCTCGCCGCTCTGCCCGACCAGGCGCAGCACCAGCCGGCCGGAGATATCGAGCAGCCAGACCAGCGGCGCGCCGATCGAGGCGAGGAAGGCCATCAGGGGGGCGACGCGCGTGGCGACGCCTTCGGCGTCCCGCAGGGCGATCTGCTTGGGCACCAGCTCGCCGATGATCAGCTGGAGGTAGGTGATGATGATGACTACGATGCCGACGCCCAGGGGCATGGCGACCGAGGCGTCGATGCCGGCCCCGACCAGCGAGCCACCCAGCCGCTCGCCCAGCGTGGCGCCGGAGAAGGCGCCGGACAGCACCCCGACCAGCGTGATGCCGATCTGCACCGAGGAGAGAAACTTGCCGGGGTCTTCCTGCAGCTTCAGCGCCGTGGCGGCGCCGCGCTGCCCCTCGGCGGCAAGCACTTTCAGGCGCGCCGGCCGGGAAGATACCACCGCCAGTTCGCTCATTGAGAGAAGGCCGTTGACCAGGGTCAGGACGGCGACAATCAGGATTTCAAGAAACAATGCCGTATCAAGGTTGCGGCCCCGCACTCAGCATCGGGTCGCTTGGAAGGCGAGACTTATAGCGGGAGGTTGGCTGATTGGCCAAGGGTTGCTTTGGGGGGCCCGGTGGCTGCGCGGCCCTTACCCGTCTCGCGCTTCGCGCGATCCACCCTCTCCCCAACGGGGAGAGGAATACCGACTGCGAGGTCGGCGCTCTATTCTTCTCGCCGTCGGGGAGAAGGTGGCGCGTAGCGCCGGATGAGCGGGGGCCGGGCCCCTACTTCTCGCTCTTGTCGAACGGGTTCTTCCCACCCCGCAGCCAGAGCCTGATTGGCGTCCCCGGCATGTCGAAGGCATCGCGCAACCCGTTCACCAGGTACCGCTGGTAGGCGTTGGGCAGCGCCTCGGGGCGCGAGGCGAAGAGGATGAAGCTCGGCGGGCGGATCTTGGCCTGCGTCATGTAGCGCAGCTTCAGCCGGCGGCCGGAGACGGCCGGGGGCGGATGACTCTCGGTCATCCCCGCCAGCCAGCGGTTGAGCCGCGCGGTCGAGACGTGGCTGTTCCACTTGGCCTCGATGGCGAAGATCGCGGCCATCAGCTTGTCGATGTTGCGGCCCTGCAGCCCCGAGATGGTGACCAGCGGGATGCCCTTGAGCTGGGGCAGGAAGCGCTCGAGTTGCTCGCGCAGTTCGGTCAGCGCCTTGTTCTTGTCCTCGATCAGGTCCCACTTGTTGACCGCGATCACCATGGCGCGGCCTTCGCGCTCGACCAGGTCGGCGAGGGTCAGGTCCTGCTTTTCGAACGGGATCTGCGCGTCGAGCAGCAGCACCACCACTTCTGCGTACTGGATCGAACGGAGGGAATCGCCGACCGCGAGCTTTTCGAGCTTCTGTTCGATACGCGCCTTGCGCCGCATGCCGGCGGTGTCGACGAGGTTGATGGTGCGGCCGTTATATTCCCACGGCACCAGGATCGAATCGCGGGTGATGCCGGCCTCGGGGCCGACCAGCAGCCGCTCCTCGCCGACCATGCGATTGATCAGCGTCGACTTGCCGGCATTCGGGCGACCGATGATGGCGACGTTGAGGTAGCGCTTGGGATCCCAGCGCTTGGCCGGGCCTTCCTCGGTCGAGCCGTCATCCACCGGCAGGTCGACATCGACCTCGGGCATCTGGTCTTCCGGCAGCGCCGCCTCGGCGGCCTTTTCGGCCGCGGCGTCTACCGCCTTCGAGACGATGGCGTGAAGGTCGGCAAGGCCGAGCCCGTGTTCGGCCGAGAGCGCCACCGCTTCGCCGAAGCCGAGATTGTAGGCCTCCATCAGCCCCGGATCGGCGGCCTTGCCCTCCGCCTTGTTGCCGATCAGGTGCACGTCCTTGCCGGCGCGGCGCAGGACCTGGGCGAAGCGCTCGTCGAGCGGGGTGACCCCGGCCCGGGCGTCGATCATGAACAGGATGACGTCGGCGTCGCGGATGGCGATCTCGGTCTGCTGACGCATCCGGTCTTCGAGCGAGCCGTCGGTCTTGTCCTCGTAGCCGGCAGTGTCGAGCACCTTGAAGCGCAGGTCGCCGATCTTGCCTTCGGCCTCGCGCCGGTCGCGGGTGACGCCGGGCGTGTCGTCGACAAGCGCGATCTTTCGGCCGACCAGCCGGTTGAACAGTGTCGACTTGCCGACATTGGGGCGGCCGACAATGGCGACGGTGACGGTCATCGAGACCCCAATGCTAAGGCGAAGGCGAAGTTCAGTTCGCGGGGGCGGCGGGCGGCGCGTCCGCGGCCGGAGCCGCGGCATCAGGCGCTGCCGTGGCAGGCGGGGCGGTATCGAGGGCCGGCGCGTCGCCGACCGAGGTCTCGGCGGGAGCCGTGGTCACGGGTGCGACGGGCGCCTCGGCAGCGGCGGCATCCGCCGGCGGCGGCGCGACGCCTTCCGCGAACAGTTGGGCGAGATAGACGTTCAGCCGGTTGCGCGCGTCTTGGCCGGCCTGCGGATCGTTAACCGCATCCTCAAAACTCTGCCGCGCGCCTTCGAGATCGCCGGCCTTGTACTTGACGAGGCCGATCGCCTCGCGGGCGGCGTTGCGCATCGGGCTTGTCGCACCGACGAGGCCGCCGACACGCTGCTCGACCTGCGCCACGTCGCCGCTATCGACGAGCAGGTTCGCCGCCAGCACCAGCGCCAGTTCGCGCAGGTGCGCATTGGACTGACTGGTTGAAAGCGCGTCATAGGCCGCGACGGCTTCCGCGGTCTTGCCCTGCTGCGCCAGCAATGACGCTTCGCGGAAGCGGGCCAGTGCCGGATAGCCGGCATGGCCGCCCGCGATCACCTCGTCGAGCGCCTTCTGCGCCGCTGCGGCATCGGTGCCGTCGGCGAGCTGCAGGGCTGCGTAGAACTGATCGGACGACTTCGAAGAATTGGAGTTCTGCCACCAGTTCCAACCCTCGGTTGCCGCGACGATCAAGACGATGGCCACGGCCGCGCCGATTACGTAGGGGCCGAAATCGCGCCAGAGCTTGCGCATCTTGTCGCTGCGCAGTTCTTCGTCGATCTCGCGGATGATGTTTTCGTTGGACATGTAGCTCTGGCGGAACAGGGGGGTTCGAATTCGGCCGCACCATAGTGAGACGGGGTTGCGAATGCAAACGTCGTGCGAGGCCTGCTTGCCGCGGGTCACGAGGGAGTGAAACGGGGCAGCAGGTTGCGGACCTACTTTGGGTCACCGGCGACCGGCAACGTGCATTCTCCCCTACGGCGGGTGACGCCCCGATGGTCCTGATCACTTCGCCGCCATCCCGAGCGGCGCGTTCGCCTGCTGGTAGTAGGCGGCGACAGCGCTGATGTCTTGATCGCTGAGTGTCTGGGCGATCACCGCCATAGGGTCCGGACTGTTCTTGCGGAAACCTTGCTGCCACATCTGCAAGGTGAAGGTGATGTACTGGGCGTATTGACCCCCGAGGTACGGGATCGCCGGCGGCGCGCCCGAGCCGTCGGGTCCATGGCAATTGTTGCAATGCAGCTTGTCGGGCCCGCCCGCCATCGCCAGTTGTGCGCCACGCTTGACGAGCTCTGGATCGGGTGCTGCGAGCGGCAGGAACGGCGCGTCGACACCTGCAAAATAGGCCGTCACATCGGAAATATCATCGGGTGAAAGCGCCTTTGCGACCGGCGTCATGATGGCGCTCGTCCGCACCCCCGAGGCAAAATCGCGCAGTTGCTGAGCCAGGTAGTAGGCCGGCTGGCCGGCGACCCGCGGAAACGCGCCGCTACCATCCGAGGCACCGTTGAAGGCGTGGCACAAGGCACAGGCTGGAGCGCCGGACGCCGTGCCCTGCGCAGCGATCACTGCCCCGTGGCTGGGGTCGGGTTGGCGGCCGGAGGGGCTCTGGGCCAGAGCATTCAGGTTGACGAGGTAGTCGACGATGGCCGTTTCGTCCGCGGTGGCAAACGGGGCGTGAAAGTCGTGCTGCATCTGGACCACGATGCCCTGCCAGGCGGATCGAGTCAGGCCGGGCTGGGTCAACACCATGCCCGTCGAGTGACAGATCAAGCAGTTGCCGTTCATGGCGTCGGCATCGTCTCCGCCGGGAAAGATGCCCTCACTGCGCGGGAAGCTGACGGCGACCGATTGCAACGTCACGCCGCCGCCCGTGACAACCGAAGGGGTGGACGCGACCGGTGCAGCATTTGCGGCGACGGCCGGCTGAGCGACCCACCGCACGGGCATCGCGATCCCCACGAGGATCAGGCCAACCGCCGCGATAGCGCTCCCGGCGATCGCATTGGTTGTCATGGCCATCGCTCCCTCCGTGCTGCTCTGATCAAGCCACCTTGAGCTGGACGCGCTCGATGACGTTGCGCATGAAGCCGCCACCGTTCCAGTTCGGCTCGGCCGGCTGGACCTCACCTTTCGTGTTGGTGCAGCGCACCAGCACCGTCAGTGTTCCGGTTTCGGGCGCCTGAAGCTGTGCGCTCCATTGGCGGAAGCTGTAGGGGCCCTGGTCCTCGCCCAGCACGGTCTGCATCCAGCTTTGCCCGCCGTCCAGCGACAGCGCCACCTGCGCAACGCCGCTGTCTCCGCCGAACGCGATGCCCCTGACCTCCACCGGCGCGCCAGCCTTGAGGGTGGTCGCGTCGCTGACATTGGTGAAGAAGGAGCGCGGCACCAATTGGCTGACCGGCACTGTCTTGAACCCGGTTTGCCCGGGCGTCACGCTGGCATGCGGCGTGTCGGGAACGCGATACCCGACCGCTTCGAAATAGCTCTGGTCCGGCGCATCGAGCACTTCGATGTCGCTCAGCATCTTGACCCAGTAGTCGGCGTACCATCCCGGGACAACCAAACGCACCGGGAAGCCGTTCAGCAGCGGCAATTGCTCGCCGTTCATCTGGAAGGCCAGCATCACCTCGCCATCCCGGGCGTGGTCGATGTCCAGGGGTTTCATGAACTTCGGCGCCCCCGCGACGACGGGATCGTCCAAACCGCCGGATCGCACTGCGACGGCACCGGCCTTCACACCTGCCAGGTCAAGCACATTGCGCAGGCTGACACCCACCCAGCGGGCATTTCCCATCGCCCCGTTCTGCCATTGAGCGCCCGCTACCCGCGGTTCGAACAGACCGCGCGAATTGCCCGAGCACTGGCAGACCGCCGCGACCTCGACCCGAGGCATCGCCAGCAGATCACCCAGCGACAGGGAGACCACCTGGTTGACATGGCCGCGAACGGTAAGCGTGAAAGTCGTGACATCGATGGCCTGGGGGATCACCGCCCAGTGCCAGCGCACGAAAAATCGGTCATTGGGAGTGAAGACTCCCTGATCGAACACCTCGAACGGCGTCTCGAGCAAGGGAGGCCGAGTGCGCTGCAGAATCATCTCCGCCTTCTGCGGAAACGCCGACGTCAACTCGCGCCGGTTCGGTCCCCCCGGCAGATCGAGATTGACGTAGGTTTCGGCCACGCCGGGAAAGGTCGCAGCGATCCCGGCGAAGATGCCGGCATTTCGCAGGAAATGACGACGATTCTGGAGGCCAGTGAAGTTGCTCATGCGGCCACGCTGCATCTGGTGCGCGTAACCCATATGTTAACGAGAAACACCCGTTACGGGTAGGGTTTCGTCAATTTTTGCCGCGAAAGACGCGACGGCTATTGCCGACCCGTCATTCCCACTCGATCGTCCCCGGCGGCTTCGACGTCACGTCGTAGACCACCCGGTTGATGCCGCGAACCTCGTTGATGATGCGGGTGGCGGCGCGGCCGAGGAAGTTCATGTCGTAGGGGAAGAAGTCGGCGGTCATGCCGTCGACGGAGGTCACGGCGCGGAGCGCG
>NZ_JAQGJL010000342.1 GCF_028290645.1 Devosia sp. | reverse complement strand
ACATTGGGCTGGTCTTCGGCCGAGACGTTCTGGATCAGCGCGCACTGCTCGAAGCTGGCCCCCGGCGGCGTGTCGCAGCTCATCTGCCAATCGCCGTACTGCGCCTTGACCACGCCCTGGGGCAGGGCGGGGCTCACCAGCCCCGCGACGATGCCGGCCGCGCCGAGCGCCCGAAACAAAAGCCCGACGATTGGCTGCACCGCTTCACTCTCTCTATGTGTCACATAACGAATCCCGCCGCTGGCGGGATCTCAACTTAGTCGGTTAGGCCCGGGCGGCTGTCAACACGCCGGAACCCAAGGCGCCCGGCCGGATACACGCCTTCGAATCAAGGCGAGCGTGAGGCGGCACCAAAACAGGCGTAAGGTGCGTTTTGACGCACGCTGCGACAAGAGGCGTGAATTGCCATGGTCCGGCCGATGTGGTTTAGACACGGTCCAAGTTTCAGCGCTCCGAGGTTGAGTCGGGGCGGCGTTTGCTATGCCGCATTTGTCCTCCTCAACCCCAACGCTCGAATACCGGACCAGACGGGATCTCAAGGGGGTTTTAGGTGACCGGCAAACTATGTAGTTCGATTGGCTTGCTGGGGACCGCCGCCCTTGCGCTTCTGCCTGTGACCGCCATGGCGCAGGAACTGGGCCGTCCTTCCCCGGGTGAGATCGGGCTGCAGCCCTCCGCCACCCCTATCATGGATTCGATCCGCGCCTTCCATAACGGCCCGCTGCTGTGGACCGCAGTGCTGATCGCGCTGCTGGTGCTGGTCCTCCTGATCATCGTGGTCGTGCGTTTCAACGCCAGGGCCAACCCCAGGCCATCCTCGACGACGCACAATACCCTGGTCGAGATCATCTGGACGGTCGTGCCGATCCTGGTCCTCGTGATCATCGCAATCCCGTCCTTCGCGGAGCTGACCGACCAGCTGACCGTCCCGGATGGGCAGCGCAAATATCTCGGCTCCAACATCTTCTCGTTCGGCGACGTCGAAGTCCCCGCGGTCGGCCTGACCATCAAGGCGACCGGTCAGCAGTGGTACTGGGACTACGAGTACGTCGATCAGGGCAAGTCGATCTCCTCCAGTATCCTGACCGAGGATGCGCGCCTCGCGCAGGTGCCGGTGCAGCCGCGGCTGCTCGCCGTCGACTACCAGCTGGTCGTTCCCGTCGACACCACGGTGCGCATGCAGGTGACCGCCGATCCGGTCGGCGTGATCCACGCCTTTGCCATGCCCGCCTTCGGCATCAAGATCGACGCGGTGCCCGGCAAGCTCAACGAGACCTGGTTCAATGCCCAGAAGACCGGCATATTCTACGGCCAGTGCTCCGAGCTTTGCGGCAAGGACCACGCCTTCATGCCGATCGCGATTCGCGTCGTGACTAAGGAAGAATTCGCAGCCTGGATGGCCGCGTTCGAGGCGGGCACCGTCGACGACGCAAATGCCACTCTGCCTGCACTCAGCTAAGGACCCGTGCGCGGGTCCCTGACCTGGCGACACGACGAGAATTCGATTAAAGGGATCGCTCAGAATGGCCGATACTCACGCTTTGGAAGCCCATGATGCTCATGGCCCCGGCCACGCCGCGGCCCACGATCATGGCCATCCGACCGGCTGGCGGCGCTACGTGTATTCGACCAATCACAAGGACATCGGCACGATGTACCTGATCTTCGCGATCGTCGCGGGGGTGATTGGCGGTCTGCTGTCGGGCGCCATGCGCCTCGAGCTGCAGGAGCCGGGCATTCAGATTTTCCACGGCCTCGCAGCCATGGTCTACGGCGCCGAAGGCGATGCCGCGCTCGATGCCGGCAAGCACATGTACAATGTGTTCACCACTGCCCACGCGCTCATCATGATCTTCTTCATGGTGATGCCGGCGATGATCGGCGGGTTCGGCAACTGGTTCGTGCCGCTGATGATCGGCGCGCCGGACATGGCCTTCCCCCGCATGAACAACGTCTCGTTCTGGCTGCTCCCGCCGGCCTTCCTGCTGCTGCTCATGTCGATGTTCTTCGAGGGTCCGGCGGGCGCCTACGGTACCGGGGGCGGCTGGACCATCTACCCGCCGCTGTCGACATCGGGCCAACCAGGACCGGCGATGGACTTCGCCATCCTTGCGCTCCATATCGCCGGCGCGTCGTCGATCCTTGGCGCCATCAACTTCATCACCACCATCTTCAACATGCGCGCTCCGGGCATGACGCTGCACAAGATGCCGCTGTTCCCCTGGTCGGTGCTGGTGACGGCGTTCCTGCTGCTGCTGTCGCTCCCCGTGCTTGCCGGCGGCATCACCATGCTGCTGACCGACCGAAATTTCGGCACCACGTTCTTCGAGCCTGAAGGCGGCGGCGACCCGATCCTGTTCCAGCACCTGTTCTGGTTCTTCGGTCACCCCGAGGTGTACATCCTGATCCTGCCGGGCTTCGGCATCGTCAGCCACGTCGTCTCGACCTTCTCGCGCAAGCCCGTGTTCGGCTACCTCGCGATGGTCTACGCCATGGTCGCCATCGGCGCGGTCGGCTTTATCGTCTGGGCCCACCACATGTACACCGTGGGCCTGTCGCTTGACGTGCAGCGCTACTTCGTGGCGGCCACCATGGTCATCGCGGTGCCCACCGGCGTAAAGAACTTCAGCTGGATCGCCACCATGTGGGGCGGCTCGATCTCCTTCCGTCCCCCGATGCTGTGGGCGATGGGCTTCATCTTCCTGTTCACCGTCGGCGGCGTGACGGGCGTGGTGCTGGCGAATGCCGGCGCCGACCGTGCGCTCCACGACACCTACTACGTGGTGGCACACTTCCACTATGTGCTGTCGCTCGGCGCGGTGTTCGCCATCTTCGCCGCCTGGTACTACTGGTACCCCAAGATGTTCGGCCTCATGTACAACGAGCGGCTGGCCGCGGCGCATTTCTGGATCACCTTCGTCGGCGTTAACGTGATCTTCTTCCCGCAGCACTTCCTCGGGCTGGCCGGCATGCCGCGCCGCTATATCGACTATCCCGATGCGTACGCGCTGTGGAACCGCGTCTCCTCGATCGGCTACTACATCACCTTCGTCGGTCTGGTGCTGTTCCTCTACATCCTGTTCGAGGCGGCCCGCAAAAAGCGCCGGGCTCCGGCCAATCCCTGGGGCGACGGTGCGACCACTCTCGAGTGGACGCTGCCCTCCCCGCCGCCGTTCCACCAGTTCGAGACCCTGCCGCGCATCGATGCGAGCGCGAACCACTGATCTGCGATATGTTCGCGGGGCCCCTGAGGGCCCCGCGGCAACCAAGCGAGTGACAATTGGCCTACGTGCACCCCAGCACTGAGATTTCGGTCCGCGCCGTCGAGGCGCGGGTCGAAGACTATCTCGCATTGCTGAAGCCGAGGGTCATGTCGCTTGTGGTGTTCACGGCGCTGGTCGGCTTGCTGCTGGCGCCGGGTGGCATCAATCCGTTCATCGGCGCCGTCGCCATCCTCTGCATCGCGCTCGGGGCAGGGGCCTCGGGTGCCCTCAACATGTGGTACGACGCCGATATCGACGCGGTGATGAGCCGCACCGCCAACCGGCCGATCCCCGCCGGCCGCATCGAGCGCGACCACGCCCTGGTGCTCGGCCTCGTGCTCTCGGCCTTCTCGGTGTGCCTGCTCGGCCTCGCCGCCAACTGGGTCGCGGCCGGGCTCCTCGCCTTCACCATCTTCTTTTATGCCGTCATCTACTCGATGTGGATGGAGCGCTCGACGCCGCAGAACATCGTCATAGGCGGAGCCGCCGGCGACTTTCCGCCGATGATCGGCTGGGCCGCCGTCACCGGCACGGTCAGCTTCGAGTCGGTCGTTCTGTTCCTCATCATCTTCCTCTGGAC
>NZ_JAQGJL010000313.1 GCF_028290645.1 Devosia sp. | reverse complement strand
GTTCATCAGCGAGCGAGCGATCGGGTTGCGGGTGGTGTATTTGTCGTAGTGGTTGCCGGGGACGTTGACGTACCCGTGCTCGACAGTTGTGGCGGTCATGGCGCGAGTTCCCGGCTCGGAGCGACGTACTGCAGCTCGGCCCGCAGCTGCCGCTCGCGGAATTCCTCGAGCAGGCGGCGATTGGTGGCGATCAGATCGGCGAGGATGCCGCCCATGGCGAGCACGCCCGAAACCGCCAGCAGGCCGGCGCCGAGGACCAGCGACTGAATGTTGCCGGCCCCTTCGCCGATGGCGAAATGATAGAGGAAGCGCACGAACACGATCATCGCCGGCAGGGCGGCGAGCGCCGCGAGGCCGAGGAAGAAGCGCAGCGGCTTGTAGAGGACGAAGATCCGCAGCACGGTAAGGATGGAGCGGGCGACATAGCTGCCGATGTTCTTCACCAGTCGCGAGGGCCTGAGGTCGCCGTTGACGCCTATCTGCACCGAGGCGATGGGAATGTCGTTGCGCCCGGCCTGTATGATGGTCTCGAGGGTGTAGGTGTAGGAGTTGAAAACGTTCATCCGCAGCGCCGCGTCGCGATGGATGGCGCGAAAACCGCTCGGCGCATCGGCGACGACCGTGCCGCTTGCCTGCTTCACCACCCAGGAGCCGAGTCGCTGCAGCAGCTTCTTGAGCCGAGAGAAATGCGCGATCTGTTCGATGGGCCGCGCGCCCACGACGATCAACGCATCTCTGGCGAGAATCGGAGCGACGAGGTCGGGGATCGAACGCGCGTCGTACTGGTTGTCCGCGTCGGTGTTGACGATGACATCCGCCCCAAGCCTCAAGGAGGTCTCGATACCGGCCATGAAGGCGCGCGCCAGGCCCTGGTTGGTCGGCAGCGACACGATGTGATCGACGCCGTTCTGGCGGGCCACCTCCACTGTGCGGTCCGTGGACCCGTCGTCGATCACCAGCCATTCGACTTGCTCGAACCCCGGAACGGCCCGGGGCAGATCAGCCAGGGTGATCGCGAGGGTTGCTTCCTCGTTGAGGCAAGGAATCTGGATTATCAGCTTGTGCACGGAAGGTCCGGAGCTTGGCGCGCGCCGATGGCCTGAGGCGCGCGGCCAAAAGTGTCCATCAGAAGTCCGAATACCCAGTTAACTCGGGGTGCGGCCGGTTCTACTTGCGGGCGCGAAATCGGGGCTGGTGGGTGGGGAACAAATACTGCACAGGCCCGTGGGGGTGGCGGGGCGCCGCAGTTGCGGCCAAACAGGGGCCCCACACGCCTTTGATTGTTAAGCTAGATTGCCAGTGGCGGTGCGCCGCGTTAATCTTTCGCAAATCCCGAAGGTGGGGGCGCCACACGGGACCTGGACCCAAATTGGTGAATTGCGGAGGGGCGGTACATGACGCAGAAAACGGTCACGCGAGCAGACCTCGCTGAGGCTGTCTACGAGGCGGTGGGCTTGTCCCGAACCGAATCGGCCGAACTGGTGGAGCGGGTGCTCGACCTGATCGGTGATGCGCTGGTGGACGGCAGCAACGTCAAGCTCAGCTCCTTCGGCTCGTTCCAGGTGCGCTCCAAGAACCAGCGCATCGGCCGCAACCCCAAGACCGGCGAGGAAGTGCCGATCCTGCCGCGTCAGGTTCTGGTGTTCAAACCCAGCAACGTGTTGAAATCCAAGATCAACAAATCTATGGTCCGGGCTGGAAAATAACACTCTTTCCGGCACGGGTGGGTCCTTTTGGATAAATCTCCAGACGCATTTCGCACCATCTCCGAGGCGGCCGACGAACTCGACCTGCCTCAGCACGTGCTGCGCTTCTGGGAGACGCGATTCTCCACCATCAAGCCGCTGAAGCGCGGCGGCGGCCGGCGCTACTACCGGCCCGAGGACGTGCTGCTGCTCAAGGGCATCCGGCACCTGCTCTACGACCAGGGTTTCACCATCAAGGGGGTGCAGCGCATCCTCAAGGACCAGGGCATCCGCTACGTCATCGGCATCGGCGAGGGCCGGCCGATCGAGGCGCTGCCGCAGCCGGCCGACATCGAGCCGGAAGACGACGTGCCGGCTGAGTCGGCCCCGCTCGCTGAAGACGAGGCGCCGGAAAGCGCTCCAGCGCCGTCGCGATTGAAACTTCCGGGCTTCAAGCCCGCCCCCAGGCCCGCCGGGCTCACAGAAGCCGACCGCCATAAGCTCTCGGACGTGCTGCGCGAACTGCTCGACTGCAAACGCCTCCTGGAGCGGGCCCGCGAGGGCTAGGCGTCGGAGCCGTTGCCGCGGGGCGGCTCCGTGGGCAGCACGCCGTAGGATTGCGACGTCCCGTTCCCGCCGTCCTGCACGCTGCCCTGTACGCCGAGGCCGCGCCGCAACAGCTCGCGCACCGCGGCAGCCCGGCTGGGCATCCGGTTGGCAAAGCGGAAGTCGTCGAGCGCCCGCAATTCATCTGCCTCAAGCATGATCTGCAGCCGCTCGCCGCGCGAAAGCTCGTTGCCTTTCAGGGTTGTCTCCGTCACTTCGTGCCCTCCCTGACTGACTGTCCCCAAATACTCATTCAACTAATTGGTGTCAATTTGGTTCCTCACTTTACGCCACTTACTCATTCGGCGTCCCAAGCGGCATCGAAGGTTTGAGCTAACTCCGTTTGTGCTCGACGTTTTTTCCTTCCGGATGCATGTTTCGCCGAAGAAGGCGGTGAATGGATGCTCTCGGAAGATCAAGGAATGCCTCAATCCCTCGGGACGGTTCTCATTCTCGAGGACGAGGTACTGGTTTCCACCATGATCGAGGATCTGCTCCTCGAACTGGGGGCCGAGCATGCGCTGGTGTGCAACACGCTGGCGCAGGCTCGCGCCGCGATCGAGCAGCATGGGGTGCACTGCGCCATCCTCGATGTGCAGATCGGGGGCGCCGACAGCTTCGAGATCGCCGATGCGCTTGCGGCGCGCAGCATCCCGTATTTCTTCGCCAGCGCTTCGGGGCCGGACAGGCTCAGTGAGCGCCATCGCCACCGGCCGCTATTGGCCAAGCCCTTCTCGAACGAGCAGTTGCGCGAATGCGTGCGGGCCGCGGTGCTGCAGGCGGCGCTGCCGGCCTGAGCGGCGGAGCAGGGGCCGCTTCCGGCCCCCGCCGTTTGCGACTCGCGGTCAGAAGACCGCGAGATATTTCAGCAGCGCGATGATGCCGATGATGATGACGATGATCTGGATGATCTGCTTGATCCGCCCTTCGACGGGCAGGCGCTGAACAAGCCAGAGGATGAGGATGACCACCAGGAAGGTGATCAGGATTCCAATCAGGACCGACATCGAGTTTCTCCGTGACGCTCTCGGAAATGCGAGGCGCTGGCAGAACGCACGAGATTAAAAATCGTGGCAGGGGCCGCGCAAATTCGTCACACCTGTGGCAGGTTAGCCCCAGTTGAGCCCATCGAAGCCGCCGCTCCATGTCCAGGACCACACCCGCAACCCTTGCGCTGACCGCGGCGGGCATTGCCTTCACCCCGTTCCCCTACGAATACGATCCCGACGCGCCGCGTATCGGGTTGCAGGCGGCGGAGGCCTTGGGCCGGGCGCCGGAACAGGTGTTCAAGACGCTGATGGCGGAGGTCGACGGCAAGCCGGTCTGCGTCGTGGTGCCGTCCGATTGCGAGGTGAGCATGAAGAAGCTCGCGGCGGCCTTCGGCGGCAAATCCGCCGCGATGATGAAGCCGGCCGATGCCGAGCGGCTCACCGGCTTCAAGGTCGGCGGCATCAGCCCGTTCGGGCAGCGCAGGAAGGTGCCGACGGCGATCGACGAAACGGTGGAGCTGTTCGACGAGGTGCTGATCAATGGCGGCCAGCGTGGGCTGCTGTTGGCGCTGAGCCCGGCGGATGCGGCGCGGGTTGCCGAGGCGAGGCTGGTGGACCTCATGGCGTAAGGGGCGGGAACCGGGTGGGGTGCTCCGCTGTTGCAGGGCGATGGACAACCCGACCGACCTCATCGCACCGCAGGGGCTGCATTTCGGCCCGCTCGGCGACACCTGGGTGCACCTTTGCATCGACATGCAGCGCATGTTCGCCGAACAGACGGAATGGCATGCGCCCTGGATCAACAAGGTGTTGCCCGAGGTCGCCCGGCTGGTCGAGCTGGCGCCGGAGCGCACCATCTTCACCCGCTTCATTCCGGCGAAGTCGGCCGATGCGGCAGGCGGGACCTGGCGGCGCTACTATCGGCGCTGGGAGGCGATGACGCTGGAGCGCATCGACACTGGGCTGGTCGAGCTGATTCCCGAGCTGGCGCGGCACGTGCCGCCCGCCCGGGTGCACGACAAGCGGATCTACAGCCCGTGGTTGGGAAGTCGGCTGCATTCCGACCTGCTGGCGGCCGGCGTTAACACCGTAGTGGTGTCGGGAGCCGAGACCGAGGTCTGCGTGCTGGCGGCGGTGATCGGCGCCATCGACCTGGGCTATCGCGTGGTGATCGCCACCGACGCAATCTGCTCGTCGGCGGATTCGACCCACGATGCGATGAAGGAGGTCTATGACAGCCGCTTCGGCATGCAGGTCGAGACCGCGACGGTCGCCGAGATCGTCGAGAACGGACGCTCCCGGTGGAGCGCAAGGGGATGACGCCACGTTGGCCCTTATCGCGATGGCGGTAACGGGCTAAGGTTTCCCGGAAAACCCCGGGATCGACCATGGCAAGCCTGCTGCTGCTCACATACGCCGCCCCCACCATCGAACTCGCCAAGGGCGAGGTGCTGATCACCCAGGGCGGGCGCGGCAAGGACCTCTACGTCCTCGACACCGGCCGGCTGGCGGTGGAGCGGGACGGGGTCAAGATCGCCACGATCGACGAATTCGACTCGGTGATCGGCGAGATGGCGCTGCTGCTCGGCAAGCCCCACAGCGCCACGGTGCGCGCCGAGACCGACAGCAAGGTGCGCGTGGTTCGCGACGCGCTACTGGTCCTCGAACGCCACCCGCTCATCACCCTGCGGCTGGCGACGCTGCTCTGCCAGCGGCTCGATTCGACCTCGGCGCTACTGGCCGACCTCAGCCACGAGGCCTCGGACAAGCCGAGCGAGCAGGGGCTGCTGAGCCGCATCATCTCGGTCCTTGCGGCAGCTCCGCCGTTGAAGAGCTGAAGCCAGATCGCTCGGCTTGCCCATAAAAGGCCGCTTGCATCGCGCGGCGGCTTTGGGTAGGGCATCCGCAGTCGGGGTGTAGCGCAGCCTGGTAGCGCATTTGTCTGGGGGACAAAGGGTCGTCGGTTCAAATCCGGCCACTCCGACCATTTCTCTCAAAAGCCTTAGAGGACTGCGGATTGGATATTGCCCCCAGCGATCCGCTCCCCGATGAGCTATCGCTTGTCGCCGAGAGTCTTGGGCGCTGGCCGGTCGCGGCCGGCGGCGTGCCGGTGGCGATCAACCTGAGCGAGAACCACACTTTCCGCATCGACGGGCCCGACGGCGCGCGGCATGTGCTGCGGCTGCACCGGCCGCGCTACCAGTCGCGCACCGCCATCGGCAGCGAGCTCGCCTGGCTCGAGGCGATCACCGACGACACCGATATCCCGGTGCCGCGGCCGATCCCCGGGGCCGATGGCGAGATCGTGCAGGAGGTGTCGCCGGACCGGTTCGCGGCGCTGTTCGTGTTCGAGAACGGCGTTGAGCCGCAGCCGGATGGCGACCTTGCGCCGCTGTTCGCGACGCTCGGGCGCTATGCCGCGACGCTCCACAACCATATCGGCAGCTGGCAGCAGCCGGAAAAGTTCGTGCGTCCGATCTGGGATGCGGTGGGGATACTCGAATCGACGGGGCTGTGGGGCGACTGGCGAAAGGCCCCGCATGTCGAGGGCGAGGTGCTGGACGACCTGACCGAACTCGATGCGGCGCTGCGGGCCGACCTGCGCGCCTACGGGACGGATATCGACCGGTTCGGGCTGATCCATGCCGATATGCGGCTCGCCAACCTCCTCGTTGATGGCGAAACGACGATCCTCCTCGATTTCGACGATTCCGGCTACGGCTGGTTCCTCTACGACCTCGCGGCGAGCCTGTCCTTCATCGAGACCTCGCCGCAGGTGCCGGCGCTGATCCGCGCCTGGCTCGGGGCCTACATGGAAATCCGGCCGCTGAAGCCCGAGGATCTGCGGATGATCGATGCGATGATCCTCTTGCGGCGCATGGCGCTGCTGGCCTGGATTGGCTCGCATGGGGAAACCGAGCTGGCCAAGGCGCATGCCGGGCGGTTTGCGCTGGACACCGCGACGATGGCACGGAAGTATCTGGCGCGCTGACGGCCGAGGGAGGGCGCCATGCGCATCCTTGCCGTCGCCGACCTGCACTACAGCCTGCCGCAGTTCGACTGGCTGCTGACGGCCGCGCCGCGCTACGACCTGGTGATCATCGCCGGCGACCTGCTCGACAGCAATTCCTTCGTCACCACCAGTGCGCAGATGGTGGTGGTGCTGAAGTATCTCGAGCGACTGAGGGCGCTGGCGCCGCTGGTGGTCTGCTCGGGCAACCACGATCTGAACCACGCCTATTCGACCGGCGAGCGCTATGCGCGCTGGGTGCCGTATGCGCGCGGGCCGGGGGCGCACGCCGACAACGACACGTTCGAGATCGACGGGGACAGCATCACCATCTGCCCGTGGTGGGATGGCGATATCGCCAAACACGCCATCGGCCGGCAACTGGCGGAGGCGGCGCAAAGGCGCGGGCGGAACTGGTTCTGGGTCTACCACGCGCCGCCCTCCGATGCGGCGGTGAGTTGGTCGGGCTCGCGGCACTTCGGCGATGTGGAGCTGACGGGTTGGATCGGGCAGTACCGGCCGCAGCTGGTGTTCAGCGGGCATGTCCACGAGGCGCCGTTCGCGCGGGGTGGATCGTGGGCGGCGCGGGTGGGGGATACCTGGATCTTCAATCCGGGGAAGCAAGTGGGGGAGGTGCCGACGCATATCTGCGTCGATACCGAGCTGAGGCAGGCGGCGTGGTTTTCGTTCGAGGGGGCGGGGACGCTGGACTGGGGCGGCGGCGGCGTGCCGGAGGAGATGATGGAGATGCCGGATTGGGTGCCGCGCGCGCCGCGGGGTGTTTAGAGGCGCGGGTCGGGCTTGGTGCCGGGGGCCGGCCCCGGTTGCTGCTGCGCCGGCAGCTGCTGGTTGACCAGGGCTTCCAGAACTTCGTCGACCATGCCCAGGTGATCCGAGCGATCGCTGAACTGGTGCTTCAGGTCGGCGAGGTAGGTCGTGGCGTCGATCAGGCGGCTGGCGAGGATGCGGGCGACGTGGAAGACGATTTCGGGGCGCATCTGGAGGAAGGATTCGGCGTCCTCGATGCGGTGGACCACGGTGGGCTGGATGGCGCGGACGGTGGCGCTGTGCGGGCGGCCGAGCAGGGCCGAGATCTCGCCGAACACCGCGCCGGGCTCGTCGACCAGCGAGACGCGGACATCGCCGCGCAGCACTTCGACGGCGCCTTCGACGAGGATGTAGAGCACCCCGCTGCTCGGGCCCTCGGTGATCAGCACGTCGCCGGCGTCATAGCCGACCTTGGCGAGGTCCCTGGTATAGGCCAGCACCGCCTGCATCGAGGTGTCCTGCGGTTCCATCGTCAGCCCCTGGTCGCGTCCGCTGCGGAGCATGCCCTTAAGGCGGCGATGGCGCAATTCGCTTGTCGCGCACCTGGTAGCCCGCGGTGACCCCCCAGATCAGGCCGCCGACGAGGAAGAAGTGCCGCCAGTGGTCGACGTCGATGATCGCGGCCTCGCCGGCGAGCGGCACGAACACCGCGACCAGCGGGATCAGCAGCAGGCGGTTGGGGCTGGGCCGGAAGAGAAAGGCGACGCCGCGCCAGATGGTGATGGCGATGAAGGCGATCAGCGCCAGCCCGCCGCCCCAGCCATAGGCGTGGAGCACGTTGACGTAGGTATCGTGCGGCTCCTCCTTGACCCTGAGGTTGCGGAACTCGAGCGGGCCGAGGCCCAGCGGGTTTTGCAGCGCGAGGTCGAAGGCATAGCCCTGGCGGCCGAAGCGGCCGGTTTCGCCGGTGTCGTAGGTCTGCGATTCGGTGCGCAGCTCGATGAACGCGCGGAACTCCGGGATCGACAGGATGCTCGCCCCGGCGAGGACGAGCAGCAGCAGGCCGACCAGCGCCACCACCAGCATCCGCACTTTCTGGCGGGCGTGCGTCTCGAGGGCGAAGAGCAGCAGGTAGACGATGGCGCTGGAGATCGCCATGTGGCCCCAGGCGGCGCGGGAGAAGCTCGCGAACACGCCGGCCATGAGCACGCCGTAGGCCAGCGCCGACCACAGGGCGCGCAGCCGCGTGCCGATCAGGATGCGCTGCAGGACGTACATCCCCGGCAGGATCAGGAACGGGCCGAAGACGTTGGGATCGTTGAAGAACGCCTTGGCGCGGTCGTAGCGGGTGAAGAGGTCGTGGCCGATGCCGAGATAGCCGAGCGTGCCGAGAATGGCCGAGAGCAGGGCCGTCGCGAGATAGGCGCCGATGATGAGGCGCATCCGGGGACCCGGTGCTTCGGCAACGAAGTTGGCGACCCAGTAGGCGGTGAAGAACAGGAAGATGGTGACCGTCTGGTAGATCAGCGCGTCGCTTGGGGTGCTGAATTTCACCTGGAAGGCAGCGATGATCGCGAACGGGATGAAGCTGGCAAAGAGGACGAGCAGCCCAAGGGTGGAGCGGCGGAGCGTAAACCCGGCGAAGGTCGAGACGCCGAGGACGAGGAGGAAGGCGAGCTCGTAGGGCGAGGGCTCGGTGATCACCATGCCGCCGGCGAAGATCCAGACGGCGACGAGGCCGTGGAGAAGGCTGGTGGCGCGGGCGCGGAGCCAGGCGGCGGCGAGGGTGGGGCTGCCCCTCACACCGGCTCTCTCCTCGGCGGGGAGAGGGGGCGGCGTTGCACGGCCGGTGAGCGCGGCAGATGCGGCTGTTGCGCTCATCTCTTCCTCCGCGCGGTGTCATCCCTGCGTAAGCAGGGATCCAGCTCCCGGCTGGCGCGGGCGGCGGGTTGGGTCCCGGCTTTCGCTGGGATGACATCCCGTTTGGGGCGGGGCCGGTGGGCCACATGGCCCATTTTCAGAACGCGTTCTTGCGCTGGGTGAACAGCGAGATCGGGGTGAGGGCGACGATCTTGAGGTCGAGCCAGAGGGACCAGTTCTCAATGTAGTAGAGGTCGTGGTTCACGCGCTGCATGATCTTTTCGACGGTGTCGGTCTCGCCGCGCCAGCCGTGGACCTGGGCCCAGCCGGTCATGCCGGGTTTCACCCGGTGGCGGGCGAAATAGCCATCTACGGCATCGTGGTAGAGCTGGTTGTCGGCCTTGGCGGCAAGGGCGTGCGGGCGGGGGCCGACGATCGACAGGTCACCCTTGAGGACATTGAACAGCTGGGGGAGTTCATCGATGGAGGTCTTGCGGATGAATTTGCCCACCCTGGTGACGCGAGGGTCGTCCTTGGTGACGAGCTTGGTCGCGTTGGTGTCGACCATGTCGGTGCGCATCGAGCGGAATTTCCACATGTCGATGAGCTGGTTGTTGAAGCCGTGGCGCTTCTGGCGGAAGAACACCGGGCCGGGGCTCTCGAGCTTGATGGCGATGGCGGTGGCGATCATCACCGGCGAGAGGAGGATCAGCGCCGTGATGGCGACGAGCTTGTCGAACAGCCACTTGAAGACGAGGTTCCAGTCCGAGATCGGCCGGTCGGCCATGTCGAACACCGGGACGCCGCCGACATAGGAATAGGCCTTGGAGGTGAACCTCAGCTTGCTCATGTGCGCCGAGAGCCGGATATCGACCGGCAGCACCCAGAGCTGCTTCAGCATGTCGAGCACCCGGTGCTCGGCAAACAGCGGCATCGAGACGATGACCAGATCGACGCGGGTGCGGCGGGCGAACTCGATGAGCTCGGCGACGCGGCCGAGCTTGGCGACGGTGGCGACCGACTCGGGCGAGCGGTCGTCGTTGCGATCATCGAACAGGCCGAGGAGGGTGATGTCGTCGTGGGCGCCGGTCTTGATGGATTCGATCAGCGCTTCGGCATCCTTGCCGCCGCCGACGATGACGGTGCGGCGCTTGAGCTTGCCCTGCTCCGTCCAGCGCGTCACCACCTGGTAGAGGGCGACGCGGTAGGCGACGAGGACGACGAGCCCCACGGCCCACCAGTTGAAGATCCAGTTGCGCGACAGCGCGTTGCCGCTGTCGTAGAGCAGCACCAGCGCGCCCAGCACGGCGAAGGCGGCGGTCCAGGCCAACACACACTTCCAGATCTGCTCGAAGCCCAGCCGATAGGCGGCAATGCGGTGCATGCGGGCGAGATTGATGAACAGGTGCGCCACCGCGACCACGGCGAGCGTGGTGATGACGCTGAGCAGCTTATCGCCGCCATTGAGGCCGAACAGCGTGATGCCGGTGAGCATCAGGACGCCGATTTCGAGCACCTGCGCGACGCCGACCACCACGGAAGCCGGATAGGTCGGCTCGATCGGCCGGTCGGCGATCGCCGCCGCGAGATCGCCCAGCTTCACCGGGCCAGCCTTTGCCTTCGGTGGATGCGCCACGTGCTCGAGGACGGCTTGCTTGGGATCGAGATGGAACATCTTGGGCGGACTCTGTGCGGGGCTGCTGCCGGTGCGGCCGGAACTCTAGGAAGAAAGCGATGAAGACTCGGTGAAACCCGCGGCCCGCCGCGCGAAGAGCGCCCGGCGGTAGAGCGCCTCGATCTGGTCGGCCATGTGGGCGATGGAGAAGCCGGTGCGGATGTGGCCGAGCCGGGTCTCCGCCTCGCGCGCCGCCGCGGCGGGATCGTCGAGCGCGGACTGCATGGCGCGGCGGAGCGCTTCGCTGTCGGCGGCGGGGAGGAGGCTGGGCGCTGTCGGTCCGAAGATTTCCCTGACGCCTCCCACGTCCGTTGCGATCACCGGCCGGCCGGCGGCAGCGGCTTCGAGGATGACGTAGGGCAGGGACTCGGCGAGCGAGGGGACGACCGCGATGCGACCCAGGTGCAGCGTCGGGCGGGCCGGCTTGACACCGAGGAGCGTGACGCGATCGCCAAGGCCGAGCCTGGCGATCTGCGCCTTGATGGACTCGAGATCGGGGCCACCGCCGGCCATCGCCAGCGTCGCGGGGCGATTGCCGGGAGCGCGAAGCGGGGCGAGGGCGTCGAGCAGGTAGGCGATGCCCTTGACCGCGCGGAACTCGCCGATGAACACGAAATCGGCGGCGTCGGGGCCTGGGGTGATGGGCTCGAACTCGGCCGGCATCAGGCCATTGTGGATGACCGGCGCGGGGCAGGCGGGCTGGCCGATCTGCCCGCTATAGGCGGACTGCGCGAAGGCGCTCTCGAAGACGATGGCGTCGGTGGCGCCGAGCAGCACGCGCTCGATCAGGCGGAACGCCCGGCCTGCGGGCGAGCCGGGCTTGTAGTTCAGGACGCCGCCATGTGGGGTGTAGAGCGATACCCGCTGCCGCGCGCCGATGCGGGCGAGGCGGGCATTGAGGCCGCCCTTGGCGCCATGACCGTGCAGCACGTCGATCTCTAGCTCATTGGCGAGTTTTCGCACCTTGAACGGGGTGGTGAAGTCCTCGGCGCCGAACACCCGGGGAATCGGCAGCGAGTGGATGCCGAGGCGGGCGAGGGGCTTGAGCTTGCCCAGCCGCTCCTCGGTCAGGGCGTCGGTGTGGAGGCTGTCGGCGAGGATGCCGATCTCGTGGCCGCGGGCGGCGAGCTCGTGCGTCAGGTCGTAGACATGCCGGAACAGGCCACCGACGGGGGCGCGGAGAATTTGCAGGATGCGGAGCGGGGCGGCGTTATGGGACATGCCCCAGCGTTAGGCGCGCGCGGGTTTCCGAACCCTTTAGAGCCGGCGCTCGGATACTACGATGGTATCTCCGGGGTAAATCGGGAAGTCGAGATCGACCGAACCCTTCACCATCTGGTTGCCCTGGCGGCGATAGATGACGGCGCGGCCGCGGTCGGCGGTATCGGAGAATCCGCCCGCCGTGCTGATCGCGGCGCGCACCGTCATGCCGTAGACATAGGGGAACTGGCCGCCGGTCTTCACTGCGCCCTGGATGAAGAACGGGCGGTAAGTCTCGATTTCGACTGCGACACTCGGTTCGCGGATATAGCCCTCGGCGAGCGCGGCGGTGATCGCGGCGGCGGCCAGCTGGGTGGACTTGCCGCGCACATTCACCGGACCGACCAGCGGCAGCGCCACGGCGCCGGAATCGTCGACCTGGTAGCTCTTGGAGAGCTCCGCCTCGCCATAGACGCTGACCCGCACCACGTCGCCGCTGTCGAGGCCGTAGGGGCCCTTCACGTCGACGAGATAGGTCGAGGCCCGGCCGTTCATGGCGCAGGCGGCAAGCGGAACTAGCAGCAATATGAGGAGGAAACGCAGCCAGCGCATGGCTATCCCGATAGACTCTGATCAGGCGCTCAGTGTCGCGGGGCTATGGTTAACATTTCGCTTAGATGCGACCGTTCGTTCTCACATTGCGAGCCGGCTTAACCGAATGCTTACCACGTTCGCCGCATAGCTCATGGGGTAACAACGAGGGCGGGCCAGTGAGTTCGGACAGCGAGCGCGCCGAAGACATGCGGATGGATGTGGGGGCGCTGGTCGCCGCCGTGCTGTCGCGCGGCATCAGGATCATCCTCGTTACCGGGCTGCTGCTGATGGCGACGGCGGCGGTGCTGCTGTTCATCCCCAAGACCTATGAATCGTCGGCGAGCCTGCTCGTCGAAGCGCGCGACAATATCTATACCCGCGCCGCCACCGCCGCGCCCTCCAGCTCCAGTGCGGTCAGCACCGAGGCGCTGATGTCGAGCCAGATCGAGCTGATCAAGGCGCGCGACCTGCTGCTCGATGTGATCGACCAGGAAAACCTCCGCTCGGTGCCCGAATTCACCAATGGCGGCTTCTCGCCGATCGGCTTCATCATGCGGCTGCTCGGCCGGCCGCCGGCGGCAGGCAATGTCGAGGAGGCGGTGCTCGCCAACCTCGCCGACCGGATGACGGTGATCCGCGAGCGCGACTCGGCGGTGATCTCGATCTTCGTGCGCTCGACCGATCCGAAGCTCGCGGCACGCATCGCTAATGCCGTCGCCGCCGCGCATGTGAAGCGCCGCGCCGCCCAGTCGCTGACCGATACGGCGGATGCCACGGTGTGGCTGCAGACCGAGATCGACAAGCTGCGCCCCAAGGTGAGCGCCGCCGAGACGGCAGTCGCCAACTACAAGGTCGACAACGACCTGTTCCTCAGCTCCGGCACCGTCCCGCTCAGCGACCAGCAGCTCTCGGTCGTCTCGACCCAGATCGCCGAAGCGCAGCAGCGCAAGAACAATGCGCAGTCGCGTTCCAAGCTGATCCGCGGTCTGGTCGCCGGGGGGCAATCGCTCGACGGCGTCAACGACGTGCGCAACTCCATGGTGATCCAGAGCCTCTTGCAGACGAGAGCCAACCTGCAGGGGGACCTGGCGCAGAAATCGACGACGCTGCTTGCAAATCATCCGACCATCAAGGCGCTGAAGGCGCAGATCGCCGAGCTCGGCCGCCAGATCGCCAACGAGGCCGGCCGGGTGGCCGATTCGCTCGAGGCCGAGGCCAAGGTCGAGGCCGACCTCGAGCAGCGGCTGCGCGACGACCTGACCCGCGCCAAGCTCATCGCCGGCGACGCCACCAAGGGCGGCGTGACGCTCGACAGCCTCGAGCGGGAGGCCAAGGCGCAGCGCGACCTGCTGGAGAATTACCTCGCGAAATATTCCGACGCCCTGTCGCGCACCGCCTCGAACTCGGCGCTGCCCGATGTCCGCATCATCAGCGAGGCGGCGCCGGCCGTCGATCCGGCTTCTCCCAAGATCCCGCTGATCCTGGGAGCTGTTGGCTTCGTGGCGCTGGTGCTGCAGGTCGGCGTGGTGCTGTTCGGCGAACTGATGTCGGGCCGGGCGCTGGTGGCGCGCACCTCGACGACGACCGAGGCCGAGTACGAGGCAGAGCAGGCGGAAGCGGCTGCCGACATGGACATTGCCGAACAGGCGGAGTTCGACGACGAGCTGGAGACGGCGGTGGAGCAGGGCATCGCGGCGCCGCTGCCCGATATGCTGGTCGACGACCTCGCCGGGCTCTCGGCGGCGGTCAGCGCCCATGAGCTGCGTACCGTGCTGCTGGCGACGCTCGGCGGCGCCGGCGACACGCTGGCCGTCATCGACCGGCTGCTCGAGGATGCGCTGATGGCGGGCCTCAGCGCCGTGGTGGTGGATGCCGGGAGCGGCGAGGTCAGCGGCGCAGTGGGCCTCACCGAACTCGCGGCGGAAGAGGCCGACTACGGCGACGTCATGCAGCGCGCCGGCGAAAGCCTCGCCGAGGTGCCGTGGGGCCGGCTCGAGACGCTCGACCGCCGCTCGACGCGGCCGCTGACGCTGATCGCGGCGCTGGCCGACATCTATCACCTGGTGATCGTCGATACCGGCCATGCCGGCGTCGCATCGAGCCTGCCGCTGTTCGCCGGCGCCAAGGCCACGGTCGTCCTCGTCACCGGCGCCGCGACCCATCCGGTTGCCGTCGGCGCGGCGCGGCGCGATATCTCGGCGCTTGGCTTCGAGGTCGGTCGCGTCGTAAGCCTGCCCGCAATCAGGGCGGACGTGGCGTAGGCTGGATGGCGGGGTTTCGGTACAGGCTGATCGGCGCCGCCTTCGAACTGCTGTGGGCGAGCCAGGCGACGCGCCTGATCCGCGCCCGGTCGAAGGCGCGCGGCGTGATCTTCACCCTGCACCGGGTGCTGCCGGACGATCCGGCGGATTTCGCGCCCAATGCCATCCTGCAGGTGAAGCCGGACTTCCTCGAGTTAGCCATCACCCGGGTGCGCGAGCTCGGCTACGACATCGTCGATCTCGACGAGGCGACGCGCCGGATCGAGACGGACGAGGCGGGCAAGCCGTTCGCCGTCTTCACCTTCGACGACGCCTATCGCGACAACCTCAAGTACGCCTTGCCGATCCTCAGGCGGCAGCAATGCCCGTTCACCCTCTACGTGCCGACGGCGCTGGTCGATGGCGTGGGGGAGGTCTGGTGGCAGGCGCTCGAGGACATCATCGCCGGCCAGAACGCCATGGCCGTCACCTACAATGGCGAGACCGAGTATTTCGCCACGGCCAATCTCGAGGAGAGGCAGCGGGCCTATGACAGCCTCTATGGGCGCATGCGCACCATGCCCGAGGCCGATCGGGTGAAGCTGATCCGCGACATTGCCGGGCAATACGGCTTCGACCTCGCCCGGCATTGCCGCGAGCTGATCATGGACTGGTCGGAACTGCGGCATTTCGCGGCCGAGCCGCTCTGCACCATCGGCGCGCACACGGTGCACCACTATGAGCTGGCGAAGCTCAGCCCGGCCGATGCGCGCAACGAGATCGAGCAGTCGGTGCGGATTCTGAAGGCGCAGTTCGGGCGGGCGCCGCTGCACCTGAGCTATCCGATCGGGGCCGCGGTGTCGGCGGGGCCGCGCGAGTTTTCCATCGCGCGCGAGCTGGGGCTGCGGACGGCGGTGACGACGCGGCCGGGGGGATTGTATGCGGGCCACCGTCACAGCCTCCACTCGCTGCCGCGCGTGTCGCTGAACGGGCTGTTCCAGGCGCGGCGCTATGTCGATGTGCTTGCGACGCCGGCGGTGTTTTCGGTGTTGCGGGGGTGAGGCGGTGGCTCCGCACCCCCACCCTTGATCCCTCCCCACAAGGGGGAGGGAAGGCGGCAGCCAAGGGTGGGGGTGCCGCTTGCGCAGACAGACTGGATTGCCAGGAAGGGCCCTCGCGATTACCCCTCATTCGTCATCCTCGTGCTCGACACGAGGACCCAGCCT
>NZ_JAQGJL010000310.1 GCF_028290645.1 Devosia sp. | reverse complement strand
CCGCGAACAGGAAGCGCTCGAGCGCTACACCCCATTCAGGCATGGAGAGCCGCAATAGCTGGGAGTTGCGCCGCTTCCGGCACTGTGGTTCGAAGTCTGCGACTGGACGGCTTCGGGTACTGCGCGGTACGTTCTGCCTCAGCGAGGCCATACTCCCGATAGAAGCAATGCGCGCCTCATGGGGAGGCCACGGAGATCGAATGAGCAAGCGTATCGCCATTGCTGCGATCGGTACGATGGGCGACGTCCAGCCCTTCGTCGCGCTGTCGCTTGCGCTGATGAAACGCGGGCACTCGGTCGTCCTCTGCGCCACCAACGATTTCGAAGGCTTCGTCACCAGCCACGGCGTCGAGTTCGCGACGCTGGGCAGCGACATCCAGGCCTTCATGCGCCAGAGCCAGTTCGACAACGTCATGTCGAAGAACTCGCTGCTCTATGCGCCGAAGCTGTTGCGCGACGGCCAGAAGATCATGAAGGAAGCCTGCCGGCGCCTCTGGGCGGTGGCGCAGGATGTCGACGCCATCATCTTCCACCAGACCACCAATTTCGCCGTCGACGTCGCCGAAGCGCTCGACATCCCGGCGATCATGACGGCCTTCCAGCCGATCAACCCGACCGGCGAGTTCCCGTATTTCGGCTATGACGGCCCGCCGCCCGAGCCGCTGTTCAACCGCATCAGCCTCGATCCGCTGTTCAACCGGCTGAGCTACGTCGTCCAGGCGGCGCACCAGAGCTACTACGATTTCCCGCGCGACCGGATGCGGGCCAAGCTGCTGGGCCTGCGCAGCCGCAAGCGCTCGGGCTTTTCCAAGAACGCCCGCGGCGAACCGATCCCGGCGCTCCATGCCTATTCCCAGGTGATCTCCCCCCGCCCCGGCGACTGGCCGGACACCACCACGGTCACGGGCTTCTGGCGGCTCGACGACATCACCGGCTGGGAACCCGACGCGGCGTTCCGCAAGTTCCTCGATGCCGGCGAAGCCCCGATCTATCTCGGCTTCGGCTCGATGCCCTGGGGTGCGCAGCGCAACACCGAGATCATCACCCGCGCTTTGCGCGACTGGGGCGGCCGTGCCGTCGTCGGCAAGGGCTGGGGCGGCATCAAGGCCGAGGACCTGCCCGACACCGTTTACCCCATCGACAAGGCGCCCCATACCAAGCTCTTCCCGCTGATGAAGGCGCTGGTGCACCACGGTGGCGCCGGCACCGCCTATGCCGGTCTCTATGCCGGCCGCCCGACCTTCGTCGTGCCGCACTTCTTCGACCAGCCCTACTGGGGCCGCCGCATCTACGAACTGGGCTGCGGTCCGGCGCCGGTGCGGCTGCGGAAGCTGACGCCCAGCATCCTCGCCACGGCACTCGAGGAACTCGCAACCGACACCTCGTTCGCCATCGCCGCGTCTGAACTGCGCGAGCGCCTGGTACTCGAGGACGGCACGGGCCTCGCCGCCGACATCGTCGAGGAGACGATCGAGACCTATCCGGGCAATCTCTACGACAATGACGAAGTGATGGGGGCCGCCTCGTGAGCGCCTACGACCCGAGCAACATCTTCGCCAAGATCATCCGCGGCGAAATCCCCGCGCACAAGGTCTACGAGGATGACGACGTATTCGTCATGATGGACATCTTCCCGCAATCCAGGGGCCACGCCCTGGTCATACCCAAGGCCGCCTCGCGCAACCTGCTCGACGCCGACCCGGCCGTCCTCGCCAGCGCCATCCAGCTCGTGCAGCGCGTCGCCCGGGCCATCCAGAAGGCCCTCAGCGCCGACGGCATCCGCATCGTCCAGTTCAACGAGGCGCCTGCCGGTCAGTCGGTCTTCCACCTGCATTTCCACATCATCCCGGTGTATGAAGGTGTCCCCATCGGCCGCCACGGCGACGACAGCAGGGCCGCCGATGCAGATCTCGCCGAGCAAGCCAAGGCCATCGCCGCAGCCCTGACGTGACGCCGGCGCCGCAACTCAGCCTCGGTCTGGCCCTCACCGCTGCGGCTGGCATGATCGACGTCGTCGGCTTCATCGAACTCGGCGGCTTCTACACCTCGTTCATGAGCGGCAACACCACGCAGCTGGGCGCCGGCATCGCCGATCTCGGACCGACTCTCGCCCTGCCGGCTGGGCTCATCATCATGTTCGTCGTCGGTAGCTTCCTCGGCAGCATCATTACCGGCCCGGACGATCGCCGCCGGACCATGGGCGTCCTGGCGCTGGTGCTGTTCGGCCTGGCCGTTACGCTGGCGCTCAGCGTCCTGGGGTTCACCGCCGCGCAGGCCATGCTCGCCCTCGCCACTGCCGCGGGCGCGCAGAACGCCATCCTCGTGCAACGCGGCGCGGCACGGCTGGGCACCACCTTCGTCACCGGAACCCTGTTTGCAGTCGGCCAGGACCTGGCCCGCACGGTTCGCGGTGAAGCCCCGCCGCTCAGATGGGTGCAGCACCTGCTGGTCTGGCTGGCCCTGCTGCTCGGGGCCCTGGGCGGCGCCATCGCATACGGGGCCTGGCACGTGTGGGCATTGCTGCTGCCGGCGGCTGTGTATCTGGTGTTCCTCATCGGGTTCGCCGCACGGCGAAGCCACGACTAGCCCGACCCCAAAAAGAAAAGGCCGGGATTGCTCCCGGCCTCACGTACTCCCTGCATGGGAACTCAGTTCTTTTCCTCGGCCGGCTTGTCGGCCGCCTTGGGCTTCTTGACCCTCGGGCCTGGAATAGCCTTGGGGCGTGCCGGACGCGGGGGCACCGCGATCAGCTCGAGCTTGGCATCCGGGCCGACACCGACCACCGCTACGGTGACCGACCCGCCGTTCTGCAGCTCGCCGAATAGCACCTGGTCGGCCAGCGGCTTCTTGACGTGTTCCTGGATCACGCGGCCCAGCGGACGCGCACCCATCTTCTCGTCGTAGCCACGGACGGCCAGCCATTCGGCGGCTTCCAGGGTCAGCTCGATCGTGACGCCCCTCTCGGCCAGCTGGCCTTCGAGCTGCAGCACGAACTTCTCCACGACGCGGCGGACCACCTGCGGCGCCAGCGGGCTGAAGGAGATGATGGCATCCAGTCGGTTGCGGAACTCCGGCGTGAACATCCGGTTGATCGCATCCTCGTCGTCGCCCTGCTCGCGCTTGCGGCCGAAGCCGATCGGCGACTTCTGCAGTTCCATGGCGCCGACATTCGATGTCATGATCAGGATGACGTTGCGGAAGTCGACCGACTTGCCGTTGTGGTCCGTAAGCTTGCCGTGGTCCATCACCTGCAGCAGGATGTTGAACAGGTCCGGGTGGGCCTTCTCGATCTCGTCGAGCAGCACCACGCAATGCGGATGCTGGTCCACGCCATCGGTGAGGAGGCCGCCCTGGTCGAACCCGACATAGCCCGGAGGGGCGCCGATCAGGCGCGACACGGTGTGCCGCTCCATGTACTCGGACATGTCGAAGCGCAGCAGTTCCACACCCAGCGTATCCGCCAGCTGCTTTGCCACCTCGGTCTTGCCGACGCCGGTCGGGCCGGTGAACAGGTACGAGCCGATGGGCTTTTCCGGTTCGCGCAAGCCCGCACGGGCCAGCTTGATGGCGGAGGCCAGGGCCGAAATCGCCATCTCCTGGCCGAACACCACCGTCTTGAGGTTGTTCTCAAGATTGGCGAGCAACTCGGAATCCGACTTTGACACCGACTTGGGCGGGATGCGGGCCATCGTCGCGATGGTCTGCTCGATATCGGGCACGTCGATGACGGTCTTGCGGTTCTCGGGGGTCAGCAGCATCTGGCTGGCGCCCGTCTCGTCGATCACGTCGATCGCCTTGTCCGGGAGCTTGCGGTCGTTGATGTACCGCGCGCTCAGCTCGACGGCCGCCTTCAGCGCCTCATCGGTGTACTTGAGCTTGTGGTAGTCCTCGAAGTAGGGCCTGAGGCCCTTCACGATCTCGATCGCATCGGGGATCGTCGGCTCGGCGACGTCGATCTTCTGGAAGCGCCGGACCAGCGCCCGATCCTTCTCGAAGAACTGCCGGTATTCCTTGTAGGTGGTCGAGCCGATGCAACGGATGTTGCCCGAAGCCAGAGCGGGCTTCAGCAGGTTCGAAGCATCGAGCGCGCCGCCGGAAGTGGCGCCGGCGCCGATCACGGTGTGGATTTCGTCGATGAACAGGATCGCGTCGGGGTGCTTCTCGAGCTCCTTCATGACGGCCTTCAGCCGCTCCTCGAAGTCGCCGCGATAGCGGGTGCCGGCGAGCAGCGAGCCCATGTCGAGCGCGTAGATCACCGCCTCGCGCAGCACCTCAGGCACGTCGCCCTCGATGATCTTGCGGGCGAGGCCCTCGGCAATTGCGGTCTTGCCCACGCCGGCGTCGCCGACATAGAGCGGGTTGTTCTTGGAACGACGGCAGAGGATCTGGATGGTCCGGCGCAGCTCGGAATCGCGCCCGATCAGCGGGTCGATCTTGCCGGCGCGGGCCTTCTCGTTCAGGTTGACGCAGAAGTCGGCAAGGGCCGAGCTCTGGCCGTTGGCGGCGCGCTCACCCTCTTCGCCCTGCCCGGCGCCGCTCGGCCCGTCGGTGCCGCGCACGCGGCGCTCCTCGGTCTGGCCGGACTTGGTGATGCCGTGGGAGATGAAGTTGACCGCGTCGAGCCGCGTCATGTCCTGCTGCTCGAGGAAATAGGCGGCGTGGCTCTCGCGCTCGGCGAAG
>NZ_JAQGJL010000281.1 GCF_028290645.1 Devosia sp. | reverse complement strand
CCGGTGCACAGTGGCAACATGACGATGGAAGCGTCTCCCTCCCCCTTGCGGGGAGGGGACAGGGGTGGGGGTTAGCCCGGGCACAAAGGCCCAACGCCACACGCCACCCCGCGCACCCTCGCCAATGAAAGCGTCCCCCTCCCCCTTGCGGGGAGGGGACAGGGGTGGGGGTCGGCCCGGCACAACGCCAGCGGCTAAGCCCCCAACCCCCTACACGTAATCCACCAGCTTCTTTTCCGGATCATATGGCTGGTCCGACACCACCTTGGTGACCGCCTGCCCGCATTTCATCTTCTTGTTCATCGCGTCATAGGCATAGCTGGCGGACCCGTGCAGCACCCAGCCCTGGCTCAGCGCCTTGGTCACCTTGTGGCAGAATTCGGAATCGTCCTCCCCCGAGAGGAACCGGTAAATCAGCATTCATTACTCCTTTGGCTCGCCCTCTTTGCCCCGGGCGATTGAAATTGCGTCCACGAACCGCTAATCGCTGCGGTATGGATGGGTTTCCAGCATTTTTGCTCGACGGCTACAAGTCGTTCATGTCCGACCGCTACGACCCGGAACAGGGCCGCTATCGGGAATTGGCCGATCGGGGGCAGTCCCCGACCACCATGATCATCGCCTGCTGCGACAGCCGCGCCGCCCCCGAGACCATCTTCAGCGCCGGTCCGGGCGAACTGTTCGTGCTCCGCAACGTCGCCAACCTCGTTCCCACCTTCCAGCCCGACGGCGGCCAGCACGGCACCTCGGCGGCCATCGAATTCGCCGTCAACGCGCTCGAAATCAGCAATATCGTGGTGATGGGCCACGGCCGCTGCGGCGGCATCAAGGCGGCTCTCGCCCCCGATACCGGCCCCCTCGCCCAGGGCGACTTCATCGGCAAGTGGATGAGCATGCTCGCTCCGGTCTCCGCCGCGGTGTCGAAATACACCCTCCTCACCGACCGCGAGCGCCAGACCATGCTCGAGCGCTTCTCGATCCGCAACTCGATCAACAACCTGCGCACCTTCCCCTACGTCAAGCGCCTCGAGGACGAAGGCAAGCTCGCCATCCACGGCGCCTGGTTCGACATCTCGACCGGCGAACTCTGGGTGATGAACCGGGACGGCGATTTTTATCGCCCGGAAGTCTAAGGCAAGCACGCTACCGCCGGCGAAGGCTGACCCCCACCCCTGTCCCCTCCCCCTAAACAAGGGGAGGGAGACGCTAACCGCGATGCCCATGAGAGCGTCTCCCTCCCCAGTAGGGGGAGGGGACAGGGGTGGGGGTCCACAGCCACCGGCACTTCAGTCGCGCTGCACAGCCACCGCAACCTCAGCCGCGCCGCACACCCACAGGCGCCTCAGCCGTCCCCCCGCTCCCACCGATACAGAATATCCGGCGCCTTCGCCTCATTGCTCGCCCCGTCGGTGAACTCCACCGCCGCGAACCCCTGCTTCTCGTAGAACGCCCGCCCCCGCAGGTTGTCGGCAAAGCACCACAGCTGCAGCTCGTGGTTGCGCGACTTGGCATCCGCCATCAGCGCCGACCCCACCCCCGTCCGCAGCTGCGTCGCACCGGCATAGAAATGCTCGATCCACCCCTCGAGCTCGGCCATGAAGCCGACGATCCGCCCGTCCCGCACCGCCACCGTCACGCGAAAATCGCGCAGCACCTTGTCGCGGACATAGACCCGGTCCTCCTCGACCGTATGAAGGTCGGGCAGGAACGTCAGCAATCGCCGCGACGCCGCGAACAGCGCCGCGATCTCCGCCGCATCCGCCTCCGTCGCGAGCCGCAGCGTGATCATGCGACGACCCGCGCCCACACCCGGGGCCCGAACACGTTGAGCAGCAGCCCTACGAACACCAGCGCACTACCAACAATCTCCAGCCCCGAGATCGTCTCCCCCAGTAGCAGCGCCGCACTGCCGATTCCGGCAATCGGCACGAGCAGCGAGAACGGCGCCACCACCCCCGCCGGATAGCGGCTCAGCAGATAGCTCCAGCACCCATAGCCGAACAGCGTCGCGGCATAGGCGATGAACAGCAGCGACCCGCCCCCCACCCAGGTGAGGTTCGCGAACGCCGCCGGGATCGCCCCCGGCCCCTCGAACAGCAGCGACAGCCCGAGCAGCGGGATCGGCGGCACCAGCGCCGACCACACCACGAACCCCAGCATGTCGACCTTCCCGGCCTTCTTGGTGAAGATGTTGCCCACCCCCCAGAAAAACGCCGCCACAATGGTCATCAGCAGCGGCACCAGCGCCGCCGCCTGCAGCCGCTCGATCCCGATCACCGCAATCCCGCCGAACGCCACCACCGCCCCCAGCCACTGCACCGGCCCCGGCCGCTCCGCGAGGAACAGCACCGCCAGCCCCATGGTGAAGAACACCTGCAGCTGCATCACCAGCGACGACAGTCCCGCCGGCATCCCCAGCTTGATCGCCGTGAACATCAGCCCGAACTGCAGCACGCCGATGGCAAACCCATAGCCCACCAGCATCGGCCAGCTCACCGCCGGCCGCCGCACGAAGAACACCGCCGGCACCGCCGCGAGCAGATACCGCAACGCCGTCATCAACAACGGCGCCACCTCATCCACCCCCCACCTGATGGCCACGAAATTGAGGCCCCAGACGGTGACGACAAGCAATGTCAGGATCAGGTCGCGGGGGGACATGGGAGCGAGCTTCCGAACGTGGCGCGCAAACCGAAACTGTCAGTCGGGGCCTTCTCCCCTTGTGGGAGAAGGTGGCCGAAGGCCGGATGAGGGTCCGCGATGCAAGGCATCGCCGACCGGAGCGGCAGCGACGGGCGACCCCGCCCCCTAAGCCGCCTTCAACTCCACCAGCCGCCGCTCGATCAGCGTCTCGAGGATCTGCACCGTATTCAGCGCCGCCCCCTTCCGGAGGTTATCGCTCACCACCCAGATCGAGAGCCCGTTCTCCACCGTCACATCCTCGCGGATGCGGCTCACATACGTGTCGTACTCGCCCGCCGCCTCGACCGGCGTCGCGTACCCACCCGGCTCGCGCTTGTCGATCACCGAGATCCCCGGCGCCTCGCGCAGGATATCGCGCGCCTCGTCCGGCGAGATCGGATTGACGAACTCGATGTTCACCGCCTCCGAGTGCCCCACGAACACCGGCACCCGTACGCAGGTGGCGCTGAGCTTGATCTTGGGATCGAGGATCTTCTTGGTCTCGACCACCATCTTCCACTCTTCCTTGGTCGAGCCGTCTTCCATGAACACGTCGATTTGCGGGATGACGTTGAAGGCGATCTGCTTGGGGAACTTGTGCGCGTCCGGCTTGTCGTTGACGAAAATCCCCTTGGTCTGCGCCCAGAGCTCGTCGACGCCTTCCTTGCCGGCGCCGGAGACCGATTGATAGGTCGCCACCACCACCCGCCTGATCGTCGCGAAATCGTGCAGCGGCTTCAGCGCCACCACCAGCTGCGCCGTCGAGCAGTTCGGGTTGGCAATGATGTTCTTCCGATCCGCCCGCGCCATATAGGCGTCGAGCACATGCGCGTTGACCTCAGGCACGATCAGCGGCACGTCGCCGTGATAACGCCAGAAGCTCGAATTATCGACCACGATGCAGCCGGTGCGCCCGATCTTCTCGCCATATTCCTTGGCCACCGACGAGCCCGCGCTCATCAGCGCGAAATCCACCCCGGAAAAATCGAAATTCTCGAGGTTCTGCACCTTCAGCCGCTTGTCGCCGAAGCTGATCTCCTGGCCCTGGCTGCGCGCCGAGGCGAGTGCGATCACCTCGGAGACCGGAAACTTCCTCTCGGCAAGGATGTTGAGCATTTCCCGGCCCACATTGCCTGTGGCCCCGACGACGGCGACGCGATAACCCATTGGAACTTCCTCTTTGCCTTCATTCCCCCGCGCTGGACCTTCGGTCCGCGGCACACGGCATCCCGCCGCTCCCCGGCGGGAGAGGCCCGGGGATCGGCTCAGGGGGTTTTGGTGGTTTTGCTCGCCGCGACGACGAACCCGCGCAGACCTATGGTCCCCGCTTTCGTCCTCGTCATGTGGTGGGTCTTGCGCATCCCGCAACCCGATCCTTCTCGTCCGGCGCCGGGTTTTCTACGCCGAACTGGCAAATAGTCAATTATCTTGGATGAACCCCGCCGTCGCCCCCCCGCGTCCCCTCGCCCCTCAGGGGAGAGGGCAAGCGCAGCTTGCGAGCGCGAGCGAGCTAGCGCAGCTAGGGTGAGGGGTGCAGCCTCTCGGCCCGAGCACTCCCTCCGCCCCGCCCTATGCCTGCCGCAAGACTCCGTGTATCCCCCACCCATGCAACACCACGACGTCATCATCCTCGGCGCCGGCGCCGCCGGCCTCATGGCCGGCATCGAGGCCGGCAAGCGCGGCCGCAAGGTGCTGGTCATCGACCACGCCAAGACCGCCGGCGAAAAGATCCGCATCTCGGGCGGCGGCCGCTGCAACTTCACCAACATCAACGCCACGGTGAAAGCCGGCCGCGACCGCTTCCTCTCAAAGAACCCGCGCTACGCGCTCTCCGCCCTCTCGCGCTACACCCCGGGCCACTTCATCGCGCTGGTCGATTCCTACGCCATCCCGTTCCACGAAAAGACCCTAGGCCAGCTGTTCTGCGACGGCTCGAGCCAGCAGATCATCAACCTGCTGCTGAGCGAATTGAAGAAGGCCGGCGGCACCCTGCTGCTCGACACCGAGGTCGACAGCGTCAGCCATGCCGACGGCAACTTCACCGTCATGACCCATGACGAGACGCTGATTTCCAAATCCCTGATCGTCGCCACCGGCGGCAAGTCGATCCCCAAGATGGGCGCCACCGGCCTCGCCTATCAGCTCGCCACCCAGTTCGGCCTCAAGGTCACCGAGACGCGCCCCGCCCTCGTCCCCCTGACCTTCGAGCCTCGCATCCTCGAGCGCCTCGCGCCCCTGAGCGGCATCGCCGTCGACACCCGCATCACCGCCAACCGGAAGAGCTTCGACGAAGCCATGCTCTTCACCCATCGCGGCCTCAGCGGCCCCGCCATCCTCCAGGTCTCGAGCTACTGGCGCGAAGGCGACGCCATCACCATCGACCTCTTCCCCAATGGCGACCTCACCGACATCCTCCGCCGCGCCCGCAGCGACACCCCCAAGCTGGCGCTGCAGACCGTGCTTAGCAACCACCTCGCCAAGCGCCTCGCCCAGATGCTGGCCGAAGAGATCGGCATCACCACCATGATGGGCGACATGAGCGACAAGAGTTTTCAAAAGATCGAGGACGCCCTTCGCCGCTGGACCATCAAGCCAACCGGCTCCGAAGGCTACCGCACCGCCGAAGTCACCCTCGGCGGCATCGACACCGACGGCCTCGACTCGACCACCATGGCCGCCCGCACCGTCCCAAACCTCTACTTCATCGGCGAAGCCGTCGACGTCACCGGCTGGCTCGGCGGCTACAACTTCCAATGGGCCTGGTCCAGCGGCTGGGCCGCCGGCCAGGTCGCCTAGCGCTCCCCACCGTCCAACGCATACCGACCCCACCCTGTCCCTCCCCTAAGAATGGGGAGGGAGACCCTCCCACTGGCGTCAGCGATTTCGTCTCCCTCCCCCTACTTCAGGGGGAGGGGACAGGGGTGGGGGGTCCCCAGCCACCAGCGCCTATGACTGCCCAGCCGAGGCCCCTCCGCCGTCCGCCTTCTCCCCTTGAGGGAGAAGGTGCCCGAAGGGCGGATGAGGGGTATCGCAACCGAAGGTTGCGCGCTCGGAGCGAAGCGACGGGCGCCCCCCACAACCAAAGCCCAAGGGTCTCCCTCCCCTGTTCAGGGGGAGGGGACGGGGGTGGGGGTCCCCAGCCACCGGCGTCAGCGAGGAACACGCCGACGAGGTCTCGTCAGAAGTGGAAGTTCGCGCCCACCGTAAGCGTGCGGAACGCGTAGCCGAGGTCTGCCGTGGCCTGGGTCAAGTCCGGTGCCGTGATCGTGTAGGGCTCGTCGCCGAGCGCGTGATAGAGGTACTCGCCGCGCAGCGAGACATTCTCGGTAACCATCAGTTCCGCGCCGAGCCCGGCGACCCACCCGCTATGCGTGGCGCCAACGTCGTCGGTGATGCCCGGGGACGCATTCCAGATGCTGACGCTAGCTCCCGCCGTCTCAATGCCGGCGGTGCCGTAGAGCAGCGCGCTGTCGAGCGTGACGCCGGCACGACCGCGCAGCGAAGCCATCCAGTCGACCCGGTAGTGCGTTCCGCTGGCTCCCGAATCAAACTCCACGCCGATATCGGCCCAGGACACGTCGCCCTCGACGCCGAGCACGAAGTTCCCGGCCTCGAAATTGTAGCCGGCCTGCAGCCCTGCGAGCCAGCCGCTGGCGGTGGCGGTGGTGCTTGTGAACGTGTCGGTCATCGAGATCTCACCGGTCCCCATGCCGCCATGGACGCCGGCATAAAACCCTGACCAATCCGTCGCCGCATCCGCAGCCCCGGGCGTCCCGATGGTGAGATCCGCCGCAAACCCGGTTGTCGGCACGGCAAGCATCGCCGCAGTGGTGATCAGTGCAATCCTGTTCAAAGTCTTGTCCCCAAGCAAGCGGCGACAACCCCTTGGCGTCCGGAACCGGTTGCTTCAAGCGGGGTGGATAGCTGCTTCGGAGCCCTCCGCACACCCCGGATTCCCCAATAACCCCAATAGGTTCTCGTCACGGAAAGTTAACCCCCGTCCACCCGCAGTCGTCCCCCTCCCCCTTCTCAAGGGGAAGGTCAGGGGTGGGGTCCACAGCCACCAGCCAACGTTCGGAGGATGCCGAGCGTGCAGTTCGTTCATTTCCCGTTCATCCGCAAGGCAATCCAGCGGCCGCCCGGATCGGCTCGCGGCGCCGGCCGCACGAATTTCCCATTCATGTGCCGTTCATCTCCGGGGCAAACTCGCGGAAGTCTTATGGCAGCGCCGCTGCCCATCCGCTAACACTGGGCAACTCGAGGGAGAGAAAAATGGCTCAAAAGAAAGTCCGGTGGGGCATCCTTTCCACCGCCAATATCGGCCTCAAAAAGGTCACCCCGGCGATCATGAAGTCGCCGCTCAGCGAGGTCGTCGCCGTCGCTTCCCGCGACGTCGGCAAGGCCGAGGCCTACATCGCCGAGCTCGGCCTCACCGGCAAGGCCACGGCCCATGGCAGCTACGAGGCCCTCTTCGCCGACCCCAATGTCGACGCCATCTACAACCCGCTCCCCAACCACCTCCACGTCCCCATGACCCTCGCCGCCGCCAGGGCCGGCAAGCATGTGCTCTGCGAAAAACCCATTGCGCTCAATGCCAAGGAAGCCGAGCAGCTGCGCCAGATCCCGCCCGGCATCGTCTTCTACGAAGCCTTCATGGTGCGCTTCCACCCGCAATGGCACCGCGCCCGCGAGATCGTCCGTTCCGGCGAACTCGGTGAGCTCCGCGCCATCCGCGGCGTCTTCACCTATTTCCTCACCGACCCCACCAATGTCCGCAACCAGGCCGATATCGGCGGCGGCGGCATCTACGACATCGGCTGCTACCCGGTGACCGGCGCCCGCTTCCTGTTCGGTTCCGAGCCCACCCGCGCCGTCTCGCTGGTCGATCGCGACCCCGATATGAAAACCGACCGCCTCGCCTCGGTCATCCTCGATTTCGGCGGCGGCCGGCAGGCGAGCTTCACCTGCTCCACCCAGGCGGTCGGCCACCAGTCGCTCGAGCTGATCGGCACCAAGGGCCGCATCGAGCTGGTCATCCCCTTCAACGCCCCGGAAGACAAGGCCACCGCGCTGCTCGTCGACCCCGGCTACTCCCCCGACGGGCACCTCAGCCGCCGCGAGATCATCCCGCCCTGCGACCAGTACACCGAGCAGGCCAACGCCTTCTGCCGCGCCATTCTCGACAACCAGCCCCTCGAATGGGGCGTCGAAGACGCCATCCTCAGCATGAAAGTCCTCGACGCCATCTTCGCCAGCGAAAAAACCGCAGGCTGGGCCAAGGTCTGAAGAGCCGCGATCCCTCCTCATCTCCCCCCTTGCGGGGGAGAAAGCGATTTCTTGGGCTTAGCGTCTTCGCAAAGCCTTAGAAATCGCAAGAGAGGGGAAGGACCGGGCTCGCTCTATCGGCTGGACGAGGCCTCCACCCCCACCACCCGCTCCACCAGGAGCCGTATCGCCGCGCCCACATCCGCCCCCGGCCTGGCCTAGCGAAAAATCCCGTACGCCCCGCCACTGACCACCTCGGCCAGCGCCTCCGCGTCCCCGATCCCCGCCGCGCGCAGCTCCCGCACCACCGCCGCGTCGCCCTCCGCCTCCGCCACCTGCACCTGCGGCCCGCTCATCCGGTCGTGCTCGTCATAGAGCTCGCCGGCATGCGCCGAGCCCGCCATGAATTCCGTGAGCGCCGCATATTTTGCCGACAGCGCCGCCGCGATCCGCAACGCCACCGGGCCCTCGCCCGCCAGCGCTGCCATGAACCGCCCGTGCAGCTCCACCAGCAGCTCGGTGACGATCGCCTCGAACACCGCCGACTTATCCCCGTAGTATTTGTAGAGCGTAGGCTTGGCCACCCGGGCCTCCGCCGCAATCGCCTCCATGGTGGTCGCCCGCAACCCCTGTTTGAGGATAAGGAACCGCGCCGCCCGTAAGATCTCCCCCCGCTTGTCGCTCTCCGCCAACGTTGCTCCTCCCGACACCTGTGTATGATTGAACGAACTGAACGCAATACATACATATCGTTCAATTTTACCGGAGACTCAAGCCATGGCCACCTTGACCGACCGCGTCCTTCTCACCGGCATTTCCGGTTTTCTCGGCGGCCACGTGGCGCTGGAACTGCTCCGGCAGGGCTATGCTGTCCGCGGCTCGGTCCGCAGCCTCGACAAGGCCGACAAGGTGCGCAACACCCTCGCCGCCCACGGCGCCGACCTCTCCCTGGTGGAGATCGTCGCCCTCGACCTCCTCTCCGACGACGGCTGGGACGAAGCCGTCGCCGGATGCCGCTATGTCCAGCACGTCGCCTCCCCCTTCGTCGTCGAAATGCCCAAGGACAAGAACGACTTGATCCGCCCCGCCGTCGAAGGCACCCGCCGCGCCGTCACCACGGCGCTCAGCTCCGGCGTCGAGCGCGTCGTCCTCACCTCCTCGATCGCCGCCATCGTCTACGGCCACACCGACTACTCGAAAACCTTCACCACCGCCGACTGGACCGACCCCGACAACCCGAAGGTCACCGCCTATCCCGAGTCGAAACTGCGCGCCGAGCGCGAGGCCTGGCGCATCGCCGAGGGTGACGATGCCCGCCGGCGGCTTGCCACCATCAATCCCGGCGGCATTTTCGGCCCGCTGCTCGACGAAGATCCCGGCACTTCCGGCGCGCTGATCCTCCGCCTCCTCAACGGCTCGGTCCCCGCCGCCCCGAAGATGAGCTTCTCGATCGTCGACGTCCGCGACGTTGCCGCCGCCCAGGTCGCCGCCATGACCGCGCCTGAAGCCGGCGGCCGGCGCCATATCCTCT
>NZ_JAQGJL010000276.1 GCF_028290645.1 Devosia sp. | reverse complement strand
CCACTGCCCGGCCTGGCGCGAGTAGTCGAGATAGAGCATCGAGGCCACGGCATCGACCCGCAGCCCGTCGAGGTGGAACGCCTCGAGCCAGTAGAGCGCATTGTTGACGAGGAAGCTCACCACCTCCTTGCGCCCGAAATTGTAGATCGCGGTATTCCAGTCCGGATGGTAGCCCTTGCGCGGATCGAGGTGCTCGTAGAGCGCCGTGCCGTCGAAGCGGGCAAGCCCGTGCTCGTCGGTGGGGAAATGCGCCGGCACCCAGTCGAGGATGACGCCCAGCCCCCCCGCATGCGCGGCGTCGACGAAATGCGCGAACCCCTTGGGATCGCCGAACCGCGCCGTGGGCGCATAGAGCCCTGTCGGCTGGTAGCCCCAGCTGGGATCGAACGGGTGCTCGGTGATCGGCATCAGCTCGATATGGGTGAAGCCGGAATCGGCCGCATAGGGCACCAGTTGCTCGGCCAGTTGCTCGTAGCTCATGAACGAGCCGTCGGCCCGCCGCCGCCACGATCCGAGATGCACCTCGTAGATCGACACGGGCTTGCGCCGCCAGTCGGTCCTCGCGCGCTCGGCCATGTACTTGTCGTCCGTCCAGACGAACGGCCGCGGGTCGGCGACCACCGAGGCGGTCTTGGGCCTCAGTTCGGACTGGCGGGCATAGGGGTCGGCCTTCAGCGGCCTGAGCTTCCCGTCCGGCCCGACGATCTCGAACTTGTAGACCTCGCCCGGCCCGACATTGGGAATGAACACTTCCCACACGCCGGTATTGATCCGCACCCGCATCGGGTGCCGGCGGCCGTCCCAGTCGTTGAACGGCCCGACCACGCTGACCCGCCGGGCGTTGGGCGCCCAGACCGCAAAATGCGTGCCGTCGACACCCTCGAACTCCATCGCATGGGCGCCGAGCTTGTCGAACAGCCTCAGGTGCGAGCCTTCGCCGATATAGTAGTCGTCCATCGGGCCGAGCACCGGCCCGAAGCTGTAGGGGTCGAGCATGTCCCACTCGCCACCTTCGTTGCGAGCGTGATAGCTCACCGGCTGCAGTCCCTCGACCTTTACCACGCCCTCGAAGAAGCCGTCGCCGCGCGACTCGAGCTCGCCGAGGATGCGGTTGTCGAGAGTGCGCGCCGACACCGACTCGGCGTGCGGAATGAAGGCCCGGGCCACCCACGTGCCGTCGACCTGGTGCAGGCCCAGGATACCGAACGGATCGGAATGGCGACCCGCGACGATTGCGCGGACGTCGTTCTCAGCCGCCTGCCATTTTGACTTGGTCAAACCCACTACCCCCCGACGACCGGGACACCCCAGATTTCCTTGGCGTACTGACTGATTGTACGGTCCGAGGAAAACCAACTGACGTGGGCAGTGTTCCGGATCGCCATGGAATACCATTTGCGGGGCTTGATCCAGAGGTCATCGACGCCGCGCTGCGCCGTTGCATAGGCGTCGAAGTCCCGCGCCACCATGAACCAGTCGTGGTCGTAGAGCCCGCCGATCAGGTCGCGATAGCGGTGCGGATCGTCCGGCGAGAATACGCCCGAGGCGATTGCCTCCAGCGCCTCGCGCAGCGCCGGCGAACTGTCGATGGCCGCGCGCGGCACCTCGCTCCGGCTGCGCTTCTCGGCCACCTTGTCTGCGGTGAGCCCGAAGATCACCATGTTCTCCGGCCCCACCTGGTCGAGCATTTCGACGTTGGCCCCGTCGAGCGTGCCGATGGTGATGGCGCCATTGGCCATGAACTTCATGTTGCCGGTGCCCGAGGCCTCCATGCCGGCGGTCGAGATCTGCTCGGAAAGGTCGGCCGCCGGGATGATCTGCTCGGCGAGGCTGACATTGTAGTTGGGCAGGAACACCACCTTCATCAGCCCGCGCACCGCCGGGTCGTTGTTCACCACCTTGGCCACGTCGTTGATCAGCTTGATGATCAGCTTGGCGTTCCAGTAGCCCGGCGCCGCCTTGCCGGCGAACACTTTTACCCGCGGCACCCAGTCTTTCTCGGGATGCGAGCGGATCATCGAATATTGCGCCACCGCTTCGATGACGTTGAGCAGCTGGCGCTTATACTCGTGGATGCGCTTCACCTGCACGTCGAACATCGCATCGGGCGACACGACGATCCCCAGCCGGTCCTTGATGACCTGCGCCAGCGCCACCTTGTTGGCGCGCTTCACCGCCCGGAATTGATCCTGGAACGTCGGGTCGTCGGCGTGCTTGTCGAGCCGGGCGATCAGCTCGAAGTTGTCCTCGAAACCCGGCCCGATCCGCTCGGCGATCAGCCTGGTCAGCCCCGGGTTGCATTGCATCAGCCAACGCCGCGGCGTCACGCCATTGGTCTTGTTGTTGATCCGGTCCGGATAGAGCCGGTCGAGATCGGCGAACAGCGTCTTCTTCAGCAGCTCCGAATGGAGCGCCGACACGCCGTTGATCGAGTGCGAGCCGACGAAGGCCAGCTGCCCCATGCGGACGCGCCGGCTGCCGTGCTCGTCGATCAGCGACAGGTTGGCGACCTGCGCGTCGGTGAAGCCGCCCAGGGCCCGGGCTTCGCCCAGCACCTCGGCATTGATGGCGTAGATGATCTGCATCTGCCGCGGCAGCATCCGCTCTAGCAGTCCCACGGGCCAGGTCTCGAGCGCCTCGGGCAACAGCGTGTGGTTGGTGTAGCCGAACGTCGCCTTGGTCAGCTTCCACGCCGCCGACCACTTCATCCCGTGGATATCGACGAGCAGCCGCATCAGCTCGGCGATCGAGATCGCCGGGTGCGTGTCGTTGAGCTGGATCGCCACCTTGTCCGACAGCGAGCCGAGATCGCCATAGGCCTGCATGTGCCGGCGCACGATGTCCTGCAGCGAGGCGGAGGAAAAGAAGAACTCCTGCCTGAGCCGCAGTTCCTGTCCCGACGGGGTCGAGTCGGCCGGGTACAGCACCCGCGTCACCACCGCCGCCTTGGCGCTCTCCTCCAGCGCGCCGATGTGGTCGCCGGCGTTGAACTTGTCGAGCAGGATCGGATCGATCGGCTGCGCCGACCAGAGCCTGAGCGTATTCACCCGCTTGCCGCGCCAGCCGACGATCGGCGTATCGAACGCCACCGCCAAGAGGTGCTCGGCCGGCCGCCACTCGAGCCGGGTCGAGCCGTCGGGCTCGAGGATCGGCTCGACATGGCCGCCGAAGCCGATCTCGTACGAACTCTCGCGCCGCTCGAATTCCCAGGGGTTGCCGTGCGCCAGCCAGTCCTCCGGCAGCTCGACCTGCCAGCCTTCGCTCATCTCCTGCCGGAACAGCCCGTGGACATAGCGGATGCCGTAGCCATAGGCGGGGATGTTGACCGTCGCCATCGACTCCATGAAGCACGCGGCGAGGCGGCCGAGGCCGCCGTTGCCGAGCGCCGCGTCGGGCTCGAGGTTGATCAGGTCGCCGAGGTCGACGTTGAAGTTCTTGAGCGCCGCGCGCACCGGCTCCATCAGCCCGATATTGCTCATCGCATCGCGCATCAGGCGGCCGATGAGGAACTCGAGGCTGAGGTAGTAGACGCGCTTGTTGGAGGTCCGCCAGGTGGCGCGGCTCGACTCCATCCACTGGTCGATGATCCGGTCGCGCACCGCGAGGATCGTGGCCTTCAGCCAGTCGTGCGGCCGGGCGACGATCGGATCCTTGCCGACGGAATAGGTGAGCTTTTCAAGGATTTCCGACTGCAGCGCTTCAACGCTGAGCGCGCGCCGTTCGGGAACCGGGGCATCCAATACAAGAGGGTTTTGCGGCATGGTCGCAATCCAGCATCGTGACGATGTATTCCCCTCTAGGCGCACACTGTTGCATTGAATCGAATGCGGGGGAAGGCCCGACGAGCGCTTGTTAGGCAGCGTGCCTAAGGCTTGGTCTGTCTTGGAAGCCGGTGCGAGCTGACCCCACCCTGTCCCCTCCCCCTAAGAATGGGGAGGGAGACCAAAACACCAGCGGCAGTTCGTGGGTCTCCCTCCCCCCTGTTCAGGGGGAGGGGACAGGGGTGGGGGTCCACAGCCACCGGACGCGGGGGTCCACAGCCACCGGCCGTCCGGCCGATCGCCCCCCTAAACCTTCGCATCCTCCTCTGGCAGAATGATCGGCTCCGACGGCGCGGTGACGACGCCGCTTTCGCGGGCCTGGTCCTCGGCGTTGGAGATCAGCAGGTCCCTGCCCGCCTGGAGGCCGCCCGCCATCTGCGCGGCGAAGCGCTGGTTGTCGCGGCTGCGCACCCCCTCGATGATCGAGACCACTTCGTTGTCGCTGCTGCCGAGTTCCTTGAGGGTCTCGGCCCCCATCACCAGCGCCGATTCGAATACCTCGCGAATCTGGAAATCGACCCCTGCCTTGACCAGGGCCAGCGCGTGGCCGCGGTCATAGGCGCGCGAAAATACCTTGGCGAGGGGGAACTCCGACTTGACGAGCCCCACGATCTGCATCGCCGCCTCCTTGTCGTCGACGCAGACCAGGATCGCTTCGGCCGACTGCGCGCCGGCGGCACGCAGGATGTCGAGCCGCGTTCCGTCGCCGTAATAGACCTTCATGCCGAACGTGCCGGCGGCCCGGATCATCTCTGTGTCGATATCGATGATCGCCACCTTCTCCCCCTTGGCCAGCAGCGCCTGCGTCGCGATCTGCCCGAAGCGGCCGAAGCCGATGACGAGAACGTTGGCGCTCAGCCCCTCCGGCTTTTCCACCCCCTCGAAGGACTGCACCGGCTTGGGCAGGAACTTCAGCAGCATCATCGAGAACGGCGTCAGCACCATCGAGATGATCACCGTGGCGGTCATCATGGCGTTGAGGTCGGCGCTGAGCAGGCCGCCCGCGTTGGCCGTGGAATAGAGGACGAACGCAAACTCGCCGCCCTGCGCCATCAGCACGGCGCGCTCCAGCGCTTCGGCCTTGCTGGACTTGAGCAGCCGCGCCAGCACGTAGATCGCGCCGCCCTTGATCAGCATGTAGCAAAGCACGGCCAGCGCAATGAACTGCCAGTTGCCGGCCACCACCGTCAGGTCCAGCGACATGCCGACGGCAAGGAAGAACAGCCCGAGCAGCAGCCCGCGGAACGGCTCGACGTCCGCCTCGAGCTGGTGCTTGAAGGTGGAGGTGGAGAGCAGCA
>NZ_JAQGJL010000264.1 GCF_028290645.1 Devosia sp. | reverse complement strand
CGTTCGGCACGTTCCGTACGAACCATGCCGCCTGCTCGGAAGCGAGGCTGCACCAGGTCATGAAATGGTACGCGCCGCGCGCCATGCCGGCATCGCGCGCCCCGCGCCAGTTGTCGTAGAAATTGGGGTCGAGGTAGTCCTTGCCCTCGGTCGACTTGATATAGACGAAATGCACCCCGCCGCCCCGCGCTGCGCCGAAATCGATGCGGCCCTGGTAGCGCGCCACGTCGAGCCCCTGGATCGGCAGTCCCCAGGCCCGCCGCACCCCGTCATGCGGGTCGTTGTCCCCGGGAATGCCGCGATAGTCATGGCTCGGCGAACGCCCGCAGGCGGCGAGCAGCAGGACGAGCCCGGCGACGAGAAGGGACTTGGCGAGCGGGAACGCGAGGCGGGCGGCAAGCATGCTGGACGTCTGGCTTTCATGGGTTGAAAGCCTTTGAATCAACATGGCGCGCTTAACGAAACCTTGCGCTAACCCTTTGTTATTCCAGCATGGTTAACGGCAGGAAGGGTTTTCCGAAAGATTGACGGTGAGGCCGGGAAATCACGCCCCAAGAGGTTTGCCGTACTTCAGCGGCAGCTGGAATCGGAAGAAGAACGGCGGTGTCTCGACCGGCCTTCACTTGCTTCGCTCTATGCTGGCGCACGGAATAAGAGTTCTCCGCAGATCGTTCCTGAAACGTTCTTGCGCACTCCGTAAATCTCCTGATAGCGTTGCCTAGGGCTGTTGGGGGCAGGGCGGATGGTCACGCGGGTCGCGACCGTGGCGTTTCAGGGGATCGAGGCGGTGCCGGTCGATGTGCAGGTGCAGATCGCGCCCGGCGTTCCCAACTTCTTTCTCGTCGGCCTGCCCGACAAGGCGGTCAAGGAATCGAGCGAGCGGGTGCGTGCCGCGCTCTACGCCTCGGGCCTCAGCCTCCCTCCCAAGCGCATCACCGTGAACCTCGCCCCGGCCGATCTCCCTAAGGAGGGGAGCCACTACGACCTCCCCATAGCGCTCGGCTTGATGGCCGCGATTGGCGCCATCCCCTCCGATGCGCTCGAGGGCTACCTGGCGCTCGGTGAGCGGGCCTCGACGGCAAGCTGGCGCCGACTGCCGGCGTGCTTCCCGCCGCCATCGCCGCACTGTCGCGCGACATGGGCATCATCTGTTCCGAGGAATCCGGTCCCGAGGCCGCCTGGGCCGGCGACGATCTCGAAATCGTCGCGCCGCAGACCCTCCTGGCGCTGGTCAACCACCTGGGCGGCTACCAGCTCTGCACCCGGCCCGTGGCCCGACGCCAGTCCGATCCCGCAGGCCTTCCCGACCTATCGGAAGTCCGCGGCCAGGAAGTCGCCCGCCGCGCCCTCGAGGTGGCCGCTGCCGGCGGCCACAATTTGCTGATGATCGGCCCGCCCGGCGCAGGAAAATCCATGCTGGCGGCGCGGTTGCCCTCGATCCTGCCGCCGCTCAATCCGCGCGAACTGCTCGATGTCTCGATGATCCAGTCGATCGCCGGGGAGCTGGCCGGCGGCGCGCTGTCGGATCGCCGTCCGTTCCGCGCGCCGCACCATTCCGCCTCGATGGCTGCGCTGGTCGGCGGCGGCCTCCGCGTCCGGCCGGGCGAAGCGAGCCTCGCGCATAACGGCGTGCTGTTCCTCGACGAGTTGCCGGAGTTTGCGCCGGCGGTTCTCGATAGCCTCCGCCAGCCGCTCGAAGCCGGCGAAACCGTCATCGCCCGCGCCAACGCCCATGTCAGCTTTCCCGCCCGCTTCCAGCTCGTCGCCGCGATGAACCCCTGCAAATGCGGCCTTGCAGGCACCCCCGGCCACACCTGCAAGCGCGGCGACCGCTGCGCCCTCGACTACCAGGGCCGCGTCTCCGGCCCCTTCCTCGATCGCATCGATCTGCGCATCGACGTTCCGGCCGTTTCCGCCGCCGACATGATCGGCCCCGCCACCGCCGAACCCTCCGCCCCTGTCGCAACGCGCGTCGAAAAGGCCCGCGAGCGCCAGCGCCAGCGCTACATCGAGGCCGGTCATCCCGAAATCTTCACCAACGCGGCCGCTGGCCCGGCGCTGATCGAAAAGCTGGTCGACCCCGACAAGGAGAGCCAGACCCTTCTCCTCCAGGCCGCAGAACGCTTCAACCTCTCGGCCCGCGCCTACCACCGCGTGCTGAAAGTCGCCCGCACCCTTGCCGATCTCGCCGGCGTCGACAAGGTGGCGCGCCCGCATCTGGCGGAGGCCTTGAGCTACCGGTTGAACCTCTCGATGGCCTGAGCATGAACGAGCGCCAGCCCTTCGATCTTGACGCCTATGTGCAGCGCATGACCACCGGGCCGTGCTTCATCTGCGAGCTGGTGCGCGGCAACCCGGATTTCGCCCACCACGTCATCCACGAGGATGACGAGACGATCATCTTCCTCAGCAAATATCCCACGCTGCGCGGCTATGCGCTGGTGTGCCCCAAGGCGCATCGCGAGGACCTGGCCGAGGACTTGACGCCCGCCGAATACCTGGCGTTGCAGGCCAAGGTGCACCGCCTCGCCCGCGCCCTGAAGCGGGTCTTCGACGCCGAGCGCATCTATGTGCTGTCGCTCGGCAGCCAGCAGGGCAATCGGCACCTGCATTTCCACGTGGCGCCGTTGCCCAAAGGCGTCCCGCTCGCCCAGCAGCAGTTTCAAGCGCTGATGGCCGAGAACGGCACGCTGCATATCCCCGAGAACGAGATGCAGGCGATGGCGCTGGAGATCGGTGCCGCCTTCGCCGCCGGCTGAGGCAACCCGCCGCCCTCGCGTCTCGCGAGAGCGGCGGGCGATCGGGTCGTCAGCCCTTCGCAGCGATGAACTGTGCGAGGTCCTGATACTCCTCGCATTTGGTGTTGCCGCACAGCTTCTCCAGCGTCGCCAGCTGCTTTTTGGCCTTGGCCATCTGGCCGATCTCGACATAGAGCTCGCCGAGATACTCGTTGGCGCCCTTGTGGCTCGGGTTGATCTTCAGGGCCCTGAGGTAGAAGCCCTGGGCGTTCTTGTAGTCGCCGGTCTTCCTCAGCGAGTAGCCAAGCAGGTTGTTCGCTTCGGCGTTACCCTTGTCGGCGGCGACGATCTTCTTCAGCATCGCCACGGCCGATTTCCATTTCTTGGCGCGGATCAGCCCCCGGGCGTCATCGAGCGTCGCAGCGCGGACCTCGCTCGACGAGCCGGAGCTCGAGCTCGAGCTGGAGCTCGCGGCTCCACCGCCACCACCGCCCCCGCCGCCTCCACCACCGCCCCCGCCGCCATCGACGGCATAGACCGGCGCGGCGGCCAGCATGCCGGCAACGAGCGTTGCCCCGGCGAGGATCGTCATTGATTTCGTTGGTAGTTTGAATGGCATCTGGGTCTCCATTGGCCGTGCCCCCGCGCCGCCGCGACTGGTCGGCTCGATGGAACAACACCGCTGGACCCGGATTTATTCCGTCCCTTACGAAATCCGCCGATACCCGCCCCGCACCCCGTCCGGGCTCAGCACCACCTGCCACAGGTGGATGTTGCGGGCCCGGAACATCGCCGCGAACACCTGCAGGTAGAACCGCCACATGCGCCAGAAGCGCTCGCCGTATTTGTCCTTGAGGCTCGGCCAGGCCGAGTCGAAATTTGCCCACCAGGCCATCAGCGTCCTGTCGTAGTCGGTGCCGAAATTGTGCCAGTCCTCCATCACGAACGCCCGCTCGATGGCAGTCGCGATCTGCTGGATCGAAGGCAGCATGCCGTTGGGGAAGATGTATTTCTCGGTCCACGGGTCGCCGTGGGTCGAGCTGAAATTGTTGCCGATGGTGTGGAGCAGGAACAGCCCGTCGGGCTTGAGCAGCGAGCGAACCTTTCGGAAATAGGCGTCGTAGTTCTTGTATCCCACATGCTCGAACATGCCGATCGAGATCACCCGGTCGAACCGCCCTTCGAGCGCCATGTAGTCCATCAGCCGCGTCTCTATCGGCAGCGTTCCCTTGGTCGCTTCGGCATAGGCCGCCTGTTCCTTCGAAATGGTGATGCCGACGCCCTCGATGCCGTAGCGCGCGGCGGCGAAGTTCAGGAACCCGCCCAAGCCAGCGCCGATATCGAGCACCTTCATGCCGGGCTGGAGCCCGACCTTGCGGCAGATCAGGTCGAGCTTAGCCTCCTGTGCCGCGTCCAGCGTGCCGGCCTCGGCCCAATAGCCGCACGAGTAGATCATCCGTTTGTCGAGCATCGCGGCATAGAGATCGTTGCCGATGTCGTAGTGGCGCTCGCCCACCTCGGTGACCCGGCTGCGCTGCAGGTTGAGGAGCCTCCCGCGGATGACGCTCAGCGCCAGCCCGAGGTCGGGCTTCAGATGCGCGTAGATGTCGTATTCCAGCAGCTTGTAGATGAGCTGGTCGAGCGCATCGGTGTCGAACCAGCCGTCCATATAGGCCTCGCCGAACCCGAGCGTGCCGTGGCTCAGCGACCGGGCCCACAGCCGGTCGTCATGCACGGTGACATCGAACGGCCGGCTGCCGCCGATCTCGATGCCCGCTTCCTTGATAATGCTGGTGAAATAGGACTTTGGCCCGGCGCTCATGGCGGAACCCCACTATGCTCCTCGCTCAAACCCTACGACCGCTCCGGCCGCGCCACAAGGGGCAGCAGCACTGCCCTGCTATTGGCTAAGCACCTGTTCTAGCGCCCGAATGCCTCGAACGGATTGACGACCGTCAGCCGCCGGATCATCGCCTCCTCGACGCCGGCGGCGCGCAGCATCGGCAGCATGACGTCGCTTAGGTGCGTGTAGGGCGTAGGCGTACCGCCTCCCGGCAGCGCCGGGTCGTACCAGCCCCGATCGTGGCTCAGCAGCAGCTGCTCGCCCAGCCCCGCCTGCAGCGCCCTCAGGATGAGTTCGGCCACGGCGTCGTCCTTGGCCCGTCCCACATGGTCGTATTCGATCCATGCGCCGCGCTGCGCCACCGCCATGTTGAGCCCGAAATCCTTCTCCTCCTGGGTGTGGATCGAAATGAACCGGTCGGCCCGTCCGCCCTCCGACTCGATGATGTCGAGCTGGTCCATCACCACGCTACCCTTGATCGTGTGGCTGCCGATCACCGCCCCGGTGCGCACCGAAGCGCGCGCCGCCGCCCTCAGGATCTTTTCCTCGATCGGCGCGATGCCCTCGTCGCCGGCGGAAATCTTGATCCACGCCGCCTTCACCCCGGTATCGCCGACTCCTTCGACCAGATCGCGATACATGTGATCCTCGAGCTGGCCCTCGCTCGCCTCGCGCACCCAGTCCGGGATCCATGGTTCGCGATAGTTCCCCGTCGGCACGACAATCGGAAAGCCGGTGGCCCGGCTGACCGCGAGGTCGATATCGACCCTCAATCCCACCCCGCCGGTCGAGCACTCGACCAGCGCGGTGATGCCGCGCGCCTCGATCGCCTCGATCTCCGGCGTCATCAGCCGCACCACGTCGGCGGCATCGGCCTCGGCGTAACCCGGCTGGTCTGGCGTCCTCAAATCGACGAACACGTGCTCGTGCGGCAGGATCATGCCGAGTTCGTCCGCGCGCCTCGCGCCAAGCGTGGTGTGCAGCAGTTTCATCGTGAGCGCTCCTCTGGAGGGGAGTTTTCCCGGCTTCGCGCCCCGATGCAACAGTTGAAACAGCGGTACGTTGGTCCCGCAACCAACTGGAGGACAAGATGAAGCTCGCGCCCAAGCTGCTCACCGCCCTGCTGTTCGCCGTCGTTTCGGCCCCCGCCGCAGCGCAGACCGCCGATGCGCCGCTGGCCACCAAGCGCAATGCGGAGGAAGGCACCTATCTCGTCGCCGGCAACGGCTTTGCCCTCTACCTGTTCAAGGCCGACACGCAGGGCGCGCCCGACGGCAGCGGCGCCACCAGCGCCCGTGCCGACGATTGCCTCGGCGTCTGGCCCCCGGTCGTGGTGGACGGCCAGCCGGTCGGCGGCGACGGCATCGACAAGCGCCTCCTCCGCACCACCACCCGCGCCGACGGCCTGGTCCAGCTCACCTACAATGGCTGGCCACTCTACTTCTACGCCGAAGACACCGGCCCCGAGGACATCAAGGGCGACGACATCGAAAGCTTCGGCGAGGACTGGTACCTGATCGGCCCAATGGCGACCGCGCCAGGGACTGAGGCGCGGGGTGACAGCCCGCAGCCATCGGGGCTTGAACTGCAGGGTTGCCTAAGGGGAGAGGGCCAGGGTGAGGGTAAGGTAGCGCAATACGCGCTCGCTGAGCCGCTTCACCCGCATCCGGCCCTACGCGCCCTTCTCCCTGAGAGGAGAAGGGAAGGCAGCCAGCCGGGATTGCCTTAGGCTCCGACCCTCGGGCATCTAGCTCCCGCTCGCCCAATCCGGGTGCAGCCGGGCCCATTCCTCGCGCCACTCCCTGGCGAGCTGCAACCGCCTGCGGCCATAGCGCTGCTCGGTCTCGGTGGCGCTGACGATCCGGTCGGTGCGGAAATTGCGGAATGCCTCGCGCATGCAGCACCAGCCGACGACGATCTGCTTGCCCTCATAATAGGCGAGCTGCACCGGCCAGATGTCGCGCTCGGACTGCCGGCCACTCTCGTCGGCATAGCCGATATGGAGCGCCTTCTCGTTGCGCATCGCCGCCCGCACCAGCCCGAGCACCGGCATCGTCTCCTCCGGTCCGCGCATCAGCACCGGCCACAGCCCCGTATCCTTGATCCGGTCGCGGAGGTCATCGGGCGAGGCGGTGGCGATCTTCGCCAGCGCATTCTTGGCAGCATCGGCCAGCCCCGCATCGGGCTGCGCCTCTACCCAGCGCCCGCCAAGCACCAGCGCCTCGAGCTCCTCGGGCGTGAACATCAGCGGCGGCAGGAAGAAGCCGGGCCTCAGCATGTAGCCCACCCCCGCCTCGCCATCGATCGGCGCGCCGAGCCCGATAAGCGTCTGCATGTCGCGATAAAGGGTGCGTACCGAAACACCCTGCTCCTCCGCCAGCGCCGCTGCGGTGACCGGGCGGCGATGCCGGCGCAGCGCATCCATGACGGAAAACAGCCGTTCGGTCTTGTCCAAGCTCGCATCTCCCGAACACCTCGCTTTTAGCCGATCCCTGGCGTCTGCACCATGCGCGGAGGGTGCTGACAGGGGATGGCAGGAGCGAGCGGAACTATGTCTCTGCCAGCGCGGCCGCCTTCTCCGCCAGCCCGGCGAACACGCGCCAGTTGCGCTGCGTCATGGTGGCGCCAAGCCGCTTCTCGATGTTGAGCCTCGAGGTGCTGATCCCGGCCGGATACACCACGACCAGATGGGAGCCGACCGTCTCGAGCAGCTCCGGCCCCTCATAGTCCCTGATCACCGGCGCCCAGTCCGGCGCCTCGTGGAAGCTGCAGACGCCCATCTCGCTCGGCCGCTCCGTCGCGGCCTCCGGGAACGGGTTGGCCGTGACCACCGCCGCCATCTGTTTCGGCGTGCGGATGAACACCTCGTTGTCGAGCCCGAACCCGTTGACCGCCTGCTGCACCAGCGCCCGCACCTCGGCCGCCGGCTGATCCGACCGCAGCAGGATGTTGCCGGTATTGCCGACCGTCGACACGTCGGCGAGGCCGGCGTTCTCGCAGGCCTCGCGCAGCGCTCCCATCTTCATCCTGGCGTGCGTCACCGGTCCGATCG
>NZ_JAQGJL010000263.1 GCF_028290645.1 Devosia sp. | reverse complement strand
CGGCTGTTGATCTTGATCAAGGATCAGACGCACGCAGATGGAGTAGTCACCGCCGCACTGCTGCCGCCCGATATTGGTGAAGTGCTCCCGACGGTGGGCGACAGCGACTCATCGGCGCACCTGATGAGCCTGCCGCTGCGTGATGCCCGCGAGGTTTTCGAGCGGCAATACCTCATGGCCCAGATCGAACGGTTCGGTGGCAACATCTCCAAAACCGCCGAGTTCGTGGGCATGGAACGGAGCGCTTTGCACAGGAAGATCAAGTCTCTCGGCTTGTAGCCGGGGCCTCCGTGTACGGGTAGGCACTCGGTATCTTCTGTGCCATACTTCCATTGCGATGGGAGACTGACGGCAAAATCGGGCAGGGGCGGTGGCGGCCGTTGCCCCACAAGAACAGGGTGTGGCCGCCGGTCATCGCCCCACGAGTATCCCGCGAGAAGAGGCCAGCAATGCCCAGCGAAAAGACCCAGAATCTCCAGGACGCCTTTCTTAATCACGTACGCAAACAGAAGGTACCGGTCACGATCTTCCTCGTGAACGGCGTCAAGCTGCAGGGTGTGATCACCTGGTTCGACAATTTCTGCCTGCTGTTGAGACGTGATGCACAGTCGCAACTCGTCTATAAGCACGCGATCTCGACGATCATGCCCGGGGCTCCGATCCAGCTGTTCGATCCCGAGCATCCGACCGAGGACTGACGCAACCATATGACCGACGATTTCGACGACGAGGCCGCCCGCAAGGGCGGCCCTCAGGCATTCATAGATCAGCGCTCGGCGCCGACCCGCGTCGGGCTGATCGTGCCCGACGTCCGCGGGCGCGCTGCGGCCCACAGCATCGAGGCGCGCAAGGCCGAGTTCGAGGGCCTCGCCAACGCCATCCGCGTCGAGATCGTCTTCTCCGAGATCGGCAAGGTGCGGGAGATCAAGCCGGCGACATTCATCGGCGGCGGCCATGTCGCCGACTTTGCCAAGCGGGTGAAGGAGGAAGAAATCGAGCTCCTCCTCGTCGACACCGCGCTGCATCCGATCCAGCAACGCAACCTCGAAAAGGAAACCGGCGCCAAGGTGCTGGACCGGACGGGTTTGATCCTCGAGATCTTCGGCGAGCGAGCCGCGACCCGCGAGGGCGTGCTGCAGGTCGAACTGGCGCATCTCAACTACCAGAAGAGCCGGCTGGTGAAGAGCTGGACCCACCTCGAACGGCAGCGCGGGTCAGGCGGCTTCGGCTTCATGGGCGGTCCCGGCGAGACGCAGCTCGAAAGCGACCGCCGGCAACTTCAGGATCGCATCAAGCTCCTTGAGGAACGCATTGAAAAGGTTAGGCAAACGCGCGGCCAGCAGAAGGGCCGGCGCGACGCCGTGCCGTTCCAGGTCGTGGCGCTCGTCGGCTACACCAATGCCGGGAAATCAAGCATATTCAATGCCTTGACGGGGGCAGGGGTGTTCGCCAAGGACCTGCTGTTCGCGACCCTCGACACCACCGTCCGCAAGATCGCCTTGCCGCACGGACGTGACGTGATGCTCTCGGACACAGTGGGGTTCGTGTCGGAACTGCCGACGGACCTGATCGCCGCATTCCGCGCTACGCTGGAGGAGGTGCTCGAGGCCCATGTTATCCTCCACGTCCGGGACGTCGCCAATCCGGACCACGCCGCGCAGGCGGCCGACGTGCTGAAGGTGCTCGAGGAGCTGGGCGTATCGGCGGAGTCGACGCCCATCATCGAAGTCTGGAACAAGATCGACCTGCTGGAGCGCGACGCCGACGGTGGCATTCCCGCGCTGGCGACGATGTCTCCATTGGGTAAGGTCGCCGCCAGCGTGGCGGTGTCGGCACAGACCGGGGAGGGACTGGATAAGCTGCTCGACACCATCGAGAAGGTTTTGGCCGGGCAGGGCCGCACCTACCGGGTTCTGGTGCCGCACACCGCCGGCGCCGATGTCGGCTGGCTCTACGGCCACGCCGAGATCATCTCCAAGGAGGAGCCGGACGAGAACGGGCAAGTCTACGAGGTGCGCGTCGAGGCACGGCACAAGAACGCCTTCACCGAGCGCTTCGCCGGCCGCATCGAGGGCTCAGACGCCGCCTGAGCGGTCCCTGGCGCGTATTACATTCCAATAGCCATCGAGGCGTTCGAGGCCGGCCTCGCCCAGCGGTACACCGTCCGCTTCCGCCCGGGCCTCCACATAGCGGAAGCGCCGGTCGAACTTGACGTTGGCGTCGCGCAGCGCCGCTTCGGCATCGACCCCGAGCTTGCGGGCCAGATTTGCCGCGGCGAACAGCAGGTCGCCGAGTTCCTCGTGCAGTTTCGCCTTGTCTTCGGCGTCGGCCGCTTCGCGCACTTCGCCGAGTTCCTCGCTGACCTTGTCGAAGGTCTGGCGCCAGTCCGGCCAGTCGAACTGCACGGACGCGGCGCGCTTGCTGAGTTTCTCGGCGCGCGACAAGGCCGGCAGAGCGTTTGGAACATCGTCGAGGATGGAAGAGGGCGCCTGCTTGCGCTCGGCCTTCTTCGCCCGCTCGTCGGCCTTTAACTCTTCCCACTTCCCCTTGGCGCCACCGGCGTTCCTCGCGGCCTCTTCGCCGAAGACGTGCGGATGGCGGCGGATCAGCTTCTCGGTGATGGCGTAGACCACGTCGCCAATGTCGAACAGCCCGCGCTCGGAGGCCATCTGGGCGTGGTAGACGGGCTGCAGGAGGAGGTCGCCCAGCTCCTCCCGGAGGTCGGAATAGTCCTCCCGCTCGATGGCGTCCGCCACCTCATAGGCTTCCTCGATGGTGTAGTGACGGATGCTCGAGAAGTCCTGCTCGAGGTCCCAGGGGCAGCCGCCATCGGGGTTGCGCAGCGCCGCCATGATCTCGATCAAGCCGGAAATGTCGCGTGACGGCTGCATGGCGGGCTCCGCTCAGACGATGTCGAACTCGACCGTATGGCTGCCGAGGCGACCAACCACATGGCCTGTGCCGGCGATCGGCACAAGGCCGCACAGCGAGCCCGTGGTGACGATCGTGCCGGCCTTCAGCGGGTACGCGGGATGCTGGTTCTTGGCGTAGGCGATGAACGATTTCAGCACCGTGCCGAACGAGTGCTTGGCCGGAGCCGACCAGATTTTCTGGCCCGCGAACTCGAGCTCAACGTCGTAGTTCTCGATGTCGGCACCCGGATCGCGATGCGTCGGGTCCATGACGTAGCCGAGGGCCGAGGCGTTGTCGGCGAGCCCGCCGTTGGGGCCGGCAATGGTCCGGTCGACGTAGCGCGTGCCGCACACCTCGATGCCGACGAAATAGTAATCGATCGCTTCGATAATATCTATTTCATCGCGGTTGGCGGCCGCGGCCGTCAGGTCGTTGGCGAGCACCAAGCCGACTTCGAGTTCGAGCCCAGTGATGTTCGGCGACGAGAGCCTGAACGATCCGGACTTGCCGAAGCCCGACTGATAGATCGGCGCCACGGTCCCGAGGCCATCCGGTGCGACCAGGGTCTTATAGAGCGCCGGGGTCTGGCCGAGGTCGGCCATGGTTGCCCGCTGGATGCGATAGGCCGTATCACGGTCCAGCTCAGCGTAGGGCGCCGCATCGACGTCGTGGCGTCCGGCACGATGGGCTTCAACGAGCCGGTGGGCGAGGTCGTTCTCAAGGTTCATTTGCTCAATCCGCAATTCGCATAAGATATATTATGGAACTTTCCGATTGAACGAAACTGAACGTTCATCGGCAGGTTCGTTTGTTCGCAACATGCAAGCCCTCGCCATACAACCGTCGAAAGCGACTCCTCTGGTACACCATAGGGCCGAACGAGATGCCTTATTACGGCATAAATGCCTCTCGGGGATCGAAATCCTGGCTCCCAGGTCCCATTGCGCACAGGTTCGCCATCGATCGTCGCAGTTCGCCTTCGCCGGCGTCCCGCCGCCGGTCAGCCCACTTCCCCGGGCCCGGGCTTCTGCCCGTTGACAAAGATCTTGACCGGCTGCAGCACCTCATGCGGCACGTCGGCGCCGCCCAGGTACTTCTTCATGTTGTCGAGCACGATGCGGGCATAGTCCGCGGGCTCCTGGGCTGCGCAGGCCACGTAGGTCGGGGTCAGTGCCGTGTCGGCCGCACAGAAGGCATAAAGCTTGACCGTGTCGGTCTTGCCCTGCTGGGTGATGGCCTGCAGCGCGCCGACGGCATGCGGGCCCGTGTCGGCCCAGATGACGTTGATGTCCGGATGGCCCTGCAACATGTCGCCGGTGGCCTGCAGGCTGACATTTGGATCGACCTTGCCGTTGACCGTCGCCACCACCTGGGCATTCGGGTCCACGGAGATGGCGTCGGTGAAGCCCTGGTCGCGCTGGTTGGTCGAGATCTGGTCAGGATCGCCGACGATGCCCACCACGATAGTAGCGTCGGCGCCCATGTCCTTGAGCACCAGCCGGCCCATCTGCGTTCCGCCCGCCACCTGGTCGGCCCCGACATATTCGACGAACGAGGCGTCCTGGGCGGTCAGGTCGTCGGGCGAAACGATGACGTTCACCGTAAAGACCGGGATGCCCGCGTCGTTCAACGCCCTGACGCTGGCTGCACCCGGGCCGGAGGTCACGGCGTTGAGCGCCACTGCGCAGACGCCCTGCTGGACGAAGGCTTCGATCTGGGTGAGCTGGTTCGAATCGTTGTCATTGGCGATGGCCACATTCACCGTATAGCCGAGCTCCGCGCCGTGCGTGTTGAAGCTGTCCTGCATGGCGATATAGTAGGGATTCACCGTGTTCGGCAGTGCCACGCCGATGGTCGGCTTGGCCTCTCTGCAATTGGCGGGCAGCTGTGGCGGCGCCGCTTCGGCACCGCCGGCGATCGCGATAAGGGCAAGCACGCCCACGCCGGCAACCCTTGGTAGGCTGACTAGCTTATTCATCGACGTTCTCCTTGGTGGTGAGCTCGTTGAGGGTCGCTTCGCGGGAGACGGGTCGCGAACCTGCCGGATGCTCCGCCAGGCGGAACGTCCAAAGGGCTACGATGCCGGCTATCCGACAACCGCGGTTGCCGTGATCTCGATCCGCAGGCCTTTGGCCAGCAGTTCCTTCACCACCACCGTGGCACGGATCGGGTATGGCTTGGTATCGAAGAACTGGGCGTAAACCCGGTTCATTCCGGGTGCATCGGCGCTGTCGATCAGGAATATTTGCACCTGCACGATATTGGTGAGTGCGCCGCCCGCGGCGGTGATCGCCTGCTTGAGGTTCGACAGCGCCTGATGCGTCTGCGCCTCGATATCGCCATCGACGATCGCGCCGGTCTTGGGATCCTCGGCGACCACCACCAGCCACACGTGCTGTCCGGCGCGGACGCAGTCGTTGATCGGACCGCTCGACGGCGCGATGCCGGTGTCGATGACTTCAAACATGCGTAATGGCTCCCAATGCGCCCTATGATACCGCCCCACCGGCTAGCGGGGACTGATTATTTCGCCGGTGGTGATATCGATCTGCAGCCCGTCATAGGCCGGCCGCACGTGGTCGGGCGTCATGGCGTCGGTCTGGACGTAGTCGAGATCGATGTGAAGGTTGGTGAGGACGGCGTGGCGTGGCCGCAAATTCTCAACGAGTTCAAGTGCTTCCGAGAGGCTCAGGTGGCTGGGATGCGGCGTCGGCCGCAAGGCATCGAGCACCCAGGTGTCGAGCCCGCTGACGGCTTTGCGCGAGGCGTCCGGAATGCCGCTGAGATCGCAGGAATAGGCGAAGTTGCGGATGCGGAAGCCCAGCGAGAAGATGTCGCCATGGTCCTGCCGGAACGGCGTCACGGTGATCGAACCGCCGGGCCCGTCCACGGTGAGTGCCGTGCCGGCCTCGATCAGGTGCTGGTTGAGGATCGGCGGGTAGCCCGATCCCGGCGGCGCCGTGAAGCAGTAGGCGAAGCTCGGAACGATGCGGTTGGCGGCTTCCGGGCTGAAGTAGACGTCGACGCGGCGGCGGTTGTTGAGCGCCAAAACCCTAAGATCATCAATACCATGGGTGTGGTCGGCGTGCTCGTGCGTGTAGAGCACCGCCTCGACCCGGTCGACCTCCGCTGAGAGCAGCTGCTCGCGGAGGTCACAGCCGGTGTCGACGATGATGCGGGTCGGGTTGTCCGAGCCGTCGGAGTAGCCCTCGATCAGCAGCGAACAGCGGCGGCGCCGGTTCTTGGGGTTGTCGGGATCGCAGACGCCCCAGTGGCCGCCGATGCGGGGGACGCCGCCGGAGGAGCCGCAGCCCATGATTGTGGCGATGATGCGCTGTGCTTCAGGCATTACGCCTTGGCCTTTGAGAATAAACGGAAAAAGTTGGTTGTGGTCTCGGCGCCGAGTTGTTCGAGGGGGATGCCTCGGACTTCGGCGACCCGGGCGGCGGTGTGGGTGACGAAGGCGGGTTCGTTGGTGGCGCCGCGATGGGGCACCGGAGCGAGATAAGGTGCATCAGTTTCGACGAGATAGCGGTCGGCGGGGACGAATTTGGCAACCTCGCGGATCTCCTCGGCATTCTTGAAGGTGATGATGCCGGAGAAGGAAATGTAACCTCCGAGAGCAAGTGCCTGGTGGGCGAGTTCGGCCCCGCCGGTGAAGCAGTGGAGGACGAAAGGGAAGGATCCCTGCCCCATTTCCTCCGCCAGAATGCCACCCATATGAACGTCAGCTGAACGGGAATGAATGACCAAAGGTAGGCCGGTGATGCGCGACGCGGCAATGTGGCGGCGGAACCCGGTCTCCTGCGCGTCCTTGGGGGCATTGTCGTAGAAGTAGTCGAGCCCCGCTTCGCCGATCGCGACGCATTTGGGATGGGTGCTGAGCCGGACCAGGTCCTCGACCGGGATGTGCAGTTCCTCCTCGGCGTGATGGGGGTGCGTGCCGACCGAGCACCAGACTTCGGGGTTGGCTTCCGCGATGGCGCGGATGGTGCCGAACTGCTCGACGCGGGTCGAGATGGTGACCATGCCGTCGATGCCGGCTGCCTTGGCGCGGGCGAGGACGCCGGCGCGGTCGGCGGCGAGCTCGGGGAAATCGAGATGGCAGTGGGAGTCGATCAGCACGTCAGGCCTCGGCGGCAGGCACTTCGGGCTCCACGTAGCGTGGAAAGACGCCGACGGGGGTGGGCAGGATCGCGTCGCCGAGGCGGCCGGCGGGGCCGAGGCTGGAGAAATTGCGCTGGTCGGCGGAGATTGCCAGCAGGTCGAGCAGCTTGCCGCTGGAGGCAGGCATGACGGCCTGTAGCAGGATACCCACCTGGCGGAGCACTTCGGCCGTGGTGAAAAGCACGGTCTCGAACCGCGTCGGATCGGTCTTGCGCAGGGTCCAGGGCTCCTGGACGGCGAAGTAGCGATTGGCGTCAGCGACGACCTGGAACACCGCGCTCAGCATTGCGTGGATCTGCTGGTCGGCCATGGCCGCGCGGGCGGTCTCGTGTAGCGCATCGGCGGCGGCCAGCATCTCGGCATCCGCCGGGCTCAGTCCGCCCTGTTTGGGAACCCGGCCTTCGAGGTGCTTGGCGACCATGCTGAGCGAGCGCTGGGCGAGGTTGCCGAGGTCGTTGGCGAGGTCGGCGTTGATGCGGTTGATGATGGCTTCCTGGCTATAGGAGCCATCCTGTCCGAACGGAACTTCGCGGAGGAAGAAGTAGCGAACGGCGTCGACGCCGAAGGCGGAAACCAGCGAGAACGGATCGACGACGTTCCCGACCGACTTGCTCATCTTCTCGCCCTTGTTGAACAAGAAGCCATGGGCAAAGACGCGCTTGGGCAGCGGGATAGCGGCGCTCATCAAGAAGGCGGGCCAGTAGACGGCGTGGAAGCGGATGATGTCCTTGCCAATCAGGTGGACATTGGCCGGCCAGTACTTCCAGCGCGGGTTCGCCTCGTCGGGAAAGCCGATGCCGGTGAGGTAGTTGGTGAGGGCGTCGACCCAGACGTACATGATGTGACGCCCGTCCGCAGGAACCTTGATGCCCCAATCGAACGTCGTGCGCGAGATCGACAGGTCCTTGAGGCCGCCCTTGACGAAGCTCAGCACTTCGTTGCGGCGCTCGGCCGGCGCGATGAATTCGGGATGGGCCTCGTAGTGGGCCAGCAGCCGATCCTGATAGGCGGAGAGACGGAAGAAATAGCTCTCTTCCTCGACCCATTCGACGGGTGACCCGAGCGGTTCGCGCCGGATCCCGTCCTCGCCGACGGTCGTCTCCCCCTCGTCGAAAAATGCTTCCTGGCGAACCGAGTACCAGCCGGCGTACTTGTCGAGATAGATGTCGCCGGCCGCTAGCATGCGCAGCCAGAGTTCCTGGCTGGCGGCATGGTGGCGCGTCTCGGTGGTTCGGATGAAATCGTCCGGCACGACGTTGAGGGCCGCTTCCATGTCGCGGAAGCGCTGCGAGTTGCGATCGGCGAGTTCGATCGGCTTGATGCCCTGGGCGTTGGCGGTCTGCAGCATCTTGATGCCGTGCTCGTCGGTGCCCGAAAGGAAGAAAACGTCCTTGCCGTCGAGCCGCTGGAACCGCGCCAGCGTGTCGGTGGCCAGCGCCGTATAGGCATGCCCGATATGCGGTGCGCCGTTCGGATAGAAGATCGGCGTGGTGATGTAGAACGTCTCGGTCATCGCTGCTCGGTGGGAACGGTCAATTGGGCAAGTTTCCGGATCGCATCGAAAATGCTGCCCAGGGTCTGCCGCATGTCGAGGTTGTATTCATCGGCATCGGCGAGTGAAAGCTGGGCCTTGTCCCATAGCTCGTTGGCCGAGGCAAGCCGGACGCGGTCGCCGGCGGCCGCGGCGGATTTGGCGGCTTCGGCCAGCCAGTCGTTGAGGATGTCGCGGGCGAAGCGCAGCTCGGCGGAGTCGCGCTCGCCGCCCAGGGCATCGGCGAGGGCGAGGCGTACTGAGGACGGCGCGCCCACCGGATCGGCGAGCCAGGCCTGCAAGCGGCTGAGTGCCCCGCCTTCGGTCAGCAGCATCGCCTCGAAGCCGCGGCGCGGGCGGCCGGCGGCGAGGGATACGGCCCGGTCGATACCGGAGGGATCGGTGGCATTGCGCTCGAGCACCCTGCGGACGTCCGAGTCGGCGATTGGACGGAGCGCGACCTGGAAGCAGCGCGACTTGATGGTGGGGAGGAGCGAGCCGGGACGGTGCGATACGAGGAGGAACGTGGTGTCGGCCGGCGGCTCCTCGAGGATCTTGAGCAGCGCGTTGGCGGACGAGTCGTTGGCGTCGTCGATCGGATCGACGATGGCGATGCGGTGCCCTGCCCTGCCCCGCGTCATCCGCATTTCCTCGATGAAGCGGCGGACTTCGTCGACACGGATGGCTGTGTAGTAGCCCTTGCCGGTGTCGCGCGCCGCTTTGCGCATGACGAACAGGTTCGGATAGGCGCCGGCCGCGACCTGCGCGGCGATGTGGACGGGCGACTCGTCGCCGGTGCGCTCGAAAATGCGGCGTGCCAGCTCGAAGGCCAGCGTCGCCTTGCCGATGCCGCGCGGGCCGTGGATCAGGATGCCACCGGGCAAGCGGCCGGCGTCGAGGCGCTCGAGCAGCGTTGCGAGTGGAGCGACGTGGCCGGCGACCCTGGCCTGGAATTCCGGTGGCGGGACGCCCTCCAGCTGGTCGGGTTCGCGTTCGGGATAGTCCAATTCAGCCGGCCTTCTTCGCCTCGAGCTCGGGGAAACGCCGGGTAAGCGTATCCCAGACCTCCTGCTCCAGCGCATCCTCCGATTGGCCGGCGGGCAGCACGATGCAGCGCTCGGGATTGGCCTTGGCGATGGCGATGAAGGCTTCGCGCAGGCGCCGGTGCCAATCGAGGTCCTCCTTCTCGAAGCGGTCGCCGGTCTCGGCCAGTGCCCGCTCTAGCTGGCGGCTGTTGACGCGGGCAAATGCGGCGGCCGGATCCATGTCTAGGATGAAGGTGAGATCGGGCTGGTGGCCATCGAGCGCCAGGACTTCGAGCCCGCGGATCAGCTTGTCGTCGACGCCGCCGGTGAGGCCCTGATAGGCGCGGGTCGAATCGTGGAAGCGGTCCGAGATCACCCATTTGCCGCTGTTGAGGCTCGGGGCGATGAGCGAGCTGACATGGTCGTAGCGGGCCGCGGCGAAGAGGACGGCCTCGGCGCCGGGGCCCCAGGGTTCGGAACGGCCCTGCAGGATGAAGGCGCGCACCGCCTCGGCCTTGGGCGTGCCGCCGGGCTCGCGGGTGCGGACGGCCTCGATGTCCATGCGGTTGAGGCGCACCAGCAGGCGCTTGACCTGCGTCGACTTGCCGACGCCTTCGCCGCCTTCAAAGGTGATGAAGCGGGCCGCCGGTTTGGCGGGCACATCGAGCATCGATCAGTTTCCCTGGGGCGCGTTGCGAGTCACGTATTACCTGCGATGTCGCTGCGGCGAAAGCCAGAAGCAACCTCAACGGCGCGCGAGCGCCGGAAGCGCAGGGCGTGTCGTCCGTTGAGGTGGCGGCTGAAGCGCAAGTCTTCCGGTTGCGGCAGCCCTATCCCTTCCCCCTCAGGGGAGAAGGTGGCCGAAGGCCGGATGAGGGGTGAGGTGACTGGTTTTTCGCTCGGTTGCGGCGTGTTGCGATGCTGCCAGAGAGTTCCCGGCACCGCTGAACCCCTCACCCTAGCTTCGCTACGGACCTGGCGGTCCTAGCTGCGCTGCCCTCTCCCCTCAGGGGAGAGGGGACGAGGGCGGCGCCTCTCCGTCAGGACCGCAGGATTAGAGCCAGCCGAGCGCCAGTTCCTTCAGCGCGTCGGTGGCTTTGCGGACGATGTCGCCTTCGGCGACGTCCTCGCCGGCAAAGAGCGGCGTGACCTGGACCACGGCGCCGTTGCACATGACGTTGAGCTGGGCGAGCTGGTCGCCCTTCTTCACCGGTGGGCGGATCGGGGACTTGTAGGTGACGGTGGCCTGCGGGCAGTTCTGGGCGCCCTTGGGGAGGAACAGGTCGATCTTGCCATTGCCGACCAGCGACACCTGCCCGGAGCTGCCGCCATAGACGTCGGCGTAGGAGATCGGGGCGCCTTCCGCATAGACCGGGATCAGCTCGAAGCCACGGGTGCCCCAGGTGACGAGCTTCCGCGCTTCTTCGGTGCGTTCCGTCATCGACTTGAGGCCGTGCAGCACGGCGATGAGGCGGCGGCCGGTGGCGGCGGTGGAGACCACTTCGCCATAGCCGGCGGCCTCGGTGTGGCCGGTCTTCAGGCCATCGACGCCGATGCCGATTTCGAGCAGCGAGTTGCGGTTCATCTGGCGGATCTTGTTCCAGGTGAACTCGCGCTCCGAGAAGATCGGGTAGTATTCCGGGAACTGCGCGATGATGAAGCGGGCGATGGTAGCCAGGTCGCGCGCCGATGAGTACTGCTCCGGATCGGGCAGCCCGGTGGCGTTGACGAAATTGGAGCCGGTGAGGCCGATCTCCTTGCCCAGCTGGTTCATCATCCCGGCAAAGCTGAGTTCGCTGCCCGCTATGCCTTCGGCGAGCGCGATGGCGGCATCGTTGCCGGACTGGATGATGACCGAGCGGACGAGGTCCATCACCTTGATCTTGGAATTGAGCTCCGCGAACATGGTCGAGCCGCCCGAAGAGGCGCCGCCGTCGCGCCAGGCGTGCTCGGAGATGAAGAACTCGTCGTCGGGCTGGAGCTTCTTGTTCTGCAGCTGGTCGAACACTACGGCCAGCGTCATCAGCTTCGACATGCTGGCCGGCTCGAGCCGCTCGTCGGCCGCCTTGGAAAAGAGGATGGTGCCGGACTCGTAGTCCATCAGAACGGCGAACTTCGCCTTAGTGTCGAAATCCTGCGCGAAAGCCCCACCGGTTGCCGCCCATAGGATGGCAACCATGATTCCCAGAAATTTCAGGCTAAAGGTGCGCAAGCTCAACCCCGATTGCGGCCGCTGCCCCGGCCGCGTTCCGATTAATAGAGCAGCAGGTCCTTGAGTCCAAGATTTTTGGCGAGCAACATCACGTCATTGCGCGCCACGCCCGGCTTCAGATGGGTGAGCGTCAGGCGGGTTGCATTGGCGCCGGGGATGCGCACCGCGTCTTCGTCGACGGCGCCGAGCATCGCGAACTGCTGCGCCACGTCGTCGGCCCGGGCGGGATCGGTGAAGACGCCCAGTTCCAGCCGGATGGCGCGCTTGTCCTCGTCGACGCTGTCGACCCACGATTCGAGCGCCCCGGAGTGGGTGGCCATGGCATTGGCGGCGGCGTGGGCGCTGTTGATGGCGGCATCGGCGGCGCCGCTTTCGGCATAGCCGAAGAGGTCGATGAAGTCGCCCAGAACGTCCTCGCGGGCGGCCGGCGCCGACTGCTGCTGCTGATAGTCGGCGAAGTTGATGCGGCCGCCGCTGACGCTGACATTGGTCGGGGCGTCGACCATGGCGAGGCGGGTGGTCTGCTGCTCCATGTTGGTCAGCCGGTCGACGCTGGCGAGCAGCATGCGGGTGTCGTCGCCGTTGAGCGGCGCCGGGCCGACATACTGGACCTGGATATTGCCGACGCCCTTGCCGGCGTAGCCGAGGATTTCGGCGGCGCGGTAGCTGAGGTCCATCACGCGGCCGTGGAGGTATGGGCCGCGGTCGTTGACGCGGCAGACCATGGAGCGGCCGTTGTCGAGATTGGTGACGCGGACGTAGCTCGGGAGCGGCAGCACCGGGCTGGCGCAGGAGATGGCGTTGGCGGAGAAGATCTCGCCATTGGCGGTGCGGCGGCCGTGGAAATCGTTGCCGTACCAGGAGGCGCTGCCGGAGGCGACGTAGCCGACGGGGTTCTCCAGCGGCTCGTAGACATCGCCGCGCACGGTGTAAGGTTTGCCGACCATGTAGCGGCCGCCGCCCCTGGGCGGATTTTTTGCGTTGGTGACGCGCGGGCTGACGGCGACGCCAAATTCCTTGGAGCTGAAGGCGGCCCGCTTGACATGCGGTACCCCTCCCCCGCCGCCGCAGGCAGCAAGGATCGGCGCGGCGAGCGCCGCAAGTATCAGCAGCCGGGCGGCCGCACGAAGGTCGCGAGAGATAACTGCCAAGACTTCAACCCAAACCAGTTCGGTGCGCAGCTTAGCGAAAGCGGCGCAGGGATGGGTTCAGGGAAGCGCAACGTGGTTGCGGTTGGGTTAATTTGCTTCAAATGTAGGGAATTACTGGGGGTGCGGTGGCTGTGGACCCCCACCCCTGTCCCTTCCCCCTACTGGGGAGGGAGACGAAAACACTAAGCTTTCAGCCAGTCGACCACGGCATCCGTGACGATCGCGGGCTGTTCGGCCAGGGCCATGTGGCCGGCGGTGGGGACGGTGACGAGCTTGGCGCCGAGGATGCCGGCGGCCATCTCCTTCGCCGCTTCGGGTGGGGTGATGGCGTCGGAGTCGCCGACCAGGACGAGCGTTGGGAGGTTGATGGTGGGGAGGTCGGGGCGGGAGTCAGGGCGGTTGATGATGGCGGTCTGCTGGCGGATGTAAGTTTCTGGGCCGATGGCGGCCGACATGCGCATGTGGAGGGCCTTGAGCTCGGCGTCGGCGACATGGTCGGGGTGTACGGCGTTGGGGAAGGCCTGGGCGGCGGCGAGGGTGAATTTTCCCTGCTCGGCTAGCGCGATAGCCTCGCGGCGCTTCTCGGTGGCTTCGGGGCTGTCGGGGCGGGCGGAGGTGTCGAGGAGGGCGAGGCGGAGGATGCGGGACCTGGCCTGGCGGAGGATTTCGAAGGCGAGGTAGCCGCCCATGGAGAAGCCGGCGAGGGCGAAGGTGGGCGGGGCGTCGTTGAGGATTGCCGCGGC
>NZ_JAQGJL010000241.1 GCF_028290645.1 Devosia sp. | reverse complement strand
GTCTCCAGGTCATTCATGGCGTCGATATCGACATCGCCGATGGCGAGTTCGTCGTGCTCGTCGGCCCTTCCGGATGCGGAAAATCGACGTTGCTGCGCATGATCGCCGGCCTTGAAACCATCTCCGGCGGCGAGGTCTCGATCGGCGGCAGGATGGTCAACGACGTCCTGCCCAAGGACCGCGACATCGCCATGGTGTTCCAGAGCTACGCGCTCTACCCCACCATGACCGTCAAGGAGAACATGGCCTTCGGCATGGAAAGCCGGGGCGTGCCCAAGGCCGAGCAGGAGGCGGCGATCGCCCGTGTGGCCTCGCTCCTCCAGATCGAGTCGTTCCTGAAGCGCAAGCCCGGCCAGCTCTCGGGCGGCCAGCGCCAGCGCGTCGCCATGGGCCGTGCGCTGGTGCGCGACCCCGCGCTGTTCCTGTTCGACGAGCCGCTCTCCAACCTCGATGCCAAGCTCCGCGTCGACATGCGCACCGAGATGAAGAAGCTGCATCACCGGGTGGGCAAGACCACGGTGTACGTCACCCACGACCAGATCGAGGCGATGACGCTCGCCTCGCGCATCGCCGTGATGCACCAGGGCGAGGTGCAGCAGTTCGACGAGCCCGACACCATCTACAACCGGCCCGCCAACATCTTCGTCGCCGGCTTCATGGGCTCGCCCTCGATGAACTTCATCAACGCCGAGTTCTCGACGACGGCCGGCGTATCCTCGGTCACCTTCCCGCTCGCCGACGGCAACATGGCGAGCCTGCCGCTCCATAACGGCGTGGCGCAGCGGGCGACCGACAAGAAAGTCGTCCTCGGCATCCGGCCGGAGCACTTGAGCCGGCAGAGCGCCAACACCACCGGCAAGCCCGGCATCGCCACCCTCTCGGCACCGGTCGAAGTGGTGGAGCCGACCGGCGCCGAGACCATGGCCGTGCTGAAGTTCGGCGACCGCGAGGTCGTCGGCCGCTTCAGCCCGGACGAGGCGCCGAAGATGGGCGAGAACATGCCGCTCGCCATCGACATGACGCGCGCCTGCCTGTTCGACCCGGGCACGCAGCGGCTGATCTGAGGTTCCGGCGCGTGCTGACCCCCACCCCTGTCCCCTCCCTCTAAGAATGGGGAGGGGGACCGGACCACCAGCCTCCGCGTGAGGGTCTCCCTCCCCCGGTTTTGGGGGGAGGGGACAGGGGTGGGGGCCATTCGCGCCGATGTTCAAAGAGTAGGTTTTCCGAAATTCCCGAGTTCGCCATCTATCCAAGCCTCGCCGGCCGGGTCGTGTTCGTCACCGGAGGGGCGAGCGGCATCGGCGCCGATATCGTCCGCGCCTTTGCGCGGAACGAAGCCAAAGTCGCCTTCGTCGATATCCTCGAGGCCGAGGGCAAGGCGCTGGCGGCCGAGACCGGCGCCACGTTCCTCGTCTGCGACGTCACCGATGTCACGGGGCTGCGCGCCGCGCTCGACGTGGTGAGGAACCGGCTCGGCCTGATCTCGGTGCTGGTCAACAACGCCGCCAACGACGACCGGCACGAGATCGACGCCGTCACCGAGGAGTACTGGGACGATTCGATCGACCTCAACCTCCGCCCGCAATTCTTCGCCGCGCAGGCCGTGCGCGCGCAGATGAAGGAGGCCGGCGGCGGCTCGATCATCAATTTCTCCTCGATCGCCTGGCGCGGCGGCGCCTCCAACATGCCGGTCTATGCGACGGCGAAATCTGCGATCATCGGTTTGACCCGCGCACTGGCACGCGGCTTCGGCGGCGACAACATCCGCGTCAACGCCATCGAGCCCGGCGCGGTGATCACCGAGCGCCAGAAGCGGCTGTGGTTCCCCGACCAGCAGGCGATCGACAACGTCGTCGCCCGGCAGGCTATCCACCGCGAACTGCTGGGCGACGAGATCGCCCGCACCGTGCTGTTCCTTGCATCAGACGACAGTCGAATGATCACCAAGCAGTCGATTACTGTAGATGGTGGGTTGAGGTGAGTCCTTCCCCTCACCCGGCGCTCCGCGCCACCCTCTCCCTCAAGGGGAGAGGGACGTTGTGGCACGATCTTGCCCTCGCCTTCCCTCTCCCCTTGAGGGAGAGCGTGCCCTGCGCAGCAGGGCGGGTGAGGGGACGAACTCAATCACGGTGACCCCATGAAACTCACGACCGGCCTCAACCCCTATGGCCTCACCTATTACCTCGGCCTGCAGGGCGCGGGCACGCCGCGGCACAACCCCAACGGCGCCGGCCTCGAAGGCTTCATCAAGCTCACCGAGGAACTCGGCGGCAAGGCCATCGAGCTGTGGGAAGGCTGGCTCAAGGACATGTCCGACGCCGACCTCGCGGCGCTGAAGCAGCGCCTCGACACCCTCGGCTGGAAGCGCGTCCTGAGCTCGGGCCTGCAGCACGGCGATATCGACCTGCTGCTGCGCTGCGCCAGGGTGCTCGACGCGCAGTTCATCCGCCTCGCGCTCACCCCCATCCTCTGCGGCGATCGCGCCGCGGCCGGGCCGCGCTGGCACGAGCTCGTCGCCTCGGTGCACGAAAAGCTCGAGGCCTATGCGCCGATGGCCGCCGCCGCCGGCGTCACGCTGCTGATCGAGAACCACCAGGATTTCACCAGCCGCGAGCTGGTCAATTTCTGCGACGAATACGGCCCCAGTGTCCGCATCGTCTTCGACATGGCCAACACCTTCCCGGTGGCCGAGGCGCCGCTCGATTTCACCCGCGTCATCGCCCCCTACGTGCGCCACTGCCACGTCAAGGACTACAACGTGCAGTTTACCGACGAGGGGATAAGGCTGGTCCGCTGCCCGTCGGGCGACGGCGCCGTGCCGTTCAAGGAAATGTTCGAGATACTCGGACAGCACAATGAAGAGATGGTCGCCTGCATCGAGATCGGGGCGCTCGAGGCCCGGCACGTCAAGCTGCTGACGCCAGAGTGGTGGCACGGCTATGCGCCCAAGGAAGCCGAGGCGCTCGCCTCCTGCCTGCGCGCAGCGCGCCGCAACCGGCTGGCCGACGACGCCGAGTGGCGCACCCCGTGGGAGCGCAACGCCGACCACGAATTGATTGATTACGAGCTCGGGCAGTACCGGAAAAGCGCCGCGAACCTCAAGGCTCTCGGCCTCATGTAATTGGAGATTTCGATGACCAAGGAACTGGAAGGCAAGAACGCCTTCGTCACTGGCTCGGGCCGCGGCCTGGGCAACGTCATGGCCCGCCGCCTGGCCGAGCGCGGCGCCAATGTCGCGGTGCATGACCTCACCTGGGACGCGCCCGCCAAGTTCGGCGAGAACGCCAACCTCGACGAGGTGGTCAAGCAGATCGAGGCGCTCGGGGTGAAGTCGGTCGGCGTCATCGGCAACATCTCGGATCGCGACGCCGTGGCGAAGATGAAGTCGGACATCCTCGCCCGCTTCGGCCAGGTCGACATCCTCGTCAACTGCGCCGGCGGCGACATCGGCGCCTCTGGCGGCAAGCCCGAGCCCAACAACATCCTCGGCATCCCCTACGAGGACATCGTCACGCTGACCAACAACAACCTCGTCGGCACCATGGTGGTGACGCAGGCTTTCGTGCCCGACATGGTCGCCCGCCATGCCGGCGCCGTGGTCAATATCGGCTCGACCGCCGCCCATGCCGGCTTCAGCCATGGCGGCATCTACGCCACGCTCAAGGCCGCCGTCGTCGCCTACACCCGCTGCCTTGCCTCGGAAGTGCGCAAGGACGGCGTGCGCGTCAACGCCGTCAGCCCCGGCCCCACCACCACGGCACGGTTCCTCGCCACCCGCACCACCGATCCGTCGAAGATGGAGGGCGTGTCCTTGGAGCGCTATGCCAAGCCGGTCGAGATCGCCAATGCCGTCGCCTTCCTGGCCAGCGACCAGGCCGGCTTCGTCAACGGCCAGGTGCTGCGCGTCGACGGCGGCATGAGCCTTTTTGCCGGATGATTTTGGTCGCCGGCTGATTTTCTCACTGAGCTAGGAATTTTCCATGTCCAACGACATCAAATACGAC
>NZ_JAQGJL010000229.1 GCF_028290645.1 Devosia sp. | reverse complement strand
TCACCGGGTGCGCATATTCCGGCATCACCCTGAACTCGAGGTCAGCGATCTCGCCGCGATCGCCGCGGATCACCACGCGATGCGAGTGCACTGGCGAGCGGTACTGCACGTCGGTGAAGTCGAATAGCCCGAGCCGGTCGCCGAAATCGAACTCGCCCAGCGTCTGCGTCGTCTCGGCAAAGCGCTCGCTCTCCGGCCAGCCGGCACGGCTCGGCCCCTGCAACGCCCGCGACGTCCAAACCTTGCCGCAGATGGTCGCATCCTCGAACCCGATGCCAAGAAATTTCCGGATCAGGCTCGTGCCGTGATAGCCGTGCGCCGTCGAAACGCGCGCAAAATCCACCCGCCCCAGCGCCCCGTTGGCGATCAACTGCAGCCGCGCCGCATGCAGCGGCTGGAACAGGTACTGCTCCGCGATGTGGAGCCGCAGCCCCTGCTCCACCAGCCGCCAGATGGCGATCATGGTCTCGACATCGAGCGCCGCCGGCGTTTCGCAGAGCACCGCAAGGCCAAGGCGGTGCAGCTCGGTGAGTATGGAGAGATGCGCGTCGGGCTTCACCGATAGGACGACGAAATCCGGTTGGAGATTCGCCAGTTCCGCATATGTCGCGAACGCCGGCGCGCCCCATTTCGCCCCGAACGCCTCGGCCTTGGCGTGGTCGCGCTGGACCACGCCGACGAGCTTGAACCGATCCGGCAGCTCACGCGCGATCCGCGTGAAGAACTCGGCGCGCCAGCCGCCACCGATCATGCCGAAGCGGATGGGCGCCATCAGGCGTGGAGCCCGTATTCGCGGTGCTCGAGCGCCTTCATCACGCCGCGCAGTTCGGCGAGGCCCTTGAGCCGGCCGATGGTCGGGTAGCCCGGCTGCGCCCGACGGCCGAGGTCGTCGAGGATGTCCTGCCCGTGGTCGGGCCGCATCGGGATCTGCGCGTCCTCCCGGCCCTCCCGCTTGCGGCGCGCCTCTTCCTTGAGGACAGCGGCGATCAGCGCCACCATATCGGTATCCCCCCCGAGGTGCTCGGCCTCGAAGAACGAGCCGGCAATGGCGGTGCCGTCGCGCTTGACGTTGCGGAGGTGAAGGAAATGCACCTTCGGTCCGAACTCCTCCATGATCGCCGGCAGGTCGTTGTCCGGTCGCGCCCCGAACGAGCCGGAGCAGAGCGTCATGCCGTTGGCCGGGCTGTCGACGGTGTCGAGCACCTGCCGGTAGTCCGCGGCGGTGGACATGATGCGCGGCAGGCCGAGCAGCGAGAACGGTGGATCGTCGGGGTGGCAGCAGAGGCGGACCCCGACTTCCTCGGCCACCGGGACGACCTCGGACAGGAAGTCGAGGAAGTGCTCGCGCAGCTGGTCGGCCGAGATGTGGCCGTATTCGGCAAGATGCGCGCGGACGTCGTCGAGCGTCATGCTCTCGGTCGAGCCTGGGAGCCCCATGGTGACATTGCGGGCGAGCTGCCGCTGGGCCGACTCATCGAGCCCGGCAAAGCGGCGCGCCGCCTCTTCCACCACCTCGGGCGAGAAGTCTTCGCTGGCGCCCGGGCGCTGGAGGATATGGATGTCGAAGGCGGCGAAATCGTTGATGTCGAATCGCATGCAGGTGCCGCCATGGGCAACCTGGTAGCGCAGGTCCGTGCGGGTCCAGTCGAGCACCGGCATGAAATTGTAGCAGACGACGCGGAGGCCGGCCGCGGCAACGTGGCGGAGGCTCTGCTTGTAGTTGGCGACGTGCTCGCGCCAGTCGCCCTTCTGCTTCTTGATGTCCTCGGAAACCGGCAGGCTCTCGATCACGTCCCAAGCGATGCCCGAGGGCGCGCCGTCGGTCCTGACGCTGACCTGCTGCTGGCGCTTGCCGATCTCCTCGGCGCTCCAGACGACCCCGTTCGGCACATGGTGCAGCGCGGTGACCACGCCTTCCGCGCCGGCCTGCACGATGTCGTCGATACTTGCCAGGTCGGCTGGACCGAACCAGCGCCAAGTCTGCCTCATTTGGGCTCCTCCGCGCTTCCAACAGCGCCGGCCGGTGCTAGTATGGCACCATCGGGGGAGTCAACATGACCATTGAACTGGAGCTGGCGAAACAGCCAAATACGGCTGGCGTTCGCCAGACGACGATGAGCCTGCGCGTCTATGACGCTGTACGAGGCGCCATCGTCCAGTTGCAGCTCCGGCCCGGCCATTCGTTGTCGGAAGCGGAGCTGGCCCGCCAGATGGGCGTATCGCGCCAGCCGGTCCGCGAGGCCTTCATCAAGCTGGCCGAGACCGGGCTGGTCGAAGTGCGGCCGCAGCGCGGCACCTTCGTCAAGCTGATCTCCATCCGCGAGGTGAGAAACTCGCATTTCATCCGCGAGGCGATCGAACTGGCCGTCGTCCGGAAAGCCGCCGCCGCCGTCACGCCGGAAGGGGTCGCGGAACTGCGCTACCTCCTCGAGGTGCAGCAGGTAGCGCTGTCGGGCAGCCTCGCCGAGTTCATGCGTCTCGACGACGAGTTCCACTCCGCCATTGCCAAGCATGCCGGCGTCGAACACGCCTGGAGGCATGTGGTGAGCCTCAAGGCCCAGCTCGACCGCGTCCGCTTCCTCGGCTTCCCCGACGCCACGCCCCGGCCGCAGGTCGTGGCGCAGCACACCGCGATCGTCGACGCCCTGGAGCGGCATGACGCCGACGCCGCATCCGCCATGATGTGCAGGCACCTCAACGAGATCGTACCCTCCCTGCCGCGACTGGCGGAGGACCATCCGGACCTGTTTGCGGACGACTGACAGGCCAGCGGGGGTCAACGCGCACCGGCCTCGGCAACTAACCCATCGCCGCTTCCAGCAAACTCCGGTAGTCCGCTGCCGTCGCGTGGTGCGGGTTGGTGGCGTGGCTGTGGTCGGCGAGCGCGCGCTCGACCACCCAGTTGAAATGATCCTCGCGGACGCCCAGGACGCGCAGGCCCGCCGGGATGCCAAGACGTTGGTTGAGCGCCTCGAGCTCTCGCGCCACATTGGTGGCGGGCGGCAAGCCCATCGCCTCCCTGAGCCGGCTCAGCTTGTCGCCGATTTCGGGCGCGTTGAGGCGGAGCACAGGCGGCATCAGGATGGCGTTGAGGGTGCCGTGATGGAGCGAAACGTCCTTGAGCCCACCCAGCGCATGGCTGAGCGCGTGCACGGCCCCGAGCCCCTTCTGGAAGGCGAGCCCGCCCATCAGCGCGCCCATCATCATTTCGGCGCGCGCCGGGGCGTTCCGGCCCTCGCGCCACGCGGTCTCGATATTGCGCCAGATGCGCCCTGCCCCGTCGAGCGCAATGGCCTCGGCCGGCGGGTTGAAGCGCGGCGAGCACAGCGTCTCGATGCAATGGCTGAGCGCGTCGAGCCCGGTGGCGGCGGTCAACCCGGCCGGCAGGCCGTAGGTCAGCACCGGATCGCAGATGGCCCGCTTCGGGATCAGGTGCGGGGAGATGAAGCCGAGCTTGCGGCCATCCTCGAGCGTCAGCAGCGCGGCGCGCCCGACCTCGGCGCCGGTGCCGGCGGTAGTCGGGATCGCGATCAGCGGCGCCACCCCCGCCCCGATGCGGTCGAGGCCGCCATAGATCAAGGCATACTGCTCGAGCGGGCCGGGATGGGTCGCAAGCAGCGCCACGCCCTTTGCAAGATCGATCGGCGAGCCGCCGCCGATGGCGACAATGCCGTCGCAGCCCTCGGCGCGATATTGCTCGAGCGCGGCCAGTACAGCGCCTTCGGTGGGGTTGGGGGGCGTTTCGAGGAACACCGGCGTTCCGGCGGGCAAATGCTCCAGCGCCTCGGCCACCAGCCCGGCGGCGAGCACCCCGTGGTCGGCAACCAGCAGCGGCCGCTCGAGCCCGAATTCCTCGACCGTTTCCGCCAGCGTGCCGAGCGCCCCCGCGCCAAACTCGATGCTCGTGAGATAATTGATGCGCGCCATGCTCTATCCGTTCGCCAGTTCGATCAGTATCTCCGCATGGCAGGGCGTCCCGGCCTTGCACCAGCAGGCGAGATTATGCCCCCCGAGTTGGTCGCGGATAAGGTTTCGCGCCGGCGGCTCGCCCGGCGACAGGGCCGGATCGATCGTGCCGCGCAGCCACTGCCCGCAGAGGTCCACGGCTTTCGCCTGCGCCGCCGCCGGATCCAGCCCGTAGCGCTTCCCCACCTCGTCGATGCTGAACGGATTGCCCCACTTTCCCGGCCGCGTGACGAGCTTCGCCGGCAGGCCGTTCAGCGCCCGCGACGTCTCCTGCAGGTTGAAGCCGGCCTTGCGCGAGAGCTGCAGGCGTTGCGGGCGGGGCATCAGCGCAGGTCCTTGTCGTAAACGAATTTCGGCATCTCGAGCTTGAAGACGATGGCGAGGACCCGGAGGGTGAAACCGACGACAATGGTGCCGACGATCACCACGTCGTGCGGCAGGCCGGCAGACTGGCCGAGATAGTAGAGGACGCCGGAAACGATGGCGACTGTGGCGTAGAGCTCGGACGAGAACACCAGCGGGATGTCATTGCAGAGCACATCACGGAGGATCCCGCCGACGATGCCGGTGACCAGCCCGGCGACGATGACGATGATCGGCTGCTGGCCCATCTCCATCGCGATACTGCATCCGATGATGGTAAAGACCACCAGCCCGAGCGCATCGAGCAGCAGGAAGGGCCAGCGCAGCGCCGCCATGTAGCGGGCGAGCGCGATCGGGACGAACGCCGCGGCGCAGCAGAGGACGAGGAGATAGGGGTTCTCCACCCAGATCAGCGGATAGTGCCCGAGCAGCAGGTCGCGGGCCGTGCCGCCGCCGAGCGCCGTGACCGAGGCGAGGACGCAGACGCCGAACCAATCCATCTTGCGGCGCCCGGCGGCGAGCGCCGCCGTCATCGCCTCGGCCGCGACGGCGATGTAGAAAATGACCTGCAGCAGCATGGCGTCCCCCCGGGATTCCGTCGGAGGACTAGAGCGACTCAGCAGCCGCTTGCCAAGCCGCCATTGGTCTGGTCAGGCGCCTCCCTCCCCCTTGAGGGGAGGGAATGAGGGAGGGGGTGGCGCGGTGGATAACCGATAGACCCCCACCCCTCCCCTCAAGGGGGAGGGGTGCGCTAGCTCACCGTCGACTGGATGGCGATGATCTTCACTTCGAAGCTGGCGCAGGCGTCATCCTTGCAGATGCCATTGAGCCAGACCTGGCCGTCGCCGAGCATGATGCCCTTGTAGTTGACGAACAGGTCCTGCCACTGCTGACCAGTGATGGCGTCCCTGATCTCGTCGGTCATGACCCCGTCGTAGTGCTCGACGAACTGCTCTTCATCCGCGATGACCATCGCCTCCCCATCGGCGGTGACATTGATCGGATACGCCACCCACGCGGCGAACGCCTCCCGATGCTCGTCCACGACCGCCTGCTGGATGGCATCGAACGCCGCATGGTACGCCGCCGGATCCCCCAGATTGGTCTCGATCGCCGCATCCACTTCGGCATCGGACTGAGCCATCGCGGGCAGCGCGCCGAGCGCGGCGATGAGGGTAAGTGTGGCAAGCAGCTTCAACATCTGGCAACTCCAGTCAGGAACGGGTGGTCCGCGAGGCCACGGATAGCGCAGACTAGGGCCTGTCGGACAGTGGGGGATGAGGCAATGCGCAAGCCGCAGAGCATGAAGGCGCTTGAAGATCTGGGGCGGGTGCGGCTCAGCGAGAACTTCTTCATGCGCGACTTCCTCCACTCGGAGATCGCGAGCTTCTACGGCATTCCCAACATCCCGGACGACCCCGATCTCGCCATCGCCGCCGGCCGGCGGCTTTGCGAGGAGGCGCTGGAGCCGCTGATGGCGCGGTTCGGACGCATCTCCATCCGGTCGGCCTTCCGCTCGGTCGAGGTGAACCGGTTCGGCAACGAGCACGACCTCAACTGCGGGCGGAACGAAGCGAACTTCGCCGGACACATCTGGGACCGACGGGACGCCCGGGGCGGCATGGGCGCGACGGCCTGCGTCATCGTCCACGCGCTGATCCCGTACTACGAGGCGACCGGCCGCTGGGAGGCGCTGGCCTGGTGGATCCACGACCACCTTCCCTACGACGATCTCGAATTCTTCCCCAAATTCGCCGCGGTCAACATCAACTGGCGCGAGTTCCGGCGCGGCCGGATCTACTCGTTCATTCCCCCGCGGCGGGGCGTCCTGACCAAGCCGGGGATGGCGAATTTCGAGGGACGGCACGAGGCGGAATATGCGGAGTGGCTGGCGGGGATTTGAAGCGCCGAAGTGACGCGATGGAGTCGCCCCAACTCGGTGTGGGCGGAAGGGCGCTTCCATGGGGAACACCTGCTTCCGTCTATGGTGACAACCCTTGCATCACCCTTTACCCCTTAACCCCTCACCGGAATCCACCTCATGACCACGCACCGCTTCGTCCCCACCGAATGGCACAATGTCCTCGGCACGCTCCCCCCTGCCCTGACCGTCGCGTCGGGCGACACCGTCATCACCGATACGCTCGATGCGAGCGGGCATGACAAGGACGGGGTGCAGCGGCGGCCGGGGCCGAATCCGATGAACGGGCCGATCTTCATCGAGGGCGCCGCACCGGGCGACGCGCTGAAGGTGGAGATCGTGCGCATGACGCCGAACCGGGCGACCGGCTGGACCCGCTCGTCGCTGGCCGGCAACGTGGTCGATCCCGAGTCCGTGCGGGAGCTGCCGTCGCGCGACGCGGCCAACTGGGCGATCGATCGGCAGGCCGGCACGGCGCAGCTGAACCCACCGGTAAAGGGGCTCGAGCATTTCGTCCTGCCGCTCGAGCCGATGATCGGCTGCTTCGGCGTCGCGCCCGGGCTCGGCCAGGCCTTCTCGACCGCCACCAGCGCCGAGAACGGTGGCAACATGGATTATCGCGGCTTCGGGCCCGGGGCGACCGTGTGGTTCCCGATCGCCGTCGAAGGCGCGCTATTCTTCCTCGGCGATTGCCACGCGGTGCAGGGCGACGGCGAGATCGTCGGCACCGGCATCGAGACGAGCTACGAGGTCGAGGTGCGGCTGACGCTCGAGAAGGCGCGCAACCTCGTGTGGCCGCGCGGCGAGAACGCCGAGGACATCTTCTCGGTCGGCAACGCCCGCCCGCTCGATCAGGCGCTGCAGCACGCCACCACCGACATGCTGAACTGGCTGACCACCGACTACGGATTGTCCAAGACCGCCGCGAGCCACCTGATGGGACAGGTGGTGCGCTACGATGTCGGCAATGTCTACGACCCGGCCTACACGATGGTCTGCCGCATCGCGAAGAAATGGCTGCCGGGGCGGTAGCCGCACTACCCGGCACAGGAAGGCGGCGAGAGTTGCAGCAAGCTTTGGTCGAGACCGACGGCAATGTCTCCATCATCGTGGCGACCGTCGCCCTGCTGCACGCTGAGGACCGCAGCAGCGCCGAACTGGCAGGACTCCTCGGTGTCTTGCCACCCATCGACTGGCCGCCGGAATATAACGGCCCGGAGACGCGGCAATGGATGCGCGGCCTGCTTGAGGCCCATCCGGAGGAACCGGGCTTCGGCACCTGGTACATCATCGGCAATGGCCGGCTGGCAGGCACCGCCGGCTACAAGGGCCCGCCCGACGAAAAGGGCGAGGTCGAGATTGGCTACTCGGTCGTCGAGGCCGATCGGATGAAAGGCTACGCTTCGGGCGCCGTGCGGCTCCTGGTGCAGCGGGCCTTTCGCGATCCGCGGGTGACTGCGGTGCTGGCGGAGACGCTGCCCCTGCTGGTCGGCTCGCAGGCGGTGCTGACGAAATGCGGTTTTACGCAAGTCCGCCGCCGGACCGACCCCGAGGATGGCGAAATCCTCTGCTACGCCATCCGGCGACCGTAGGTACGTGCCGACCCCGTTGAACAGGCCGGGGCGGGGGAAAGGCCCCCTCACCCGGCGCTGCGCGCCGACCTCTCCCCCAAGGGAGAGGTGCCGGGCGGCGTGATCGAGCCACAACGCCACCTCTCCTTTGGAGGAGAGGTCGGTCCGAAGGACCGGGTGAGGAGGCCTTCGCCTCAGCCGATCGTCTTCCCGTCCTTGCCAAACAGATAGGCCCTCCCCGGCTGGATGCTGAGGCTGAGCGCCTGGTCGACGGCGACCGAATGGTCCGGCGGCAGGCTGATGGTGAGCAGCGTTTCATCAGCGAGCGCCGCGTAGGCGTAGGAGATCGAGCCCAGGTTCTCGACGGTACGCACCGTGACCTTGAGCGGGCCGTCTGCGGCGACGTGGAGGTGCTCCGGGCGGACGCCGACCGTTTCGGCGCCCTTGAGGTCGAGCCCGCTCACCTCTGCCGCCGGGATGAAGTTCATCTTCGGCGAGCCGATGAAGCCGGCGACGAACCGGTTGGCGGGCTTGTGGTAGAGCTCCAGCGGCGTGCCCACCTGCTCGATGACGCCGAGGCGGAGCACGACGATCACGTCGGCCAGCGTCATCGCCTCGACCTGGTCGTGCGTCACGTAGATGAAAGTGGCGCCGAGGCGGCGGCGCAGTTGCGCGATCTGCAGCCGCATCTCGACCCGAAGTTCCGCATCGAGGTTGCTTAGCGGTTCGTCAAACAGGAACACTTTCGGATCGCGCACGATGGCGCGGCCGATGGCGACGCGCTGGCGCTGGCCGCCAGAGAGCGCGGCGGGCTTGCGCTCGAGATACTCGGTGAGGCGGAGCAGCTCTCCGACTTCCTTCACCTTCCTGTCGATCACCGCCCTCTCGGTCTTCGCCACGGAGAGCGGGAAGGCGATGTTTTCGGCGACGCTCATCTGCGGGTAGAGCGCGTAGGACTGGAACACCATGGCGACGTCGCGATCGACCGGGGCGTCATCGGAGATGTCGCGGCCGTCGAGCTCGATGGTGCCGGTCTCCTTCTCCTCGAGGCCGGCAATGGTCCTGAGCAGCGTGGACTTGCCGCAGCCCGAAGGGCCGACGAACACCACGAACTGGTTGTCGTCGATATCGAGATCGATCCCGTGCAGCACCCGCACCTTGCCGTAGGCCTTGTTGAGGTTGCGGATCTTGATGGCGGCCATTGGCTTGTTATTCCTTGAGCCCGCCCTGCGTCAGGCCGGCAATGAACTGCCGCGACGCGAGGAGGAAGGCGACGATGGTGGGGATCAGCATGATGAGGATGCCGGCGAACATCAGGTGCCACTGCACATCGAACTGCAGCCGGAACTGGCTGATGCCGAGCGTGATCGGGTAGTTCGCCTCCGAGCGGAGGAAGATCAGCGGAAGAAAATACTCGTTCCAGGCGGAAACGAAGGTGAGCAGCGCCACGGTGGCCAGCGCCGGCCGGACCAGGGGCAGCACCACGCGCCAGTAGATCTCGAACGGCAGCGCCCCATCCATGCGGGCCGCCTCCTCGAGTTCGGCCGGCACCGAGCGGAGGAACGCGGTGAGGATGAACACCGCAACGGGCATGGTTGCTGCCGACTGGACGAGGACGACGCCCCAGATGTTGTCGAGCAGGCCGAGCGTCTTCACGATGACGAACAGTGGGGCCATGGCGAGGCGGATCGGGATGACGACTCCGAGCAGGAAGCAGGCAAACACGAAGTTCGAGCCCTTGAACGGCAGGCGCACCAGCACGAACGCCGTGGTCGAGGCACAGAACACCACGATGACGACGCTCGAAATCGAGATGATCGCCGAGTTGAGGAAATAGGCCTGGAAATTGGCCCCCACCCACGCCTCGTAATAGTTGTCGAAGCTCCAGACCGAAGGCAGTGAGAACGGCGCCTTGTAAACCTCGCCGAGGTTCGGCTTCAGCGAGTTGAGCACCGCGATGCCGATCGGAAACAGCACCACCGCCGTCCAGGCGAGGAGGATGAACTGGACGACAAGTTGCTCCAGGGGTTTCAGGCGGAAGAGCTTATCCATGGTGGTACCCTCGGGCTCCCCTCCCCCTTGAGGGGAGGGGCCGGGGGTGGGGGTCCATCAGTGGCTCACGACACCACCCCCACTCTGACTTCCCTCAAGAGGGATGAAAGCCAGTTCCACACTCCGGTGAGCGCCTCAAGCAACCCCCGGCTACAACCCGCCCATG
>NZ_JAQGJL010000093.1 GCF_028290645.1 Devosia sp. | reverse complement strand
GAGAAGCCGGCGAGGGCGAAGGTGGGCGGGGCGTCGTTGAGGATTGCCGCGGCGATCTCGCGCATCGTGGCGCCGGTGGTGTGGTTGGCGGTGGTGACCGGGCCGAATTGCCACAGGGCGGGCAGCTGGTGCTGGTAGACCTCTGCCGTGCAGTTGAGGCCGGGGACGAGGAGGATCGGGATTGCCATGTAGGGTCAGCTCCTGCGCGTTTGTTCCGGTTCCGGCGGTGCGACGGCAACGGGCTTGCTTGCCGGGCGGGCGGCGATCATATAAAGATATCTTTATATCCCGCCATGTGACCGCATCGGCGGCGAATGCATTTTGGCCTGACAGGCGTTGGAAAGTCGAGCGATGACTGAAGCTCAACACATTGAGATCGATAGAAATTCCTTGCCGCATGGCGAGGAGGTGCGGGCAGCGCTTACCCAGGCGGCCTCCGAACGCATCCTGATCCTCGATGGCGCCATGGGCACCATGATTCAGCAGCTGAAGCTCGACGAGGCCGCCTATCGCGGCGAGCGCTTCAAGGATTGGCACAACGATGTGCGGGGCAATAACGACCTGCTCAACCTCACCCAGCCGGATGCGATCCGGGCGATCCACCTGCAATATTATCTTGCCGGTGCGGACATGGTGGAGAGCAACACGTTCTCCTCGACCGACGTCGTGATGGCCGATTACGGCATGCAGGAGCTTGCCTATGAGCTCAACTATGCCGGGGCGAAGCTGGCGCGCGAGGCGGCGCAGCAGGCGTTCGATGTCGATGGGAAGCGGCGGTTCGTGGCGGGGGCGCTGGGGCCGCTGAACAAGACGGCGTCGATGTCGACGGACGTGAACTCGCCGGGGCACCGGGCGATCACCTTCGATGCGATCGTCAAGGGTTATGCGGAGGCGATCAACGGGCTGATCGACGGCGGGGCGGATGTACTGCTGTTCGAGACGATCACGGATACGCTCAATACCAAGGCCGGCATCTTTGCGGCGCAGCGCATCTTCGGTGAGCGCGGCTATGAGCTGCCGGTGATGATCTCGGGAACAATCACCGACCTCTCCGGGCGTACCCTCTCCGGCCAGACGCCGACGGCGTTCTGGTACTCGGTGCGGCATGCGAAGCCATTCACGATCGGGCTCAATTGTGCGTTGGGCGCCAATGCCATGCGCGCGCATGTCAATGAGTTGAGCGATGTCGCGGACACGCTGATCTGCGCCTACCCGAATGCCGGGCTGCCCAATGAATTCGGTGGCTATGACGAGACCCCGGAGTTCATGGCGCGCCAGCTCGAGGGCTTTGCGCGCGACGGCTTCCTCAACATCGTCGGCGGCTGCTGCGGGTCGACGCCGGACCATATCCGGGCCATCGCCGAGGCGGTCGGCAAGTACAAGCCGCGGAAAATCCCCGAGGTGCCGACGTTCCTGCGGCTGAGCGGCCTCGAGCCCTTCACGCTGACCCGGGACATCCCGTTCGTGAATATCGGCGAGCGGACCAATGTCACCGGCTCGGCGCGGTTCCGGAAGCTCATCACCGCCGGCGACTACACCGCGGCGCTCGATGTGGCGCGCGACCAGGTGCAGAACGGCGCGCAGATCATCGACATCAACATGGACGAGGGCCTGATCGACTCCGAGAAGGTGATGACCGAGTTCCTCAACCTGCTCGCGGCCGAGCCCGATATCGCCCGCGTGCCAGTGATGATAGACAGCTCGAAATTCTCGGTGATCGAGGCCGGGCTCAAGTGCGTGCAGGGCAAGGCGCTGGTCAACTCGATCTCGATGAAGGAAGGCGTCGAGAAGTTCCTCGGGGCCGCCCGGCTGGTGCGGAGCTATGGCGCCGCCGTGGTGGTGATGGCCTTCGACGAGCAGGGCCAGGCCGATACCTATGAGCGCAAGGTCGAGATCTGCACCAAGGCCTACAAGCTCCTGACGGAGGAAGTCGGCTTCCCGCCCGAGGACATCGTGTTCGATCCCAACATCTTCGCGATCGCCACTGGCATCGAGGAGCATGTGGGCTACGGCATCGCCTTCATCGAGGCGACGAGGACGATTCGGCAAACCCTTCCACACGCTCACATTTCTGGCGGCGTGAGCAACCTCAGCTTCTCGTTCCGCGGCAACGAGCCGGTGCGTGAGGCGATGCACTCGGTGTTCCTCTACCACGCCATCCAGGCGGGTATGGACATGGGCATCGTCAATGCCGGGCAGCTGGCGGTGTACGACACGCTGGAGCCGGCGCTGCGCGAGGCGAGCGAAGACGTGATCTTCAACCGCCGCGAGGACGCAACCGAGCGGCTGTTGGAGATTGCCGAGCAGTTCAAGGGCCAGGCGGGCGGCGAGCAGAAGGCGAAGGACCTGACCTGGCGGACCAAGCCCGTGGCGGAGCGGATTTCGCACGCGCTGGTCAACGGCATCACCGAGTTCATCGACGCCGATACCGAAGAGGCGCGGCTTGGTTCGGAGCGGCCGCTGCATGTGATCGAAGGCCCGCTGATGGCCGGGATGAGCGTCGTCGGCGACCTGTTCGGTTCGGTCTAGATGTTCCTGCCGCAGGTGGTGAAATCGGCGCGCGTGATGAAGCAGGCGGTGGCGCATCTCCTCCCCTTCATGGAGGCGGAGAAGAACGCCGACGGCAACGCGACGGGGCGGAAGTCGGCCGGTAAGATCCTGATGGCGACGGTGAAGGGCGATGTCCACGACATCGGCAAGAACATCGTTGGCGTGGTGCTGAGCTGCAACAACTACGAGATCATCGACCTCGGGGTGATGGTGCCGACGGCGAAGATCCTCGAGACCGCCAAGGCCGAGAAGGTCGATGTGATCGGGCTCTCCGGGCTGATCACGCCCTCGCTCGACGAGATGGTGCATGTCGCCTCCGAGATGGAGCGCGAGGGGTTCACCGTGCCGCTGCTGATCGGCGGGGCGACCACGTCACGCGTCCACACGGCGGTGAAGATCCATCCGCAATATCACGGCGGGCCGACCGTGCACGTGCATGACGCCAGCCGTGCGGTGGGCGTGGTGTCGTCGCTGCTGTCGCAGGAGCAGCGGCCGGCCTATGTCAAGGACGTACGGGCCGAGTACGAGCGGCTGGCCGAGAAGCACCGGCAATCCGAGGCCGACAAGCAGCGGACGCCACTGGCGGCAGCGCGCGCCAACCGCTTCAAGCCCGAGTGGGATGGCTACGTGCCGCCCAGGCCGAGCTTCCTCGGCACCCGCGTATTCGAGACCTACGACATTGCGGAGATCGCCAAGTATATCGACTGGACGCCGTTCTTCCAGGCCTGGGAGCTGAAGGGCCGCTTCCCGGCCATCCTCGAGGACAAGGACCAGGGCCCGGCGGCGCGGCAGCTCTGGGAGGACGCCCAGAAGATGCTGAAGGAAGTGATCCAGAAGAACTGGTTCCGCCCTAAGGCGGTGATCGGCTTCTGGCCGGCCAACCAGGCGGGCGACGACATCCGGCTGTTCACCGACGAAACACGGACCGGCGAGCTGGCGACGATGTACACCCTGCGCCAGCAGCTGTCGAAGACCGGCGGCAAGCCCCACATGGCGCTAGCCGATTTCGTCGCGCCCGAGGGCATCCCCGACTATGTCGGGGGGTTCGTGGTGACGGCCGGGCTCGAGGAAGTGGCTATTGCCGAGAAATTCGAGCGCCGGAACGACGACTATTCGTCGATCCTGATCAAGGCGTTGGCCGACCGCTTCGCCGAGGCCTTTGCCGAGCTGATGCACGAGCGGGTGCGCAAGGAATTCTGGGGTTATGGCGCCTCGGAGACGTTTGCGCCGGCCGAGCTGGTGGGCGAGCCCTACAAGGGCATCCGCCCTGCCCCGGGCTATCCGGCGCAGCCCGACCACACCGAGAAGACGACGCTGTTCCACCTGCTCAACGCCAAACAGCGGATCGGGGTGAGCCTGACCGAGAGCTACGCCATGTGGCCCGGCTCATCGGTGTCGGGGATTTATCTGAGCCATCCGGAGAGCTTCTATTTCGGCGTCGCCAAGGTGGAGCGCGACCAAGTGGAGGACTATGCCAAACGCAAGGGCATGGCGATCCGCGAGGTCGAGCGCTGGCTCGGGCCGGTGCTGAACTATGTGCCAAGTGCGGACAAGGGGGCGGTGTGATGACTTCGGCGTTTGCGCGTGCGGCTGCCCCTGCCCCTCTCCCCGGACGGGCGAGGGGACGCTGGTTGCACCGGCAGTGGCACATTGCGCCCTCGCCCCCTCGGGGAGTGGGACGGGGTGAGGGGAGGGCATGATGACCTCCCCTGCCCCGTTCGCCCGGCGCGACCGCTCCGTGCCGGTGACCGTCGTCACCGACAAAGCAGTCCTGAGTCGCTTTGGCGGACGCGATACCGCGGTGGTGCGGCTCGACGCTCCGCTTCATGCCCACGAACCGGGGACCGAGTGCATCGCCTGCGAGTCGCACGGCAATGTGCGCGTGCTGCTGTTCGAACTGCAGGAGAAGGTGCGGCTGGGCATGGCCGAGCCGTTCGTGCGGGTGGTGGTCGATGCCTCCGAGGTTACGGACGTCACGGCGGTAGCGGACGCGCTTGTGCCGGGGAAGCTGCCGGCATTCGGGCTGCGGGATCACGCGGTGGCGCGGAATTTTCACCTTGCCGACGTGTTGTGATGTCCGCCTGGGACTTGCGCTACGAGGGTCGCTCTCGCGACAGTCAACCTAAGGGCGCTTTGGCGCGTGCCTCGGTAAGCGCCTCCTGGAGACGCCGAATCTCGGCAAACATCGGATCCCCGATGGCGTCGGTGGCCTCGTTGAAGCGGAGGTAGAGTTCATCCAGCTCCGCCAGCGCCGCTGCATCCCCGGCAGCCGTCACGAGGCGCGATAGCGCGCTGTAGGCTGTGGAAACCCAGTTCGCCAAGGCACCCTCCGAGGGTAGGTGATCGACCTCGAACGCGTGATGCTGGTGAGAGGGATTGAGGAAACTGTCGACCTCGGACGTATCGGAGGGCAGTTCGAGGCCGGTGCTCGCGACTACCTCTGACAGGCTGCTTTTCCAGTCGACGAGCATAGCTTCATAGTGGACAAAGCTGCGCCGGGCTCCGCGCGATGAGCGCTCGGCCTCGAGCATGTATCTTAGCCAGAGCAGCAGGACATACTCCTTGCCCAGCTTGTCGCGTTCGTGAAGCGAGGCACTGACGGCCAAAGGATCGCGCAATACGAGCAGATAGTACGGATCGACGCCCATATCCGAGAACGCCTGATGATATGCAGGTACCAGCAGGCAAACCCGTGGATCCTTGAGGACGAAGCGAGGGGCATCGCCATATTCCAGACCGAGCAATTGTACCAGCGCGGGTACGAACTCGGAGGCAATCGGCCGCCGGACACGCCGCCAGTCGAACCACCGGCGTCCAACCTCGCCGAGCGCCCGACCGTTCAATCTGACAATTTCGACGGGCTCCCAGTGGCCTTCCGAGTTTCCACGGTTGGAACCAAGCAGACGCTCAGGCAGGGCCGCCCCGAGAAGGCTAAGCACCCTGGTTATGGCACTGGTGCCGGACCGGTGCATCCCGAGCACGACGATGCCCACCCGCCGACCGTCACCTCCTAGGCTCGACCCCATGGCCACTTCCCGTCTACTGTGTAAGCGTGGTCTGCGCTCTGTAGCGAGCAGGCCACCCCAAGTCATCCAGATTTCTTTTGGTCGGATCGCAAGCCAACATGACGCCGGAGCTCCAATACGACACTGTCGAGTTCGTCGCCGCCTCACGCTTGCCGGCGACTGCGGCGGCAGATTCGCTGCTCGCTCGGTCCCTGCGACGTATCGTTGGTGAGAGTGTCGGCGCGAGGATAGCGTCAGGCAATTCAGCCGGGTTGCCTGAGATTTACAACAAGGCCATCGACACGAGCAGCGCCGACATCCTGGTGTTCGTCCATGACGACATCTGGATCGATGACTACTTCGTTCCACAGCGCGTCGTGGAAGCGCTGCGACGCTTTGATGTCATCGGCGTCGCCGGCAACACGGTCTGCCGCCCAGAGCACACCAAGTGGCGTCACCGTGACGACAGGGCGCTCAGCGGCAATGTCGCACATGGAGAGCTCGGGAACTCACGGGTCGCCCGGTTTGGCCCCACACCGGCGGCGTGCGAGCTGCTGGACGGCGTGTTTCTGGCGGCGCGGCGGGCTCGCCTGGTTGATGCGGGAGTGCGCTTCGATGAGCGGTTCCAGTTTCACCACTACGACCTGGACTTCTGCCGCACGGCCCGCAGAGCGGGACTGACGCTGGGGACCTGGCCGCTGAGCGTCACCCATGCAAGCGTCGGCAACTACGCCTCCGAGGCATGGAAGGCATCCGCCGAAGTCTATCTGGAGAAATGGGAGGGCCGGGAGGCACAGGCCTCGGCCTGACCGGCATGGCACGACCACAGGCTCCCGATCTGCCACAATCTGGCATCTCAGGGAGATCGAAAAGAGATGGTGCGGTCGAGAAGACTCGAACTTCCACGCCTTGCGGCACAGCGACCTCAACGCTGCGCGTCTACCAATTCCGCCACGACCGCACGCCGAGGTAGGAGCGACGCCGAAGCGGCGAAGCGAGGCAGCGTGTAGCAATGCCCGTTCGTGGGTGCAAGCGATTAATTCCGCTTTTGCCGCAACGGCGAAACTACGCCGGACGGCGGACTTTTTCGGTGAGTTCGACGCTGAGGCGGCCGTCTTCGACCTTCACCTCGCCGCGGGCGATCAGGGTGTTGTTGGCGTAGACGCGCAACGGATCGTTCTCGCCGGTATCGAGCTCGATCACCGCGCCACGGCCCATGCGCAGCAGGTGGTGCACCGGCATACTGGCGGCGCCAAGCTCCACGGTGATATCGACTTCAATATTGTCTAGAGTGTTCATACATAAACCGCGAACGACCATCCCGGCTGAATCGCGCCGGGCCCCTATGTGAGAGCATTGGCTGCCCATGCTTACCGAAGCGTTAACGACTGACCCAACTTGCGACACCGGAACCAAGCTGTTCCAGGCCGACGGGATTCCGGTCGAGTGGCGGATCACGGATGGGCTGGTCCCCTACCCCGAGGCGCTGGAGGCGATGAAGGCGCGCGCGGCGGCGGTGGCGGAGGGAACGGCACCCGAGCAGGTGTGGCTGCTGGAGCACCCGCCGCTGTATACCGCGGGGACTTCGGCGGCGCCGGAGGACCTGTTGGCGCCGAACCGGTTCCCGGTCTACGACGCCGGGCGCGGCGGGCAGTACACCTACCATGGGCCGGGGCAGCGGGTGGTCTACTTCATGCTGGACCTGCGCCAGCGCGGGCGCGATGTGCGGTGCCTGGTGCAGGGGCTCGAGGGGCTGATCATCGATACGCTGGCCGCCTTCAACATCAGGGGCGAGCGGCGCGAGGGGCGGATCGGGGTCTGGGTGGCGCGGCCGGACAAGGGCCCCGGCCGCGAGGACAAGGTGGCGGCGATCGGGGTGCGGGTGAGCCGCTGGGTGACCTTCCACGGCATCGCCATCAACGTCTCCCCGACGCTGAGCCACTTCGACGGCATCGTACCGTGCGGGATTTCCGACCAGGGCGTCACGAGCTTCGAGGATCTCGGGCAACTGGCCTCGATGCCGGAAGTGGACGGCGCGTTGCGCGCCGCCTTCGAGCGCCGTTTCGGGCCGACGGCCGAGATGCGCCCCGAGGCCCTTGTGTCGGCGGCCTGAGACACGCATTTTCTGCATTGACCGATTCCGATTGGGGGTAAGGCCATGACGTTGGACGATCTCAAGAAAATCTTCCTGTCGCCGACGCTGTTCCGGCTCGAGACGATCCTGTCGCCGCGGCTGGTGCCGGTGCTCTATGCGACCGGGCTAGCGGCACTGCTGCTCTGGGCGGTGGGGCACCTGTTTGTCAGCTTCGGGCGCAATTTCGGGGACGGACTCTGGGGGCTGCTGGAGATCGCGGTGTACGGCGCGCTGTTCCTCATCGTGCTGCGCGTCGTGTGCGAGGTGCTGCTGGTGTTCTTCAAGGCCAACGAGGCGACAACGCGCACGGTGAGCCTGTCTAGGGTGCCGGCCTCGCTGATCGACGAGGTGCGCGACGCCATCCACGACATCGCCGAGGACGAGCCTTACGAGGATTCCGAGAGCAGCGATGGCACGCCACCCCCTGCCCCGACCACGCCCGTCGCGCGCCGCAGCGCCCGGCGCTCGCCGCCTTCGACCAAGCCGGAGATCTGAGCGGGAAGGCCGCCCCGGGGCGGCCCATTCCCGTTTCTAGGCGACGACTGTGGAGCGCCTGCGCCTCGCGTCGATGCTCCAGGCGCCCGCACCCGCGAAGATCAGGTACAGGAAAATAAAGCAGAACAGGACGGCGGCCTCGCCGCGATTGTCGATCGGGAAGAACCCGCCCCCCGGCAGATGCACCGTCCAGTATGCTATCGCCA
>NZ_JAQGJL010000196.1 GCF_028290645.1 Devosia sp. | reverse complement strand
TCTCTATCGACCCGGCTTGGTGGCGCGGGTTTCGTGTAGGACGCCTCGACCGAAGACGGTAGGCGAGGGTCGGGCCAGCCGCGTGGGCAGGCCCGACGGATCGATCAGGCGAGCTACAGGTTGGTCGCCGAGAGCTTGCCGTCGCGGCCGCTCTCGAGGTCGTAGGAGACCTTCTGGCCTTCAGCGAGGCCCATGATGCCGGCAGCTTCGAGCGCGGTGGCGTGGACAAACGCGTCCTTGCTGCCGTCGTTCGGGGCGATGAAGCCGAAGCCCTTGGTGGAGTTATAGAATTTCACGGTGCCATTGATCATGACGGTAACTTTCGATTGTGAGGCCGCGCCCATGGGGCGAACGCACTCGTTCCTTCGCAGCGACACGCTGCGAGGGTCTAGACGTTCGCAAATCAGGGAAACCAAACAACCGGCAAGCCGGACGATCAGAAGCCAACGATGGCTGTAACGTACAGCCGCTATATGGGCGTCAAATGCGCCAATATCAAGGGCATAGATCAAATGAGAGGAATTGGAGACTTTGTACGTACGGCCCGGAGGCGCGTCGCATCGAGGAATATTTGAGCTCGCGGAGGTGTTCGTTCAGCCCTTCACCGGTGCTGCCGCGACTAGTTGCGCCAGAGCGCTGCCCCAGCGCTAGGGGCGGACGAACAGCCCGCCCGGGCCCACATGCATGTTGGTGAGCTCCCGTTCGCCGCGGCTCAGCCGCCAGTCGAGCAGCCGCCGCGCATAGTCGAGAGCCACCTGGGTGTAAGCCGGGTCATCGGCGAGGTTGACCTGTTCGTGCGGATCGCTGGCGATGTCGAACAGCAGCGGCGGTAGCGCCGCGAAATGCACGTATTTGTACTTGTCGTCACGGATCACCGCATAGGCGCACTGGTCCGACGCGATGCCCAGCGCCGCCTCCGGCCGCTGCGTCCGCACGTCGCGGAAATCGTGCTCGAAGAACACCGCGTCGCGCCAGTTCTCCGGCGTCTCGCCCCTCAGGAACGGCAGGAGCGACGCGCCATCGCAGCCGCGCGGGATCTCGAGCCCGAGCCAGTCGAGCACCGTCGGCATCACGTCGATCGCTTCGGAGAATGCTTCTACGCGCCGCCCGCGACCGGCATCCGCTTCAGGCCGGGGATCGCGGATCACCAGCGGCAGGTGGAAGGCCGGATCGAAGTAGATTTCCTTGCCCCACACATAGTGCTCGCCCAGCATCTCGCCGTGATCGGAGGTGACGATGATCAGCGTCCGGTCGTATTGCCCAGTGTCCTTGAGGTGCCGGACCATCCGGCCCAGTTGCGCATCCACCTCGGCGATCAGCCCGTAATAGGTCGCCCGCATCTGGCGGATCTCGAGGTCGTCGGCGGCGACAATGTCGAGCGGGTTGTGCTCGTCATAGGCGCCGGGCTGGCGCAGTGCATCGATGGCGAAATCGAGCAGCGGATGCTGCTTCGCCTCGGCCTCGGGCGAAGCGGCGCGCACCGGGAACTCGACATCGGCCGGGTGCACCATCGCGTTGTAGGGCTCCGGTGCGATCAGCGGCGGGTGCGGGCGGTAGAACACGAAATGCGCGAACCACGGCTTGTCCTCGCGCACCAGCAGCCATTTCAGGAACGCGTCGGTGAGGAAGGCGGTCTCGCTCTCCCCGGCCTTGAACAGCGTGGGGGCATAGCGGAACCCGCGATCGGCGGGCCGGGCAACGCCCGGTCGCGGCCGGAAGACGTCGTCGCGCCCGTTCGGAAGGTCGTAGCCGCGGGCGATCAGGTCTGCCACCCACTTGCCCATGTCCTCGGGCAGGTGGAGCGGGGTCGTGAACCCCTGCATCACCCCCTCGTCATAGGCGGTGAGCGCCGGATCGTTCGGGTGCAGGCCGCGCGGGTCGGGGCTGGTATCGGTGTAGCCGAACAGCGCCGGCTCGTAGCCGGCCTTCCGCGCCTCGAGCGCGATATTGGTGTGGCGCCGGTCGAGCGGCGTACCGTTCCGCCCGGACCGGTGGTTCATCAGGTACTTGCCGGTAAGGAGGCTCGTCCGTGACGGCCCGCAGGGCGTGCACTGGCCGAAATGCCGGGTGAAGGTCACCGCATCGGCCATCAGCGCATCGAGGTTCGGCGTCCGGACGTTCCTGTGCCCGAGCCCGGAGATGCAGTCGCCCCGCCACTGGTCGGCGCAGATCAGGAGGATATTGGGGCGTTCGGTCATCAGGCAGCTCTCTCGGCAGGGCGTCGCGGCACCCCTTGATGCCCTAGAGACGCTGCGCCGGGAAGTAGGGGCTGTCGGGATTTACGTCGAACTCGACGACGTCGACGCAGGCCTGAGGCGCCGCGTGGCCGCTGCCGGTGTGCCAGGGACCATCGCGCAGGGTCACATCGCTGACCATGCCGAGCGACAGGCAGCGCCATTCGCCGCCCGGCGGCAGGCGCGAGTTGCTCTCGCCGGCGAACTGGAAGGTCAGCGCCTTCTCCTCACCGCCGGTGTGCCCGAGAATGACCGGGCAGAGTTCGCGCCGCCGTCCCCTGTAGGTGCAGAGAATCTGCTTTCTGGCCGCCATCGCCTGGCGAAACAGCTCGTAGGTCGCGCTCGGCATCAGCAGGCCACCACATTTACCGCGAGCCCGGCCTGGCTGGTTTCCTTGTAACGCTCGGACATGTCACGTCCGGTCTGGCGCATGGTCTCGACGCAGACATCGAGCGACACCTTGTGCGTGCCGTCGCCCTTCATGGCGAGCGAGGCCGCGGTCACCGCCTTTACCGCGCCGAAGGCGTTGCGCTCGATGCAGGGGATCTGCACCAGCCCCGCCACCGGGTCGCAGGTCATCCCCAGATGATGCTCCAGCGCGATCTCGGCGGCATTCTCCACCTGCGCCGGAGTGCCGCCCATGGCCGCACAGAGCGCCGCCGCGGCCATTGCCGAAGCCGAGCCGACCTCGCCCTGGCAGCCGACTTCGGCGCCCGAGATCGAGGCGTTGTGCTTGATGATGCCGCCGATCGCGGCAGCGGTCAGCAGCATGTCGTGCATGCTGGCGCGCGACGCGCCGGCCTCGAACTGCTGGTGGTATTTCAGCACCGCCGGGATGACGCCGGCCGCGCCGTTGGTCGGGGGCCGTCACCACGCGGCTCCCCGCGGCATTCTCCTCGTTCACCGCCATGGCAAAGACGCTGAGCCAGTCGTTGCCCAAAAGCGGGCTCGTCTCGTTGCGCTGCCAGGCGGCGCGCAGTTGTTCGTGGATGGCCTTGGCGCGGCGGTTGACGTTGAGCCCGCCGGGCATGATGCCGTCGGTGCGGAGCCCGCGCTCGATGCAGCCGTCCATCGCCGCCCAGAGCCTGTCGAGGCCGGCATCGAGCGCCCTGCGGCCGATCCGCGCCTCCTCGTTGGCCCGCTTCATCTGGGCGATCGAGAGACCGGAGGCGCCTGCCATGTCCAGCATCTGGGCGGCGTTCTCGAAAGGGTAGGGGACCGCCGCCCCGCCGACCGGCACCTGACCGCGCTCGAACTCGGCCTCGCTGACGACGAAGCCGCCGCCGACCGAATAGTAGATACGGCGGAGCAGCAGCGTGCCGTCCGCATCATAGGCGAAGAACTGCAGGCCGTTGGTGTGGCCGGGGAGCCGTTCCTTCCGGTCATAGACGAGGTCGTGTGCCGGCCGGAAGCGATAGGCCGGGTGCCCTTCGGGATGCACCACGCCCTCGGCCTCGACCCCTGCCACCAGCGCATCGATGCGGTCCGGATCAACCTGGTCCGGCCGCAACCCGCAGAGCCCCAGCACCACCGCCCGGCCGGTGCCGTGGCCGACCCCGGTATAGGCGAGCGAACCATGTAGGCTCACCCTGAGCGCAGCGACCACCGCGCCTGGCGGCCGCGGCCAGTCGCCGGTGCGAATCTCGTCGAGAAACCGCACCGCGGCGCTCATCGGCCCCATGGTGTGCGAGCTGGATGGACCGATGCCGACCTTGAAGACGTCGAATACCGAGAGGAACATCAGGCCTCAAATGTGGTGCGGGCCGAGCATAGCCGCAACCCGATGGCACGTCTGCTGTTCGTGCGGCAGGCGCATCGGCTTGCCAGGTTGCCATGTCCCGCCCTGTGCACCTATGAAAATGAACTGACGCCCGGGACGGAACGGAGCACCGCGTCCCCAGTGTATCGAAGGAGCATTCATGAGCGGCGCATTCACCGGCAAGACCATCGCCATCACCGGCGCAGCGGGCGGCATCGGCCAGTGGCTCTGCCGCTTCTTCGGCGAGGAAGGCGCAACCATCGCGGCGCTCGATCGCAGCGAGGGGGTGCACGACCTCGTCGATACGCTGGGCAAGGACGGCATCGCGGTGAAACCGGCGGTCGTCGATATAGCGGACGCGGCCGCGGTGAAGGCGGCGTTCGCCGGTTTCGGCGAGGTGCATGTCCTCATCAACAACGCCGGGGTGTCGCGCTACAAGACACTGGGCCAGACCGATCCCGAGGGCTGGCGCGACGATATCGATGCCAACCTCAACGGCGCTTATGCCTGCGCCCGCGCAGTGTTGCCGCAGATGGTGGAGCGGCGCGCGGGCAACATCGTCAATGTCGGCTCGGTCAACGGCCTCTCGGCGCTCGGCGACCCCGCCTACAGTGCCGCCAAGGCCGGCATGATCTCGCTCACCCGGTCGCTGGCGCAGGAATATGGCCGCTACGGCATCCGCGCCAACATCGTCCTGCCCGGCACCGTGCGCACTCCGATCTGGGACGAGCGCAAGGCCAAGGACCCGAACGTCTTGAAGACGCTGGAGCGCTGGTATCCGCTCGGCCGCATCGTCGAGCCCTATGAGGTGGCGCGGGTGATCCCCTTCCTCGCCTCGGACGCGGCGAGCGCTGTGACCGGTGCCGCCATCCCGGTCGATTGCGGGCTCACCGCCGGCAACATCGTCATGGCGCGCGAGCTGACGCTAGAAGATTTCTGACCAGGCACGACGTGCCGGCGGGGCAAGGCCCGTCGCCCCAGCCCTTTTCCCCTAAGGAGAGGGGGCGCTGCGGCAGCCGCCTGCCCAACTTCAGTGATGATGCCCATGATGCCCGCCCAGGACGAACGGCTCCTCGAACGGCCGGCGGCTGACTTCCATCGCCTTGCCGCCCAGATACACCGATACCGGCTGCAGCAGCGTCGTCCCCTGCCGCTTCAGCCCGACCACGTCCTCGAACACATAATTGCTGTCGACCTGCCGCAGCACCGTGATATCGGCCGGCGCGCCGACCCCGAGATGCCCGAGCTCCGGCTTCCGGATCGCCAGCGCCGGGCGGCTTGTCGACATGCCGATCACCTCGGGCAGCGACAGCCCGCAATTCAGCAGCTTGCTCATCGTATGCAGCAGGTCGAACCCCGGTCCCTCGACCGCGATCACATGCACATCCGATGAAATGAGGTCCGGCGGGAAGCCGGCCATCAGCGCCGTCTCGGCGGTCTCGTAGCCGAAGGCGCCCATTCCATGGGCAATGTCGAACAGCACGCCACGCTCGCGCGCTGCGACAATCTCGGGGAGGATCCTGCCATCCGCCCCGAGCGCCGAGTTCGGCTCCGGCCGGTAGCAATGGGTCAGGATATCGCCCGGCCGCAGCATCGAGACGACATCGGCATAGCTCGGGGGCGGCCCGCCGATATGGGTCATCAGCGGCAGCCCGACGGCCTCTGCCGCCTCGAGCGCCAGTTCCAGCGCGCCGAGCCCGAGTTCCCCCGTCACCGGCCCGCCGATCCGCACCTTCACCCCGATGATGCGGTCGCGGTTGGCCTCGATCTTCGCGACGCACCGGTCCACCGGCAGCATCGAGCGCAGCGTTGCCTCGCCGATCGAGACGCCCTTGTCGAAGCCGAAAATGCCGGGGAACGAGATGTTGAGGAAGGCCAGGATCCGATACGGCGAGTGGATCATCACGTAGTCGCGGAACCCGTCATAGTTCCCGGCCCCGGCGCTCCCCGCGTCGACCAGTGTCGTGGTCGCCGAACGCCGCGCGATGAAACCCGGATCGACGCTCAGCGAAGTCGCCTTGTGGTAGACATGGGTGTGGATATCGATCAGCCCCGGCGCGACGATGGCGCCGGCTACATTCTCGACCTTCGCCCCTGCGGTCGCGAGGTCCTTCCCCACCGCAGCGATCCTGCCGCCCCTGATCGCCACATCAAACAGCCCGTCGACGCCGTTGCGCTCATCAAGCACGCGGCCGCCCTTGAGGACGATGTCGAAGCCTTGTCCAACGGCGGGTTCAGTCATCGATAGTCTCCGGGTGCATATGGCGCCGCCACCCGCTTTTCGTTGATCGATGGCTCGGCTGCAAGCATGATCCCGAGGCTGTTCACCGCTGCCCCCATCCTCCTCGCGTTTACCCCCGATTGGCTGGTCGGCAGCACCGGCCCCCTGGGCGCCGGCTTGCCCTTGGCCCGCCTCCTCGTGCACCATCCGTGGGACACGAGGAGGGTTACGATGAGTTTCGGCATATCCGGGGTCTATTGCGCTGCGGTCACGCCGCTCAACGCCGATCTCAGCCCCGACCTGAAGCGGGTCGGGGAGCATTGCCTCGGCCTCCTGGCCGATGGCTGCCACGGCATCGCGCTGCTCGGCACCACGGGCGAGGCGAACTCGTTCTCGGTCGCCGAGCGCAAGGCCATCCTCGAAGCCGCCCTCGCGGCCGGCGTCACCCCTGAGCAGCTGGCCCCGGGCGTTGGTGTCGCTGCCATCCCCGATACGGTCGAACTGGTCCGGCACGCGCTCGGCACCGGCGTCACCCGGGTGGTGATGCTGCCGCCGTTCTACTACAAGGGCGTCAGCGATGACGGGATCTTCGCTGCCTATGCGCGGATCATCGAAGTGGTCGCCGATCCGCGGCTGAAGGTGGTGCTCTACCACATCCCGCAGACCTCGGCCGTGCCGCTCAGCCGGCCGCTGGTCAAGCGTTTGATCGCCGCCTTCCCCGATACCGTCATCGGGCTCAAGGATTCCTCGGGCGATTACGGCAACATGCAGGGCCTCGTCGAAGACAATCCGGGCTTCGCTGTGATGGTGGGTGCTGATCCCTTGTTCCTGCCCTTCCTCAAGATCGGCGGCGCCGGCTGCATCACGGCAACCTGCAACCTCGTTCCGGGCGCGCTGCGCACCGTCTACAATCACCACGCCGATCCTGCCCGTGCCGCAGAGGTCGACGTGGCGCAGACGCGGCTCGAGGCGGCGCGGGCCCTGCTCAACGCCTACGGACAGATCCCGACCATCAAGGCCGTCTTCGCCGACCGCTCGGGCGATCCCGGCTGGAGCCGCGTCCGCCCGCCGCTGATGCCGTTCGACCCGGCGAGGCTCGGCGAGTTGCGCCAGCGGGTGGCGGCGCTTCCGGGGTAGCAGCGGCGGACGTTGCAGGCGGCGACGCTGCGCCTTACCTCTGGGGCCAATTGCTCAGGACCCCCAGCATGGACGCCGAGACTATCGCCAACCCAAGCGCTTTGCCCACTGGCCTTGCGATCAAGACCGAGATCGTGGTGATCGGGGCAGGGCAGGCGGGGCTGTCCTCGGCTTACTACCTCAAGCACCGCGGCCTTGATGTCGGGCGCGGCTTCGTCGTCCTCGACCAGTCGCCCGAGGCGGGCGGCGCCTGGCAGTTCCGCTGGCCCTCGCTCACCCTCAGCACGGTCAACCGGGTGCACGACCTGCCGGGCATGCGGTTTTCCGATGCGGTCGATACCAGTGCCGACAGCGTCGAGGCGGCTGTCGCCGTGCCGCGGTATTTTGCGGCGTACGAGAGGCAGTTCGGGCTCAATGTCTATCGGCCGGTGAAGGTCAAGGTGGTGTGCGCGCGCGGCGAGCGGTTCCGCATCGAGACCGACCGCGAGACCTTCTCGGCGCGCGGCATCATCAATGCCACCGGCACCTGGCAGACGCCCTATATCCCGGATTATCCGGGCCGGGAGAAATTCCGCGGCCGCCAGCTCCATACCCGCGACTACCGCACCGCCGCCGAGTTCGCCGGCCAGCATGTGGTGATCGTGGGTGGCGGCATCTCGGCCATCCAGCTGCTCAACGAGATTTCACAGGTGACCATAACCACCTGGGTGACGCGACGGCCGCCCGAGTTCCGCAGCGGTCCGTTCAACGAGGAGGCGGGGCGGGCGGCGGTGAAACTGGTCGAGGACCGGGTGCGGCAGGGCCTGCCGCCGAACTCGGTGGTTTCCGTCACCGGCCTGCCGCGCAGTCCCTTGATCGAGGCGATGGAGGCGCGCGGCGTGCTGAGGCGCCTGCCAATGTTCGCCGAGATCACCGAGAGCGGCATCCGCTGGGCCGATGGCACCGAGCAGCGGGCCGACGTGATCCTCTGGTGCACCGGGTTTCGCTCGTCGCTCGATCATCTCGCGCCGCTGATGCTGCGGGAGCCGTCGGGCGGCATCGTGATGGGTGGCCGGCTTGCGACGCAGGTGGCGAAGGACCCGCGGATACACCTCGTGGGCTATGGCCCGTCAGCGTCGACCATCGGGGCCAATCGGGCGGGCTCGGCGGCGGCGAGTGAGTTGATGGGGACGCTGGGGTTGTAGTCGCGTGGGCCGGTGGCTGTGGACCCCACCCCTGTCCCCTCCCCCTCAACAAGGGGAGGGAGACGCTGCCGGTGGAGTCGGTGTTTTCGTCTCCCTCCCCATTCTTAGGGGGAGGGGACAGGGGTGGGGGTCGGCTCGCACCAGCTCAGAGGCAGGCAAGAAAAAGGGCGCCCACCGGGGCGCCCCTCTTCGTTCCGTGTCCGAACCCTACTTCTGGATACAGGTGTCCGCAGTGTCCTTGGTGCACTCGTCGAGGCCGGTGAACACCGGGTCCTCGACCGGCTTGCCGGCGATCAGGTCGAGCATCACCGCGGGCGCCTTGTAGCCCATCTCGAACGGCCGCTGGCCCACCAGCGCGGTCACGAGGCCCTCCTTGGCGATCGCCACTTCGTCGCCGATCGTATCGGCTGCTCCGATCGCGAACTCGTTCTTCGCAATCTTGTCGGCCATCGGCTTGAACAGGTCGCGATAGGGCTGCGGGGCGCCGAACAGCGGCCAGCCGCCCATGATGCCGAAGGCAACGAGGTCGGGGTTGGCGGCGAGGATATCGCTCATCGCCTGCACGCCCTTGGCGCCGTCGTCATTGGTGAACACCGGGCAACCGGAGACCTCCGTCCAGCCGCCTTCACCGGCGAGTGCCGTTAGGCCTTCCTGGCCCGACAGCGCGTCGCGCATGCCCTGCGCGCGGCGCAGGATGTTGTCTGCCGCCGGGTTGCCCTCGATGGTGCAGATCTTGCCGCCGGCCGGGATCGCCGCCTTGATGTACTCGCCGATCTTCTTGCCCATCGTGTAGTTGTCGGTGCCCAGATAGGTCTTGCGCAGCGCCGCATCTTCCTTGGCGAGGTCGGCGTCGAGCGTCATCACCGGGATGGTCGGGTTGGCCGTGCGGAGGGTCTGGGCGATGAGCGGCGCGTTGGACGGCGAAATCGCCATCGCAACGGTGGTCGACTTGCTCAGCATGTCCTGAACGATTTGCGCTTCGCCGGCTTCATCGGACGTCGAGGCGGGGCCGGTGTAGAAGCATTCGTACTCGGAAGTGG
>NZ_JAQGJL010000137.1 GCF_028290645.1 Devosia sp. | reverse complement strand
AACGGGGGAGGATCAAGTGCTAATGTGCCGTCTGCACCGACGTCTCGCCGATGCCGATGCCGGCCACCTTGCCGCTCTTCAGCACATAGCCGATGTACTGCGCGATGTCGGAGTAGCCGCCCGGGCGGTCGGAGCGGTAGGCGATCTTGCCGCCTGAGGCGGCGCCGAACGTCGCCTTGAGGTCGGCGGTCGAGGCGCCGAGGCCGGGAATGCCGAAGGCGGGAACCGCAAAACCGGCCGGGGCGGCGTCGCAGCCGGCGGCGGGCTTCTTCGCAGCCTCGGCGGCAACCATCATCACGAACTCGAAGCCGCCCAGCGCATTGGAGATGAACCACACATTGGCGCCTTCCGTGCCGTAGCACAGCCAGTCGGCACGGCCGGCGCCGTCGCCCTCGCGCTGGAGGGTGCCGCCGAAGGCCTTCTGGATGTCCTTGAGCCTGGTGCGCTGCAGCGTCACCTGGAGCTTGCCCACGCTGATCGCCTTGACCGCCGGCTTCTCGAGGTTGGCCTTGCTGAAGTTGAAGCTGTTGCCGAAGATCGCCTCGCCCATGCCGCCGAGCTGGGCGGCGGAGACGGGGCAGGCGCAGAGGACGAGGGCGGCGAGGGCGGCGGCAATCGTGTTTCGCATCAAGGGCTCGTGGGATTTCGCTGGCGTGGGACCTTATCGATGCCGATGCCGAAATCCAGTGACATTTGACCGTAGTGCGCTATCGAAGGCCCATGAAAGTCGCGCTCGAAACTCTCCTCGCCTCCGCCCCCTACCTCAAGGATCTTGCAGAACGGCATGCCGACTGGTTCGCGGCGGCGCGGGAGCAGTCGCCGGATGCCGCTTTGGCGGCGGTGCTCGAGCAGGTGGCGACGGCGGGGCGGGGCGCCACGACCGAAGAGGAGATCGGCCGCGAGTTGCGCATCGCCAAGGGGCGCGTGGCGCTGCTCGCTGCGGTGTCGGAGGTCGAGGGGCGCTGGACGACGGCGCAATCGACGGCGGCGTTGTCCGATCTGGCCGATGCGGCGCTCGATGCGGGGCTCGAGGTGCTGCTGCGGCTGGCGGCGGCGCGTGGGCTGACTTCGGCGACGGCGGCGAATTGCGGCCTGGCGCTGTTCGCGCTCGGTAAGCACGGCGGGCGCGAACTCAACTATTCGAGCGATATCGACATCGTGGCGTTCTTCGATCCGGACAAGGCGGCGCTGAACCAGCCGGGCGAGGAGACGAAGTTCTTCACGCGCATCGTGCAGCGACTCGCGGGGCTCATGCAGGACCGGACGGCCCACGGCTACGTGTTCCGCACCGACCTGCGGTTGCGGCCCGACCCCGGCGCGACGCCGGTGGCGCTGCCGACGGAGGCGGCGCTCGCCTACTACGAGAGCCGCGGGCAGAACTGGGAGCGGGCGGCCTGGATCAAGGCGCGGCCCTGCGCCGGCGACCGGGCGGTGGGCGAGGCGTTCCTCAAGGACCTCGCGCCCTATATCTGGCGCAAGCACCTCGATTTCGCGACCATCGCCGATATCCAGGCGATGAAGCGGCAGATCAACATCACCAAGAATGTCGGCGATGCGCGGGTGGCCGGGCACAACGTGAAGCTCGGGCTCGGCGGCATCCGCGAGATCGAGTTCTTCACCCAGACCCAGCAGCTGATCGCCGGCGGACGCGACCCGACGCTGCGGGTGCGGCCGACGGCCGAGGCATTGCGGGCGCTGGCGGCGGCCAACTGGATCTCGCAGCGGGCGGCCGAGGACCTGACGCGGATCTACTGGTTCCTCCGTGCGGTCGAGAACCGGCTGCAGATGCTGCGCGACGAGCAGACGCATGTGATGCCCGAGAGCGAAGAAGCGATCGCGGTGATCGGGCGGCTGATGGGCGAGCTGGATGTCGCTGCGTTTGAAACGGCTTACCGGACGGCGTTGAACCAGGTTGTGGGGTACTATTCCGACCTCTTCGCCGAGGGCGAGAGCCTCGCGGGCGGCGGCGGGAACCTGGTGTTCACCGGCTCGGATGACGATCCGGAGACGCTCGAGACGCTGTCGGGCATGGGGTTTCGCGAGCCGGCGAGGGCCATCGCCACGGTGAAGAAGTGGCATTATGGCAGCTATGCCGCGACGCGCGCCGCGGCGGCGCGGGCGCACCTGACCGAGCTGCTGCCGGCGCTGCTTTCGACCATCGCGGGGGCGGGTAACCCGGACGAGGCGCTGGCGCGGTTCGACAACTTCCTGTCGCGGCTGCCGTCGGGGGTGCAGCTCTTTGCGCTGCTGAGGAACCACGCGAACCTGCGGAGCCTCTTGGTTGCGCTGATGGCCTCGGCGCCGCGCATGGCGGATGCGGTGATCCATCGGGCGCATGTGATGGACGGGCTGATCGACCCGGCCTTTGCCGACGACGTGCGGCGGCGCGAGACGCTGCTCGCCAAGATCGAGGCGTTCTTCGCCGACGCGCGCGACTACCAGGACGTGATCGACCGGGCTCGCATCATCGGGCAGGAGCAGATGTTCCTGATCGCGGCGGGGCTGCTGGCCGGCTCGATGGATGCGGCGCGGGCAGGGGAGCAGTTCACGACCCTGGCCGAAGCGCTGCTGACCCGGCTGTTCGACGCGGTGCGGCGCGAGTTCGAGAAGCGGCATGGGGTGGTGCCGGGGGCCCGCGTGGCGCTGCTCGCGTTCGGCAAGATGGCGAGCCGCGAGATGACGGCGCGCTCGGACCTCGATTTCATCATGCTCTATGACAGCGAGGGGGCGGAGGAGTCGGATGGCGACAAGCCGCTGGCGGCGAGCCAGTACTACGCGCGGCTGACGCAGCGGCTGCTGGCGGCGCTGAGCGCGCCGACCTCCGAGGGTGTGCTGTACGAGGCCGACATGCGGCTGAGGCCCTCCGGCAATGCCGGGCCGCTCGCCACCAGCCTCTCAGGCTTCATTCAGTATCACCACGAGAGTGCCTGGACCTGGGAGCACCTGGCGCTGAGCCGGGCGCGGGTGGTCTATGCCGATGGCGAACTGGGCGCGAAGGTCGATGCGACGGTAGCCGAGATTTTGGCCCGGCCGCGCGATGCGGCAAGGACCATCGACGATGTGGTGGCGATGCGGGCGCTGATGGCGAAGGAACGGCCGCCGCGGCACCTGTTCGACCTGAAGCTGGCGCCGGGCGGGCTGGTCGACCTCGAGTTCATTGCGCAGTCGGCGCAACTGGTGGCCGGAGAGGTGGTGGCGGCGCCGCAGGCGACGACGGGCGTGGTGCTGCGCCGGCTCGGGGAGACCGGGCTGGTGCCGGAGGGGGCGCGGCTGGCGGAGATACTGGAGCTGTACTCGACGGTGCTGCAGGTGATGAGCGCCGCGCTGGCCGACCCGTTCAAGGACGAGGGGTGGACCGAGGCGTTCCGGGAGCTCTTGGCGCAGCGGACGAACACGCCGAATTTTGAGCGATTGGCCGGGGATGTTCGGGAGATGGAGGCGGAGGTGAGTGGGGCGGCGGAGCGGTGGTATGGGCGGGCGCGGGGGATGTAGTGGGGAGCCACGCCTAAGCTCTATTGTAGAGAGTCAACTTGAGTTTGGACCGCATCGAGGCTGCGACCTTCAACTCGCCTTTCGCCGAGGTTCATAGAGGTTAGCCGCAACGGAGGAGAGGAGGAGGCAAACGTGCAGTTGACGCTTACCGTACCAACGGTCTCTGAGGGGCCAGCGTCCGGGTCGACCGCGTGTGAATCGCCGCCAAATTCGGCGAACATCTGCACCCAGACTGGCTCATATTCTGCGTTGGCCAAAACCCCGAAAACGTCAGTTGTGGGCTGCTGGTAGTAGGCCTCGGCGGCTTCGTGGCAAAACTTCACCATCGACCGCTCGTCGTCGGCTCGGGCCCCGCTCGCGCTACCGACAATTGCGATCAGTATCCAGACACGCGCTGATGGCCGCAGGGTAGTCTCCTTCTCAATCTGTCGCACGCTAGCGGCGCGCTGGGCACTCAGCAACCCCCGGTCGCTCGCGCCTCCGACGAGCGGCCTTCTCTCGTGGGGGGAGAAGGTGGCCGAAGATGAGGAGTTCAGCGTCTCAGCGAGCGCGAGTTGAGAGGCTGAACCCCTCACCCCAGTTCCTCTACGGACCTGTGGTCCTAGCTGCACTGCCCTCTCCCCTGAGGGGAGAGGGGACGCGGCATCAACCGCTGGACCGCAAAACCCTCGGCGCCGGGTAGTCCGTCTCCTGGCTTTTGGGCCATCTCGAATAGCCATACTCCATCATCGTGTCGCCGTTCAGCTGCCAGAAATGCTCTTCCTCGCCGGGCGACAGCCTTGTGCGGCCGGGGGCTGAGGCGGAGCGCACCCATTTGCCGTCCACTGCGGCGAGGTCGTCCCGTGCGGGGATGGAATGGGCAACCGGTGCGACGTGAAGAAAGTCTGCCAGCGCATCGACCGTGCCGCCGGTATCGGCGACGACGTCTTCGTATTTCAGCATCATGGTGCCGGGCCGCGAGCTTGGCGTCCACCAGGCGATGTGTTCGCACCACCTGGGCAGTCCCGGCCTGCCGCAGATGAGCGTCTCGATGGGGATGCGCCGGTTGCCGTGGTCATGAAAGCTCGCCGTCGCGTCGATGCCGTTGCGAACGATGTAGATCGCCTTCGAGCCATCCTGCGGCCGCCCATGGGTCTTGATGATCCGGACGGGCACGTCGCCGAAATCGATTACCCCCTCGCTGGTTGGGGCGATCCTTCCGGTGAGTTCCTGCAGGGTGTGGTTGCCGTTGAAATCCTCGGGGTAGGCGGCGGCGGAGGGCAGCTTGAAACATTGGGCGAGGATGATGCGCAGCATGGTGTTGCCACTGCGCGGATAGGACGCAAGCCAGACGACGGGGATCATGTGAGGACACCCACCGAAGCGGCCAGCAGGCTTTGGGGTGACGGACGGTCCGGCTTTGCGACCCGGTGGTCGCGGCAGGATATCAGGCGTGAGTGCGTGGCAGCACTCGGGGCGGCGCGGAGTGCGCTCACCACGGCACGGCGTAGTCGATACACTTTACGGAGAACTCCCGGGTCGATGCGGCAGAACGCGCCGCAGGACCGAGGGTGAGCCGGCAACCTGACAACAGGCTGAAGGCATCAGGGGAGTGGTGGCCGGAGGGGGTCGGCTTGTAGCGAGAGCGTTTGGAGGGGCTGAACCCCTCACCCTAGCTTCGCTACGGACCTTGCGGTCCTAGCTGCGCTGCCCTCTCCCCTCAGGGGCGAGGGGACGCTGGGGGCACTGCTTGCGCATCAGGCCGCTTTGGCTGCGTCTTCCGCCAATAGCGGGAGGGACACTGCTACCGTGGTGCCGAGGCCCTGGCGGCTGTCGATGGCGAGGTGGCCGCCGCTGAGTTCGGCGATGGCGCGGGCGATGGCGATGCCGAGGCCGGCGCCTTCGCGGTCGCGGGTCAGGGCTGCGTCGCCGAAGACGAAGGGCTGGGAGAGGGTGTCGAGCCGCTCCTGGGTCATGCCGATGCCGGTGTCGGTGATTTCGAGCACCACGCCGTCGGCGGCGGCGTAGGCGGTGAGGGTGACCTTGCCGCCGCGGGGGGTGAAGCGGACGGCGTTTTCGACGAGGTTGGAGATCATGCGCTCGAGGGCGAAGCGGTCGGCACTGAGCATGGCGTCGCAGGGGCCGCCGAGGCCGAAGGTGAGGCCGGCGCGCTGGGCCTGGCTGGTGTAGCGGCGGAACACGCCGAGGAGCAGGTCGTCGGCGGTGAACCGGTCGCGCTTCAGTTCGCGCCGGCCGCCTTCCAGTTCGGCCAGTTCGAGGATCGAGCCGAAAAAGCCGAGCAGGCGCTCGCCGGAGCTTTTCACCGCCTCGACATAGCCGAGATACTTGGCGTCGCCGAGCGGGCCGTAGGGTTGCTGGCGCAGCATGTCGGCAAAGCCGATGATGTGGTTGAGCGGGGTGCGGATGTCGTGGCTGAGATGGGCGAGGAAGCTGGTCTTCGACCGGCTGGCGGCCTCGGCCCGGAGCTTTTCCTCGTGGTAGCGGCGGGCGAGCAGGCGCTGTTCTTCGCGGATCGAGGTTAGCAGCTGGTTGGTGCGGCGGCTTTCGGTGACGTCCATCACCAGCGTGACGAAGCCCGAGCCCTGCAGCGGGCGCTCCTCGATGAGGAGGGTGGAGCCGTCCTCGCGGTGCAGTTCGAGCAGCCGGTTCTGCCAGTCCTCACGGACCGATTGCATGTAGCCGCCCTGGGCGAGGGTCTTGACCACCTCGTGATAGGCGGCGCCGGAAACAAGGGCATCCGGGGTGACGCCGAGCCGTTCGGCGAAGCGGGTATTGCTGGCGATAAGGCGGGCATCGGCGGCCCAGCAGGCGACGCCGAAGGGCAGCGTTTCGATGAGCGCGGCATAGCCGCTGGTCGCGTTGCGTCCGGTCAGCCGGGTGAGCAGCCATTCCAGCACGCCGATGAGGGCACGACGCATCCAGGTGCGTCGCGCCACAACGTCAGGCGTACGGAATCGCTTCGCCTCGTCCCCGGATTGCTCCGTCGGCCGCATCAAGTTCTCCGCCTATGTGATTGGGTCGACCAGTGATTTGCCCAGTAGTGGGACTTTGAATCCGCTTCGCGGTCACTGTCCAGAGGGGTCCCGGACGCGCGTGACGGCGAAGCGCAAAATCGCGAGTCGGCTGAATCACTTAGCCTCGGAAGAAAAATTCTTCTACGAGTAAGGTTCCGTTAACCGAGGGAACGACGAGCCGCCTGGGTAAGCGGGCCATCGTTCCTTTGCTTGTCCTGGTCGCGTGATCGAACCGGAAAAGTCTCGCAACTTTTCCTGATCACGCTCCGAGGGTCCGCTCGAGGATATCGGCCGTGTTGCGGCTCAGCGTGCCGGAGTCCTGAAGCGATTTCAGCGCCTTCTCCGCTTCGGCGCGCCGGACCGGTTCGAAGCTCCGCCAGATGCGGAAGGCCGTGAGCACGCGCGCCGCGACCTGCGGGTTGCGCTTGTCGACATCGGCGACGAAGTCGGCGAGGAAGCGGAAGCCGGCGCCGTCGGCGCGGGCGAACTGCGTCGGGTTATTCATGCCGAAGGTAGCCATCAGCGCCCGCAGCCGGTTGGGGTTGTTCTGCGGGAAATCCGGCGAGGCGAGGATCGCCTTGATCCGGTCGAGCGCCGCATCGTCGGAGGCGAGAGCATTGAGCGACAGCCATTTGTCGAGCACCAGCGGGTCGGCGGTGAACTGGCGGTAGAAATCGGCGAGCAAGGTTTCGGCGTCGCCGGTCCACGATTGCACGACGGTGGAGAGCGCCGACAGCCGGTCGGTCATGTTGAGCGCCCGCTCGTATTGCTCGCGCGCCAGCTGCGCCGCACCTGTGGCGCCGCCGAGGACGAGGAGGCCGAGTGCGGTGTTCTTCATCGAGCGGCGGCCGGCCTGCTGGAAATCGGGCGAGTAGGCGAGGCGGCTGTCATTGGTGAGATAGACCCGCTCGAGCGTAGGGGCGAGCCGGGAGACCAGCGCGCCGACGAGGTCGACGCGCACCTCATGGATGCGGTCGGGATTGACATTGCTGCCGATGGTGCGGGCGACGGTCTGCTCGTTGGGAAGGCCGAGCGCGTGGGCCTTGAAGGCGGGGTCGAGTTCCTTGGAGGCGAGCGTCTCCTCGAGCGCTTCGGCGAGCGCGGCCACCTGCCGGTCGCTCCACGCCTTGCCGCCGACCGCATCGACCATCAGCCGCATCGAGACGTCCTGCAGCGACTGCCAGCGGTTGAACGGATCGGCATCGTGGCGGGCGAGGAAGAGCTGGTCGGCTTCGGTCGCATTGGTGGTGAGTTTCACCGGTGCGGAGAAATCGCGCAGCAGCGAGGGCACCGGGCGATTGGGGATGCCGGTGAAGCTGACGCTGACCTTGTTGGTGTCCATGACGATCATGTCGTCGCGCACTTCGCCGCCGGAGACCGAGGCCCAGCTCATCGGGCTGCCGTTGGGGCCGATGAGGCCGAACCGGATCGGCAGCACCATGGGCTGCTTTTCCGGCTGTCCCGGTGTGGGCTCGGTGTGCTGGGCGAGATCGAGCGTGTAGGTCTGGGTCGCGGCATCGTAACTGTCGGTGACGGTCACTTCCGGGGTGCCGGCCTGCAGGTACCATTGCTGGAACTGCTGCAGGTTCTCCCCGCTCGAATCCTCGAACACCTTGATGAAGGCTTCGATGGTGGTCGCTTCGCCGTCATGGCGCTCGAAATAGAGGTCCATGCCCTTGCGGAAGCCCGCTTCGCCGAGCAGCGTCGCCAGCATGCGGACGATCTCGGCGCCCTTTTCGTAGACGGTCGCCGTGTAGAAGTTGTTGATCTCCTTGTAGCGATCGGGGCGCGGCGGATGGGCGAGGGGGCCGCCATCCTCGGGGAACTGCGTCTGGCGCAGCTGGCGCACGTCCTCGATGCGGTTCACGGCGCGCGAGCGCTCGTCCATCGAGAATTCCTGGTCGCGGTAAACCGTCAGCCCTTCCTTGAGGCAGAGCTGGAACCAGTCGCGGCAAGTGATTCTGTCGCCGGTCCAATTGTGGAAATACTCGTGCGCGATGACGCTCTCGATGTTGACGTAGTCGGCATCGGTTGCCGACTCCGGCTTGGCGAACACCAGCTTGTCGTTGAAGATGTTGAGGCCCTTGTTCTCCATCGCGCCGAAGTTGAAATCGGACACGGCGACGATGTTGAAGATGTCGAGGTCGTACTCGCGGCCGAAGCGGCGCTCGTCCCAGGCCATCGAACGCTTCAGCGAATCCATGGCGTAGAGGCACTCGCTCTCCTTGCCGTGCGTGCAGTAGATGCCGAGCGCCACCTTGCGACCCGAGGAGGTGGTGAAGCTGTCATGGATCGAGCCGAGGTCGCCGGCGACCATGGCGAAGAGATAGGCCGGCTTCGGGAACGGGTCTTCCCATACGGCGAAATGCTTGCCGTCGGGCAGGGCGCCATGTTCGACGAGGTTGCCGTTGGAAAGCAGCACCGGGGCAAGTTGCCGGTCGGCGGTCATCCGTACCTTGAACGGGGCGAGGACGTCCGGGCGATCGAGATAATAGGTGATGCGGCGGAAGCCTTCCGGCTCGCACTGCGTGCACCAGGTGCCGTTCGAGCGGTAAAAGCCCATCAGCCGGATGTTCTTTTCGGGCTCGACCGCCACTTCGGTCTCGAGCACGAAGCGTTTGGTCGGCGGCTCGAGGATGGTGAGGCTGGTCGCCGTCGCGTCATAGGCAGTGAGCGCCAGTGGCAGCCCGTCGATGGCGATGGAGCGTAGCGTCAGCTCTTCGCCATCGAGCACCAGCGGCGTTCCAGGGGCGGTGTTCGCACGCGGTACCAGCGTGAGCAGGGTCCGGATGGTCGAGGTGTCCGGAGCGATCTGGACGTCCAGCTCGACCTTCTCGACCGCGTACGGGGTCTCAGAGTAGTCCTTGAGAAATACGGTCTCTTCGTTCTCGCCGCGCATGAAATGCTCCACTGCATCAACTCGTTAACCAACTGTGGCGCAGACGCAACAGCCGAATCCAAGGGTTAGTGTATTCTGTGCGGCTGACAACTAGCCATTTGGACACGATCCTTGCCGAATTCGGCGGTATTGGGATCGGCGCCGGGCTGGTCGGCCAGCACGCACCTCCGACACGCCATTGGCGTGACGCGTGCGTAATCCGAAACAGGAAAGAGGGTAAGCCCTCCGATGGCGAGAGCCGCTTGACCTCAACTTAGGTTGAGGTCGTAGCCGTGCCGCCATCGAGATGCGGTTCGAGGGAGGTTGTCGTGTTCGATCGCGTGTTCAAGTGGTTCGAGGATCGGCTCAATCCCTATCCGCTGAGCGAGCCCATGCAGCCGCCCAAGGGCCTGGTGGCGTTTTGCCTGCACTATTGCATGGGCGCCAAGCGCTGGCTGATCGCCATGGCGGTGCTCGGTGCCGGCATTGCACTGGGTGAGATCCTGCTGTTCAGCTTCATGGGGTCGATCATCGACTGGCTCGGCACGGCCGACCGCGCGACTTTCCTGCAGACGGACGGGTGGAAGCTTGGCCTGATGGCGGCGTTCCTGCTCGTGCTGCTGCCGTCGCTGCAAATCTTCGACACCCTCATCATCCACCAGACGCTGATCGGCAACCTGCCGCAGCGCATCCGCTGGATGGCGCACCGCTATCTGCTGCGCCAGTCGATGAGCTACTTCCAGGACGAGTTCGCCGGCCGCATCGGCGCCAAGCTGATGCAGACGGCACTCGCCGTGCGCGAAGTGGTGATGAAGCTGCTCGACGTGACGGTGTTCGTCGCGGTGTACTTTGCCGGCGCCGTGGTGCTGGCGGCGCTGAGCGACCCGTGGCTGGCGGTGCCGTTCCTCGTCTGGCTCGCCGCCTATGTGGCGCTGCTCTGCTACTATGTGCCCCGGCTCGGCAAGGTCGCCGAGGCGCAGGCCGATGCCCGCTCGCTGATGACCGGCCGCATCGTCGACAGCTACACCAATATCGCGACGGTGAAGCTCTTCTCGCACAGCCATCGCGAGGAGGCCTATGCGCACGAGGCCATGGATCAGTTCATGGGTACGGTGCACAAGCAGATGCGGATGTTCGCGCTGCTGCAGATCGTCATCCCGCTGATGAACAACATCCTGCTCTTTGCGGTGATGGCGGTGGGCATCAACCAGTGGCTCAATGGCTCGATGACCCCGGGCGCCATTGCCGTCGCCACGGCGCTGGTGCTGCGCTTCCAGGGCATGAGCCAGTGGGTGATGTGGGAGATGTCGCAGCTGTTCGAGAACATCGGCATCGTCCGCGACGGCATCAGCTCGATCTCGCTGCCGCGCGTCGTCGCCGACCCGCCGGGCGCCAAGCCGATCGGACGGGTGAAAGGCGACATCCGCTTCGAGGATGTGAGCTTCCACTACGGCAAGAAGGCGGGTGTGATCCAGCACCTCGACCTCGCGATCAGGCCGGGCGAGAAGATCGGGCTGGTCGGCCGTTCGGGCGCCGGCAAGTCGACCATCGTCAACCTGCTGCTGCGCTTCTACGACCGCGAGAGCGGCGTGATCTCGATCGACGGCACCGATATCGCCTCCGTGCAGCAGGATACGCTGCGCGAACAGATCGGCGTGGTGACGCAGGATACCTCGCTGCTGCATCGCTCGGTGCGCGAGAATATCCTCTATGGCCGCCCCGATGCGACCGAGGAGGAGATGCTCGCCGCGGCGCGGCTCGCCGAGGCGGATGCGTTCATCGAGGGGCTGAGCGACTTCAAGGGCCGCAAGGGCTACGACGCCCATGTCGGCGAGCGCGGCGTGAAGCTCTCGGGCGGGCAGCGGCAGCGCATCGCCATCGCCCGGGTACTGCTCAAGAACGCGCCGATCCTGGTGCTGGACGAGGCGACCTCGGCGCTCGACAGCGAGGTCGAGGCGGCGATCCAGGATCAGTTGCACCTGCTGATGCGCGACAAGACGGTGATCGCGATCGCGCACCGGCTCTCGACCATCGCGGCGATGGACCGGCTGGTGGTGATCGACGAGGGCAGGATCGTCGAGCAGGGGACGCATGCGGAGCTGCTCGATCTGGGCGGAACGTATGCGAAGCTCTGGGCCCGGCAGTCGGGTGGGTTTTTGGAGGTGGACGTTCAGGAGGAGGCGGCGGAGTGATGGCAACGCTTCAGATCTCTCAGCCGACGCCTTCTCACACAATGGGAGATGGCACCTAGCCGCACCTTTCGCCTGCTACTTCAACCATCCCAAGGAGGGACAAATGGAAACTCGTAACCTCATCGACCTCAGCGCGGGCACCAATGCCAGCCGTTCCAAAGTGAAACGAAAACAATCCACTAGAGCCCTGACCTGACTGGTTAAGTCGGATACCGGGCTCGGGAAAATGAGTGCAAAATGCTCAACCGAGTCATCGACTGGTTCAATGCCCGCTACTCGCCTGTAGCGCTGGCAAAGGACACGCAGCCCCCGATGGGCGTGCGCAAGTTCATTCTCTACTTCGTCAATCAGTTCCGCGGCGCGTTCGCGCTGCGCATCGGACTCGTCGCCATCGGCTCGGTGGCCGATGCGATGATGCCGATCTTCGTCGGCCTGATCGTCGGCATGCTGGCGACCACGCCGCCGGGCGAGATGTTCTCGCTGAACTGGCAGACCTTCCTGTGGATGATCGCCGTCGTTGTGGTGGTGCGCCCGCTGTCGTTCCTGATTGACACGCTGGTCCGCAACCACGCGATCGTCCCGAGCCTCGTCAACATCGTGCGCTGGCAGAGCCACTGGCACGTCATCCGGCAGAGCTGGACCTATTTCCAGAACGACTTCGCCGGCCGCATCGCCAACAAGATCATGCAGGCGGGCGAGGCCATCGAGACGGCGGTCAACCTCGCGATCGACGCGGCGTGGTACGCCGTGGTGTTCGTGGTGGTGGCGGTGATCGTGCTGGCCCGGCTGGACTGGGTGCTGCTGATCCCAATAGCGGTGTGGCTGCTGCTCTACGGCATCCTGTTCACGGTCACCATGCCGCTCATCGCTAGGCACTCCGAGGATCTCTCGGAAGCCAAGTCGGTGATGACCGGCCGGATCGTGGACAGCTACACCAACATCCACACGCTGAAGACGTTCTCGACCGACGGGCACGAGGACAAGTACGTCTCGGACTCGGTGCACGAGCACACGCTGGCGTTCCGCAAGCTGATGCGGGTGTTCACCTACATGTGGTCGACGCTGTTCCTGCTCAACGCCGGGCTGGTGGTCTCGATCACCTGGATCGCGCTGGCCGGCTGGAACCAGGGGAACCTCAATGCCGCGGCCGTCGCGACGGCCATCCCCTTCGCGCTGCAGATCATGAACATGTCGGGCTGGATCCTCGAGATCGGCTCCAACATCTTCCGCCAGGTCGGCACGGTGAAGGACTCGATGGATACGATCGCCCAGCCGATCACCATGATCGACAGGCCGGACGCGCCCAAGCTGCTGGTGAAGGAGGGTGGCATTGCCTTCGACAATGTCAGCTTCAACTACTGGC
>NZ_JAQGJL010000119.1 GCF_028290645.1 Devosia sp. | reverse complement strand
TCGCGGCCTGGAACTTCCACAGTGTCGAGCGGGCCGCGCGCTACTTCGCCGACAATGTCGTCTATTTCGATGCCTCGGTGGGGACACCCGTCGAGGGGAAGGCGGCGGCAACGAGCGGGGTGGTTGCCAACTTCATCAACGCGGTGCCGGACCTGATCTGGGGCATTCGCGGGCGGCCGATCGTATCGGGCGACCGGGTGGCGTTCGAGTGGGTCTTCTCGGGCACCAACACGGGTGCCTGGGCGGACGGCACCGCAGCAAGCAACAAGCGGTTCACCATCCCCGGCGCCTCGGTGTTCGTAATCCGCGACGGACTGATCGTCTCGCAGAGCGACTACTACGACGCGCTGGGCTTCTTCAAGCAGCTGGGCTGGATCTAGCCGGCGTAGAATCCGGAGGTTTCGCGTCGGCTTGGGCCTAGCGACCCACGCGCACATGTGGTTTCGTCCGCAGCTGTTTTCGGGCGTCACCAAGGGGTGGGTGGACTATGGCTCTGTCGATCGCACAGCGGCTGGACCGGGTTAAGGTACGGCTGGATGAACTCACCTTTTGGCGGGAGCGCGAGACCGTGCCGGTCGGCGGCTGGACCCTCAACGGCCAGCCTATCGCGGTCGGCGCGCCGTGGCCGAGCCGGGACGGGGTGCAGAACTTTGCAGCATCGGTGAATGCTCCACCGCATTGGCCGCTGGCCGAGACACGACTGTTCCTCGATCTGGGCGGCGAGGCGCTGGCGACGCTGATCTATGCCGACCACAGCGTCGGCTTCGGCAACGATCCGTACCACAAGGAATTCCCGATCCGGGCGCACAACTTCCGCCTCGAAGCCGAGGCAGTGGCGCGCCTACCGTTCGGCGAGCCGGTGCGCGATCCGCATTTCAAGGCCGCGAGGCTCTGCTGGCTCGATACTGCCGTGCATGCGTTCCAGCTGCGGCTGCAGCAGGTGTTCGAGGCGGCCAGCGAACTCGAGGGGCACGAGGTGGTGCCGCACCTGATCGCGGCGGCGGAAGAGGCGTTCTATGCGCTCGACTGGCCGTCGGCCACGCAAGACTACGTCTCCCGGTTCGCCGCCGAGCGCGGCCAGCAGCGGATCTGGCAACTGCCGCCGCTGAAGGAGAACCCGGCAGGGCTCACCGATGAGCAGCGGGCCAGCGTGACGAAAGCCGACCACAAGCTGATCGAGCGGCTGCGCGAGCTGCAGCGGCGCTTCCCGCAGCAGGGCGAGATTGCGCTGACCGGGCATGCCCATATCGATCTCGCCTGGCTCTGGCCCTATTCCGAAACACGCCGGAAGATGCGGCGGACGTTCTCTACGGCCGTGTCGCTGATGGAGGGGAGCAACGAGTACCTGGCGGAGTCGGGCTTCCGGTTCAACCAGTCCACCGCGCACTACTACGCGCAGATCGAGGAGGACGATCCGGCGCTGTTTGCCAGGATCAAGGCCAAGGTAAGCGCCGGCGGCTGGGAGACGGTGGGCGGCATGTGGGTCGAGCCCGACATCAACATGCCGACCGGCGAGAGCCTGACGCGGCAGATCCTCTACGGGCAGCGCTATTTCGAGCAGAAGTTCGGGGTGCGGCATCGGGTGTGCTGGCTGCCCGACTGCTTCGGCTTTTCGGGCGGGCTGCCGCAGCTCTTGAAGCAGGGCGGGATCGACTCGTTCTTCACCATCAAGGTGAACTGGAACGACACCAACACCATCCCGGCGGACCTGTTCTGGTGGGAGGGGATCGACGGCAGCCGCGTCCTCACCCACACCTTCAACAACCCCTGGCACGGCTACAACGGCGCCGTGAACCCGCTGAGCATTTTGAAGACCTGGCGCAACTTCATGCAAAAGCCGGCGCATCCGACGTCGCTGCTTGCGGTGGGTTACGGCGACGGCGGCGGCGGGGTGACGCCCGAATATATCGAGCGCGAGATGCAGCTGCGCGATTTTCCGGCGCTCCCCAGGGCGCGCTGGAGCCGGGTGGAGGACTTTTTTGCCGCTGCGCACGAGACGGGGAAGAAGACGCAGCTGCCGGTCTGGCAGGGTGACATCTATCTTGAGCTGCACCGGGCGACGCTGACCACCCAGAGCGCCACCAAGAAGGCGCACCGGCAGGCGGAGCGGGCGCTGATCACGGCGGAGACGCTTGCCTCGCTGGCGGCGCTGATGGGGGCCGAACAGCCTGAGAGCCTCGAGCATATCTGGCGCGTGGTGCTGAAGAACGAGTTCCACGACATCCTGCCCGGCTCCTCGATCGCCGAGGTGTATGAGGATGCCGAGCGGGAATTGAACGATGCGCACGGTCGGGCACTGGCACGCCAGCAGATCGCGCTCTCGACCATCGTTGGGCAGATTCCCGACGGTGACGTGGCCGATGCGGTGGTGGTAGTGAACCCCTCGCTCAGCCGCCGGCCGACGCGCGTGACGATGACCGACGGGGCGCACTTCTCGAGCGCCGACATCATCCCGCCGCTCGGCATCCGGGTGTTCACGCGGGCTCAGCTCGAGCCGGTGCCGGGGCTGTCGGTCAGCGAGGCGCATATCGAGAATGCGCATATCCGCGCGATGATCGGCCTCGACGGCACGATCTCAAGCCTCGTCCATAAGGCGACCGGGCGCGAGGCGTTGGCGGGCCGGGGCAACCAGCTCTGGGTCTATCCGGCGGACAAGCCGCGCGACTGGGACGCCTGGGACATCGAGGAGGACTACGCCAAAAAAGGCGTGGAGCTCGATCGGCCCGAGAGCATCAAGGTGGTCGAGAACACGCCGACCCGGGCGGCGGTGCGGGTGGTGCGGCGGTTCCGCGCTTCGACCGTGACGCAGACCTATGTGCTCGAGGCGAACGGCACGCGGCTCGACGTGGTGACCGAAATCGACTGGCATGACCGGCACTGCCTGCTGCGCACGCTGACGCCGGTGGCGGTGCGGGCGTCGCGCGCGACGTTCGAGCATGCCAACGGCGTGGTGCAGCGCACGACGCATGACAACACCAGCTGGGACCAGGCGCAGTTCGAGGTGCCGGGGCACCGCTTCCTCGACATGAGCGAGCCGGGGTTCGGCGTGGCGCTGCTGAATGACGCCAAATACGGGCACAGCGCCAAGGGCAATGTGCTGGGGCTGAGCCTCGTGCGCTCGCCGGTCTATCCGGATCCCTTGGCCGACGAGGGTGGGCAACGGTTCACCTACGCGCTCTATCCGCATGCCGGCGACTGGTACGAGGGCCGGGTGCGCGAGGAGGCCGAGGACCTGAACCAGCCGTTGCTGGCGGCGGCGGCAAGCGGCGTGGCGTCGGTGCAGTTCGAGCCTATCGGGACCGAGGGGATTCCGGCGGCGCTGTCGGGGTTCAAGCCGGCCGAGGATGGGAACGGGCTGATCCTGCGCGTTTACGAGCCATCGGGGCGGCGCGGGGATTTTGCGGTGACGGCGCCGGATGGGTGGACGGTCGGCGGGAGCCTCAGCATTCTCGAGGAGCCGATGGAGCGGGGCGAGGGGGCGGAGCTCAGGCCGTTCGAGGTGCGGAGTTGGCGGATTTCGCGGGGGTAGGGGTAGAGCCGAGACTGCCCCTCACCCGGCGCTTCGCGCCACCCTCTCCCTCAAAGGGAGAGGGAAGGGGGCACAACCTGGCCACATCGCCCCTCTCCCCTTGAGGGAGAGGGTGGCTCGGCGAAGCCGAGACGGGTGAGGGGACGGTCAGCCCTTCAGCACTTCCGTATCATCCCTGCCACCCCATTCCGCCCACGCCCCGTCATACAGAACCACGTCCTTCGCCCCCGCCTGCTCGAGCGCGAGCTTCAACGTTGCCGCCGTAACCCCCGACCCGCAGGTGGTGACGATCGGCTTGTCGAGGTCGATGCCCGCTTCCGCGAACTGCGCCCGTAGCGTCTCGACCGGCTTCAGCGTGCCGTTCTCCACCAGCGTATCGGCCGGCGCACTCTTCGCCATCGGCATGTGGCCGGACTTGAGGCCGGGGCGGGGTTCCGGGGCTTCGCCGCGGAAGCGCAGGCCGGGGCGGGCGTCGGCGATCTGGCGCGCGCCGTCCTGGCTGTAGGCCTGCATCTGGTCGAGGCTGGCGACGCCGGCGGCGTCGAAGCTGACCTTGAAGGTCGTCGGTGAGCGCCTGGCTTCTCCGGCTTCCAGCGGGCGGCCCTCGGCGCGCCATTTGGGCAGGCCACCATCGAGGATGAAGACGTGCTTGGCGCCCATCGCCTCGAAGGTCCAGCGCACGCGGGGGGCCGAGAACAGGCCCATGCCGTCATAGACGACGATGGTCATGTCGTCGCCGATGCCGAGGCTGCCGGCGAGGGTACCGAAGGCTTCCGACTGCATCAGCATGTGCGGCAGGCCGGTCGAGAGATCGGCGTACTGATCGACATCGAAGAAGATGGCGCCGGGGATGTGCCCCGCCAGATATTCGGCACGCGGGTCGCGGTTGACCGCCGGGAGGTACCAGCTGCCGTCGACGATCGCGACGTCGGGGTCGGAGAGGTGCTCGGCGAGCCAGGCGGTCGAGACGAAGGGGGTGTCGGTCATGCGGAATCCTTTAGGAGCGCGCCAGCATAGCGGCTCGTAAAAGGCTTGCCAGCTAGTTCCCGAGCACCAGCACGTCGCTCGAGGCGATGCCGACGCGGACCTGGGAGCCGTGGGCAGGCGGCGGGGTGCGTTGGTCGTTGAAGGTGTCGAGGCTAATGGCGTTGCCGCCGAGGTCGACCTTGAGGCGGATCACCGAGCCGAGGAAGCTGACTTCGGCGACGCGGCCGTCTAGGACGATGTCGCGCGCTGCGCCATTGGCCAGCGACACGGCTTCCGGGCGCATGGTGAGCGCGACCGCTTCGCCATTCCGCGCCGTGGCAGGGAGGGCGGGGATGGTGACGGTGCTGCCGCCCAGCGTCACGGTCTTCGCGCCGGCATCGGCCACGGTGCCGTTGAGGGTATTGAGGGTGCCGACGAAGGTCGCGACGAACCTTGTCTGCGGGCGGTTGTAGATGTCGAAGGGCTTGCCGAACTGCTCGACATTGCCGGCATTGAGCACGACGATGCGGTCGGAGATCGACAGCGCTTCTTCCTGATCGTGGGTCACGAACACCGTGGTGATGCCCAGTTCGCGCTGGATTTCGCGGATCTGCTCGCGCAGCGACACGCGGATCTTGGCGTCGAGCGCCGAGAGCGGCTCGTCGAGCAGCAGCATGCGGGGGCTGGGCGCCAGGGCGCGGGCAAGGGCGACGCGCTGCTGCTGGCCGCCGGAGAGCTCGAACGGGTAGCGCTTGCCGTAGCCCGCGAGCCCGATGAGCTTCAGCATCTCCTCGACCCGCGCCTCGCGCTGGTCCCTGGCCATGCCGGCGATCTTGAGGCCGAAGCCGATATTGTCGGCGACGTTCATGTTGGGGAACAGCGCGTAGGCCTGGAACACCATGCCGATCTTGCGCTGGTTCGGGTTGAGGCCCGAGATGTCCTTGCCTTCGACGACGATGCGGCCCGAATCCGGGCGCTCGAAGCCGGCGATCATCCTGAGGATGGTGGTCTTGCCGCAGCCGGAGGGGCCGAGCAGGGTGACGAACTCGCCCTTGTCGAACCCGAGGTCGACGCCCTTGACGACGGCGTTGCCGCCGAAGGTCTTGACCAGCTTCTCGATGCGCAGGAATTCCTCGGCCATGGTTCAGTCCTTGCGGGCGGTCTTGGGGGCGAAGCGGGAGAGCAACTGGATCATGCCCATGGCGCCCCAGGTGATGATGAACGAGATGACGGCCAGCGCGGCAGGCTCGAACGCCCGGTTGGCGCCGACATTCTGCATGTAGACGCCGAAGGCCGGCTGGTTGAGGAGGCTCGCTATGGTGAACTCGCCGATCACAATGGCGAGGGTCAGGAAGGCGCCCGACAGCACGGCGACGATGATGTTGGGGAAAATGACACGCGCGAGGATGGTCATCTGGTTGGCGCCCAGAATGTTCGCCGCCTCGGTGAGGGTCTGGACGTCGATGGTCCTGAGCCCGGTATCGACGGCGCGGTACATGTAGGGCAGGCCAAGCGCCACATAGGCGAAGGTCAACAGGATGCCCGTGCCGACAAAGCTGCTGGTCAAGGGGAGGAGGGACGACGAGTTGTAGAGCCGGATGTAGCCGAAGACGAGCACGATGGCCGGGATGATCAGCGGCAGGAGCGTGATGAACTCGATGATCGGACGCAGTTTTGGCGCGCGCAGGCGGACATAGTAGGCCGCCGGCACGACGATCAGGATCCCGACGACGATGGTGCAGAGGCCGATGAACAGCGAGTAGCCGAGTGTCGACTGGAAGCGCGGATCGGCGAGCACATTGGCGTAGGCGTCGAAGGTGTAGCCGCTCTTGCGAATGCTGAGCGAGAAGATGAAGGTCGCGATCAGCGGGAGCAGGAAATACAGCGCTCCCAGCCCGAAGACGACCCAGGCCCAGGCCTGCCCGCGCCTCATTTGAGCCACCGCTCGGCGCGGGTGCGCACGACGAGATAGATGACGTTGGCCAGCGCAGTGATGATCACCATGCCGAGCGCGAGCGCAGCGCCGAGGCCCCGGTTGCCGAGCACGTCGCCCTGGATCTGCGCGTAGAGCAGCACGGGGACGATGTTGAGCGTCGAGCCGGTCAAGGCGTAGGCCGTGGCGATGGCGCCGAAGGCGTTGGCGAACAGCAGCGAGAGCGTGCCGAGCAGGTTCGGCCATAGCACCGGCAGCCCGACATAGCGCCAGAACTGCCACTTGGTGGCGCCCAGCGTAGAGGCGGCCTCGCTCCACTCGCGCTTCAGCCCGTCGATGGCGGGGGCGATGATGAGCACCATGAGCGGGATCTGGAAATAGAGGTAGGTGAGCGTGAGGCCCCAGAAACTCAACAGGTTGAAGCCGGCGCGGTAGAGGTCGAACCCGAACACGGTCTTGAGGATGATGGTCAAGAGGCCGAGGCGGCCCAGCGTCGCGAGGAAGGCGAAGGCCAGCGGGATGCCGGCGAAATTCGAGGCGACGCCCGAAAAGGTCATCACCGTCGAGCGGATGCCTTCGGGCAGCTTGCCGCGGATGATCGCCAGCGCGATGAGAAGTCCGAAAAGCGCGCCGAGGAGAGCCGAAGTGCCTGAGACGCGGATCGAGATCAGGAAGGAGTCGATGGTCTTGGGCGTGCCGAGATTGGCGAGGTTATCGAGCGTAAAGCTGCCGTCGGGGGCCTGGAAGGCCTGCATGACGAGATAGGACATCGGCAGCAGCAGGAACATCACGGCGAACAGGACGAACGGAGCGACCGCAAGGAGATCGCCCAGTCTGATTCCGGCAAGGAAGTTGCGCCCGCGGCCGCGCAGGACGACAGGCCCGGTTTGCACCGGGCCTGCGGAAGGTTCAGCCGTCGGATGGACGGTGGTCATCGGTCAGTTGATCTTGGCGCCGACGACGGTGTCCCACTGGCTGCTGATCTGCGTCTTGGCGGCATTCTGCTCCTCGAGTGTCGGGAACACGGCCTTGGCGTAGTTGTCGGCGGCAGGGAGCTTCGCCATCAGGTCGGCCGGCAGGCCCCCCTTGGAGGCGAGGTCGTTGAAGCGGATCGGATGGCAATAGCCGGCGAGCCAGCCGAGCTGGCCTTCGTCGGAATAGAGATATTCCATCCACAGCTTGGCCGCGTTCGGATGCGGGGCATAGGCGCTGATCGCCTGGATATAGACACCGGCCAGCACGCCGTCGGACGGGACGACGACGTCCATTTCCGGGTTGCCTTCGAAGCCATCGCGCTGGGCGAGGAGGTTGTAGTCCCAGTTGACGGCGATCGGGGTCGTGCCCTGCGCGATGGCCGAGGCCTCGGCATCGACGGGGACGAAGTTGCCCTTGTCGTTGAGCGCCTTGAAGAACTGGAGGCCCGCGTCAGCCGCACCGGCCGCATCGGCGCCGGTCGAGAGGCCGGCGGCGTAGACCGACAGGATGGCATTGTTGGCAGTGCGCGGATCACCGGCGAGCGCGACGCTGTTGGCGTAGTCGGGCTTCTGCAGGTCGGCCCAGCTGGTCGGGGTGGTGGTGACGATCGACTTGTTCACGCCGAAGGCGAGCACGCCGTAATAGTCGCCATACCAGAAGCCGTCGGCATCCTTGGC
>NZ_JAQGJL010000080.1 GCF_028290645.1 Devosia sp. | reverse complement strand
ACGCGGCGCCGGCGCCGCGGCTGCCTGCGCCGACGGCTGCACGCGCGGCGGCAAAAAGTCCGCGAGCGGGTCATAGTCGTCCGGGATCAGCGCGTGCGGCGCTGCGGCGGGCGGGGCGGCCGGAGCGGCCGGCGCCTCGAACGGCGACGCCACGGCGATCGCATCCATCGGCGCATGTTGCGCCGGGGCGTGATCGAACTCCGAGCCGCGAAATGCCAGCGGATCGGGCACCGCGCCGGCCTGCCCGAACAGGTTGAGCCCCAGCGGATCGCCGGCGCCGGCCGGCGCCGCCATCCCGGCCCCGGTATCGAGGATGTTCGCGCCCGACAGCGTGTCCTTCGGATTGATGTACTCGGGCGCCACCTGCCGCCCCGCCGCGGGCTGGGCCTGGAACGGGTGGCCGGGCGAGTAATCCGGCTCGAACACCGGCACCGGGTGCGCCGCCGGCGCCTCGTCGACGGCCACCTGCAGCACGTAGTCGCCGATGATCAGGGTGTCGCCATCGCCCAGCGTCGCGGTCTTGCCGGTGCCGAGCGGCCGGTCGTTCAGCCAGCTCGGATTGCTGCCCAGGTCGATCAGGGTATAGCGTCCCTCGACGAAATCGAGCTTGCAATGGGTGCGCGAGATGTACTTGCCCGGGTCGGGCAGCTCGAGGTCGTTGCCGGCCGCGCGGCCGATGGTCCCCCCGAGCCGGTCAAAGCGGCGCTCGACCGGCGCCGCGGGGGGCAGCTTGCGATAGGACTGGATTCGCAGGATCAGGGACATTGTCGTGGAAACTTGGTTGCCATCCGTCATATACCGATTATGCACGAGAACGCTATCGGATCGATAACATTTTTAGGGGCATCCACTTGGCAGCGACAGTTGTCCGCACCTTCTGGAATGGGACGTGTCCTACCCTTCGCGGGGGAGGACTTCCGATGGAAACCGGACCCCATCGCTCGCATCATGGTTGGAACGATTAACGGATGGAAGGAGATCATTATGAAACGCAAATTCGAAGCCCTATTACTTGGCGTATTACTTGCACTTGGACTGGCCGCATGCAGTTCAATGGGCGGCGGCAACTGGAGCTCGTCGAACGGCGGTAGGGAGTCGCTGCACGAGAACACCGAATCGGGCAACTGGCCCACCACGGAAAACATCACCAGCGCCGGCGGCAGCCTCGATAGCACGGGCCACAGCGGCAGCGGCGGCTCCGACGCAGGCGGCGGCACGGCTCCCCCCGAGGGACAGTAGGCAACGACAGGCCCGGGTGCGGCGCACGCCGCCCCCCGCCTTCGCAGGGAGCCCGGCCTATCGCGTGCGACGGCGGCGAACATCGCTTGCCTAGTTGATCTTGACCAGCGCGCCCTCGACGGTCATGATCGCGCCCGCCTTCAGCTTCATCATCGCGCCCGCTTCGACCGAGGCATTGGCGTCGGCCTTGACCTCGACCATCGCCGACTTGATCGTGATCTTGGCCGGCTCGATCTTGATGCTGCTGCCGCCCACCTTCAGCTCGATCGAGGTGGTCGCCTCCATCACGATGGTTTTGCTGACCGTGATCTTCTGGTCCCCGGTCACCGCCACCGTCTGGTTGCCGCCGACGTCGAGCTTCTGGTCGACCTTGACCGCGACGGTCTGGTTGTTATCCACGTTCAGCGTCTGGTCGTTGGCGACGTGCTCCTTGTGGTCGTGGCCGACGTCGACGCTGCGGTCGTTCTTGATGCTGATCGACTGGTCGCCCTTGTCGGCCTTCTCGAACCCGACTTTCAGGGTGTCGTTGTTCTTGACCACCCGGTTGAAGTCCTTCTCGGCCTGCACGAAGATCTCTTCCGAGTCCTTCTTGTCCTCGAATCGGATCTCGTTGAAACCACCCCCACCCTTCGAGCTGTTGGTCTTGATGGTGGACCGGGTCTGGTCGTCCGGCAGCGTGTAAGGCGGCATTGCGTCGCCGTTGTAGACGCAGCCGGTGACCAGCGGCCGGTCCGGGTCGCCCTCGAGGAAGCTGACCACCACCTCCATGCCGATGCGCGGGATGAACACGGTGCCCCAGCCCTTGCAGGCCCAGCCCTGCGCCACCCGCACCCAGCACGAGCTGGTCTCGTCCTCGGCGCCGTCGCGGTCCCAGTGGAACTGCACCTTCACGCGGCCGTACTTGTCGGTCCAGATCTCCTCGCCCGCTTTGCCGACCACCATTGCAGTCTGCGGTCCGCGCACCACCGGCTTGCGCATCAGGCGCGGCGCGCGGTAGCTGTGCTCGGAGCCGATCGCGCCGAACGCGCAGTGGAACTCGAGGCTGGCCGCCCCCGCGCCGCTGCTGTAGTCACTCACCGCGATGTCGTAATCGGCCGCGGTCACCAGGTATTCGCGATTCTGGTCGGCGCGCGGATGCGCGGACAGCGAGACCAGACCACCCGGATACAGGCCGCGCGCATTGGTGTCGGCGGCGATCTGCTCGCACTGTCCGTGCAGCGCCTCCAAGCGCGCGCGCGCCAGCGTGTTGCCGTCGTCCGCGACCAGGTAACCGCCCGGGTAGTCGTACATCTCGTACGCCTGCTGCGAGAACGCGGCGGCGATGGTCGACTTGACCAGCAGGCCACCGCTGGTGCTGGCCGCCGCCTTCTCGAAATCGAAGTCGTTCAGCGCGTAGCTGCTCGACTGGATCTCGCCCGCCGCGGCCCACCCGTACACGGCTTCCCGGTCCAGCACGCGTCGTCCGGCCTCGCCGGCGAATTCGAGCGTGGCATAGCCAGGGATGCCGGCATGCGCCCCATACGAGTCGGCCAGCACCATCGTGTGCTTGCTCTCGTCATGAGTGAAGTAGAAGTAGATGCCCGCCTCTTCCAGCAGGCGGCAGACGAAGTTGAAGTCGGTCTCGCGGTACTGCACGCAATACGGCAGCGGGGCGTAGGTGCCCGACAGCGAACTGGCCGACAGGTCGACCAGCCCGCCGTAGGCCGCGTCGGCGCACACCGCCTTGACGATGTCGACCACCGACTTGTCCTGGAAGATGCGGCAGTTCGAACTGCGCGTCAGGAGCCACAGCCACGGGTGCACGGTCGCCTCGTAGCGCGCCAACTCGCCGCTCCAGCCGGTGTTGGCGAAGCGCGTCACGACGCCGTGGAAGTGGCGCTGGGTGGCATCGGCCAGCTCGACCCGGATCCCCATCGGCTTGCCCAGCACGTCGGCGATCTTGAGCTCCTGGCTGGCCGAGAGCAGCTGCACCCGGTATTCAGGCAGCCGCCCCAGCGCTTCCGAACCGGTCATCCGCTCGAACAGCAGGACATCCGCGCCCAGGGCGCTGGTAACGGCAACTTCACGGTTGGCTTGGGTAGCGCGCATTGCGGGCGATCCTGTCGATTGCGGTTACGGCACCATGGTCTTGACGGTGCCGGCATTGGTGATGCCGATCACGCCGCCCCAGTTGCACATGCATTTCGAGACGTTGTCGAGCGCGGGCATGTTCGCGATCAGCACCGTCGGCGCGCCGGGCACCCACGGCGCCGCGGTGGCCGGCACGCACGGCATCGGGGTCAGCACGCCGAGCGCCGCCGCGGTGGCCGCCGCCACCGTGGGGTTGGCCGGCGAATTGCACATCCCGAAGGGCATGATGTTGAGCAGCGGGATGTGGTCCATGATGTTGGCCGCCGGCGGTCCTTCGGCCAGCACCTTGTTCGTCGGCAGCACCACCAGCGAGGACGGCGCCACGCCGAAGGTGCAGGTCATCATCGCGCCCATCGAAACCTGGTTTGGCATGGCGTCCTCCGCTAGTCCTCGCACAGCGTGGCTGCGCCATCTGCTACGGCGCCGCGAACAGCGTCGGCCGCGATGCAATCTCGTCGCCGACCAGCGTCTCGCTTTCGAAGGCGTCCAGTTCGTAAGGCATCGCCGTACTGAAATAGGCCGCATAGGCGCTACCGTAATCGCGCCCCTGCGCCACCGCACTGCTGTTGTACTTGATGTGGATCGTGGTGTGATTCGTCAGCTGCGCCAGCATCCGCTTGTTGCCCGCATCGAAGATCGATTCGCAGGCCTCCTTCGCCACCGAAAACAGCTCGTCGCCCACCCTCATCGGCCGTGCCACCGCCTCGGCGCAGGTATCGACCGGCATTCCGGTGCGCTTGTTCAGGTAATCGGCGGCGATCGCCCGCATGCGCGGATGGGTGTTGTCGTTGCCGTTCGCGCTCGCAAAGAAGCCGTCGAAGCTGCTCAGGTCGACCTCTTTCTGCTTTTGCAGGAAGGTAGAACTGCGGGCATTGGCGGCCAGATAGCGCAGCACCGCAAAGAACTGTTCGCAGTGGCGCGTCTCGTGGTAGACCGTCCGCAGCAGCTCGGTCATCTCGTCGCGGCTCGGGGCGTCAGGGACCATCCCCGATCCGATCACCACCTTCCAGTCCGAGGACGAGAAGAAGGCGGCACCGTTTCCAAACATGGCTCCGGTCTCGAACTGGGGCAAGGGAACACTGCAACTGACCAGGATCGGCGACATCTGGTCCCAGATGCGGGTCGCACGCAAGTCCGCACTGATGGTTTGCCAGTTGGCCCATACGGAAACGTTCACGTTATTAACGAATTGAGTTGCAAGTGCGGCAGTCTTAAGATTCATGATCCCGCTCCGGTGGATGAATATCGGCCCTGGTGCTTCACACAGGGGGCAGCTGGGAAAAACCGTACTGGAACTCGCCATCGGCAACCCGCACCGAGACGCGTTCGATGTCCTTTCCTTCCATCATTCGCGTCAGGAACTCCCGGCTGATGTCCGGCAGCATGGTGTTGGTCAGGATCGCATCGATCATCCGTCCGCCCGACTCGCTCTCGGTGCAGCGCGATACCACCAGCTTCACCACGTCCTCGCCGTACTCGAACGGGATCTTGTAGCGCGCCTCGACCCGCTTCTTGATGCGGTTCAGCTGCAGCTTCACGATCTGGCCCAGCATCTGGTCCGACAGCGGGTAGTACGGCACCGCGACCAGGCGCCCGAGCAGCGCCGGCGGGAACACCTTCAGCAGCGGCTCGCGCAGCGCCTTGGCCATCGCCTCGGGATCGGGCATCAGCTCCGGGTCCTTGCACATCCCCGCAATGAGCTCGGTGCCGGCGTTGGTGGTCAGGATGATCAGCGTGTTCTTGAAGTCGATGAAGCGCCCTTCCCCATCCTCCATGAAGCCCTTGTCGAACACCTGGAAGAACATCTCGTGCACGTCCGGGTGCGCCTTCTCGACCTCGTCCAGCAGCACCACCGAATAAGGATTCCTCCGCACCGCCTCGGTCAGCACCCCGCCCTCGCCATAGCCCACGTAGCCCGGCGGCGCGCCCTTCAGGGTCGATACCGTATGCGCTTCCTGGAACTCGCTCATGTTGATCGTGATGAGGTTCTGCTCGCCCCCGTACAGCGCCTCGGCCAGCGCCAGCGCGGTCTCGGTCTTGCCGACGCCGGAGGTCCCGGCCAGCAGGAACACCCCGACCGGTTTGTTCGGGTTGTCCAGCCCCGCGCGCGAGGTCTGGATCCGCTTGGCGATCATTTCCATCGCGTGGTCCTGGCCGATCACCCGC
>NZ_JAQGJL010000078.1 GCF_028290645.1 Devosia sp. | reverse complement strand
ATCTCGAGATCGACCAGCCGCACGTCGGCCTGCGGGTTGCGGCCGTAGGTGATGACCCGGCGGTCGCGAATTTGGCCAATCAGCGACTGCACTTCGGGATGATCGAGGCACATCACGGCGAAACCGTAGAACGGCACGTTCTCGACGAAGTTGAGGAACGCCTGCTTCACGCCGGAGAAATCGACGTAATAGTCAAGGTGCTCGGGGTCAATATTGGTGACGATGGCGACGTCGGCCGGGAGCTTGACGAAGGTGCCGTCACTCTCGTCGGCCTCGACCACCATCCACTCGCCGTCGCCGAGGCGGGCATTGGTTCCATAGGCGTTGATGATGCCGCCGTTGATGACGGTGGGATCCATGTTGCCGGCGTCGAGCAGCGCCGCGACCATGGTGGTGGTCGTGGTCTTGCCGTGCGTGCCGCCGATGGCGATGGCGTTCTTGAACCGCATGATCTCGGCCAGCATCTCGGCCCGGCGCACCACGGGAAGCCCGCGCGAACGGGCCGCGGCGAGCTCGGGATTGCCCTTCTTGATGGCGGACGAGATGACGACGACGGCGGCGTCCTTGAGGTTCTCGGCTTTCTGGCCGATCTCGACCTCGATGCCCATCTTGCGCAGGCGCTGCACGTTGGGGTTCTCGGCGCTGTCCGAGCCGCGGACCTTGTAGCCCTGGTTGTGCAGGATTTCGGCGATGCCGCTCATGCCGATGCCGCCGATGCCGACGAAATGCACCGGTCCGATATTACGCGGCATCTTCATTGCGATTTCCCCTTGGCCGCTAGGCGTTCTGCCACGTCGGCGAGCTTGGTGACGGCGTCCGGTTGACCCAGCGCCTTGGCGGCAGCGGCCGCCCTCTGCAACACGCCCGGATCACCGAGAAGTGAGGCCAAGCGAGTGCCAAGCGATAGTGGCGTAAGCGTGGCCTGCTCGAGGATCCACCCGCCGCCGGCGGCCTCGATCACCAGGGCGTTGTTCTTCTGGTCCGCATCGATCGCGCCGGGCAGCGGCACGAGAACGGCCGGCCGGCCGATGGCGGTGAGTTCGGCGACGGTGGAAGCGCCGGAGCGGGAGATGACGAGATGCGAGCTTGCCATGCGCTCGGGCAGGTCGTCGAAGAAGGCGGCAAGCTCGACGTTCACTTTCGCCTGCCGGTAGGTCTCGGCGACACGATCGAGGTCCTCGGCCCGGCACTGCTGCACGATGCGCAGCCGCGAGCGCAGCTCCGGTGGCAGTTCGGCGACGGCCGGCGGCACGAGGTCGGCGAACACGCGGGCGCCCTGGCTGCCGCCGAACACGAGTAGCCGGATGACCCCGCCCGGCTCGAGCGCCGGATACGGCACTTTGGCAACGCCACGCACGCGGTCGCGGACCGGATTGCCGACGAGCACGCTCTTGTCGGCGAAGGCTTCTGCCTTGGCGGTGCGGGGGAAGCTCAGCGCGATGATTTTCGCCATCCGCGCCAGTGCGCGATTGGCCCGGCCCATCACCGCGTTCTGTTCATGGAGGATGCCGGGCGTGCCGCGGAGACTTGCGGCGACGAAGGGGGGATAGACCGGGTAGCCGCCGAAGCCGATCACCGCGTCAGGCTTTACGCTCGCGAGCTTGAGGAACGCAACACCGATGCCCCAGAGGATGGTGAAGCCGGCGGTGACGAAGCGGATCGGGTTGCTGACCGACGGGGTCGCCGAAGGCACGATATGCGTGGCGCTGGCGGGAAAGCCGTCGCCATAGGAGGCGACACGGTGATCGGTCATCAGTTGGATGTTATGGCCGCGCCGGCGCAATTCCTGCGCCAGCGCCATCGCCGGGAAGAGATGGCCTCCCGTACCGCCCGCCATCAGAACGAATCTGCTCATTGGGCGGGGGATAGCACTCCACTGCGATAGACGGGAAGCCCGGTAGCGAGTCGCTCCTCCGGCTTCTTGCGGGTGAAGGCCAGCATCAGGCCCATGGCGAAGGCGATCGCCAGCATGGACGTGCCGCCATAGGAGACGAAGGGCAGCGTCATGCCCTTGGGCGGAATGAGGTTCAGATTGACCGCGAGGTTGATCGAGCACTGCAGCCCGAACTGGATGGCGAGGGTGGATGCGGCGAGCCGCGCAAACAGGCTCGATTGCTGCTGCGCGCCGATCAGCGCCTTGACGGCGATGAAACCGATCAGCGCCACGAGGCAGAGGCAGAAGAGGATGCCGAACTCGCCCGCCGCTGCCGAGAACACGTAGTCGGCATGGGCGTCCGGGATGACTTTCTTCGCCAGCGATTCACCCGGCCCGCGCCCGAACCAGCCGCCTTCGAGCAGTGAGCTTAGCGCCTTGTCGACCTGATAGGTGTTGCCCCCTTCGGGATTGAGGAAGCTGTCGATGCGCTTGGCGAAGTGCGGGAAGAACATGTAGGCCGCGAACAGCAGCCCTACCCCGGCGGCGCCCAGCCCGAAAATCACCAGCCAGGAGATGCCGGAGAGGAACAGCAGCACGCCCCAGGTGGCGAGGATCAGCGCTGTCTGCCCGATGTCGGGCTGCAGCAGGAGGCCCGCGACGATGGTGACCATGATGCCGGTGGCGATGATCCGCGCCGGGACGCCCGGCCGTTTCATGCTCTCGGAAAATAGCCACGCCCCGATGACGGCAAAGGCCGGTTTCACGAACTCGGACGGCTGCACTGTATTGCCGGCCAGCGACACCCAGCGCTTGGCGCCCTTGACCTCGACGCCAACTTTCAGCGTCAGCCAGAGGAGGATGATCGAGACGACCAGCACTCCCAGCGCCGCGATGCGGGCAGCACGATGCGAAAGAAACGAGGTGGCGACCATCACCGGCAGCGCCAGAGCCGCAAAGATCGCCTGGCGGATGATGAAGTGCCACGGGCCCAGCCCGAGACGCTCGGCCACCGGCGGACTTGCCGCGAAGCTCAGCAGTACGCCGACCAGCATCAAAAGGATCAGCGCCGCGAGCAGCGACTTGTCGATCGTCCACCACCACTCGGCGATGGGGGTCTTGCGCTCGCGTGAAAACATGTCCTGACGCCGCCCTACCCAGGCGGCCTCCCTTACGCAACTCGATGCAAATTGTATCGCCAGGTTGGTTACCAAGTTCGGAACGGAGTCGCGTTTTGCGAATCATCTGAGGACGCCGATGGTTGGGCTTTGACAACCGTCGTGCTTGCGCTACGCAGGAAGAAACGGGGCGGGCGGCGGACTCCGCCGTGGGGGCGCAGTGAATGTAGAATCTGTTTCGCCTCCGGCGGAGACGGCCGCGATCGCATATTGGACGGTCCGCCGGCAGCTGGCCCTGATCGCCGGCGCATTAGCGGTGCTCACCGTCGCAAAACTGTTTGCGGGATCGATCCTGGAACTGAGGACGGACGAGGCTTACCACTGGGCCTGGTCCAAGGAGTGGGTCGTCTCCTACCTCGACCATCCCCCCATGGTTGCGTGGCTCGTCCGTCTTGGCACCAGCCTCTTCGGAGATAGCCTGTTCGGCGCCCGCTTCGCCTTTCTGCTGGCGATGCCGATCGCGGAACTATTGCTCGCTGACATCGTGCGGCGCCGGACCGGTTCGCTCCAGGCAGCGGCGACCGTTGTGCTGGCGATGGAGTCCACCATCCATCTGGGCGGTATCGCCATGCTGATCGAGCCGAGCATCCCCCTTATCCTGTTCTCGAGCCTGATGTTCTGGGCCCTGAGCAAACTGGAGCAGACAGGCGACGCGCTCTGGTGGCTTCTGGTCGGCGCGGCGGCGGGATTGGCGCTGCTGTCGAAGTACATGGCCCTGCTCTTCGTTCCCGCCATCCTTGCCTTCCTGCTCGTGCCGCCACGCAATCGCCGTTGGCTTTTCACGCCTTGGCCATGGATCGCCGGCGTGATCAGCCTGCTCCTGTTCGCCCCGGTGCTCTGGTGGAATTTCCAGAACGACTGGGCCTCGTTTCGCTTCCAGGGCGTCCGCGCGGTCGGCGGACATGGCATGGATCTCGGCAACCTGACCGATTTCCTGGCGCTCTCGCTGCTTCTGATCGGCCCTGTACTGGCCCCCCTGGTCGTATTCGGCTCCATTCGCGGCGCCATCCGAGCATTCAGGGAGGCCGACGGCACAACGCTGGCGATCTCCGTCGCCTTCCTTTTCTTCTTCGGTTATCTGGCGATCAGGGCGTTGAGCCTCGACATCAATACCTCCTGGCCTGTCGCGATGTGGCCATTTGGGATAGCGGCGGCGGCTATCGGTATGTCGCACCCGGTGGCTGGGACTGCAGCACGCCTGCCACGCACCGTAGGGCGGTGGTGGCTGGTCGCGATCTGCATCAACCTCGTCCTGCTGGCGGGGGCGCACTACCATGTGACGTTGGATGCTGGGGCATGGGGCGGCAACCGGGACCCGATCGGCCGGGACGACGGTTATGCGGCGGTGGGAGATGCGGTGATCGCCATGGCCGAGTCAGGTGGATACGGCTGGGTCGCCACGACCGACTACCGGACCTACGCCGCTTTACGATGGCAGCTGCGCGGCCGCTTGCCGGTGTACCAGATCAACCAGCGCAGCCGGTACATCGGCTTTGCTGCGACGGACCTGGAGGGCACCAACGGGCTCTACGTCTACCCCGACGGGCGCGCCGATGAGCTGGTTCCGGGCGACGGCGGCGTCGCCGCGGAACGCATCTGGCGGGAGCAGAACGAGGGCACGATGATCATCCGGCCGGTAGATGGATGGAGTCCCGACCTCACCCCGCCCCGCGATTCACCGCTCTACCGGTGGCCCGATCTCGCCTGAGCTATCGGAGCTTCAGCGAGCTCAGCCCGATCAGCGCCAGGACGATCGAGATGATCCAGAAACGGATCACCACCTGGCTCTCGGTCCAGCCCATCATTTCGAAATGGTGGTGGATCGGGGCCATCTTGAAGACGCGCTTGCCGGTGAGCTTGAAGGAGACCACCTGCACGATCACCGAGACTGCCTCGAGGACGAACAGGCCGCCGACGATGGCGAGGACGATCTCGTGCTTGATGGCGACCGCAATGGTGCCGAGCGCGCCGCCGAGCGCCAGCGAGCCGGTATCGCCCATGAAGATCTGCGCGGGCGGCGCGTTGAACCAGAGGAACCCGAGCCCCGCCCCGATCAGCGCGCCACAAACCACCGACAGCTCGGCCGTGCCGGGAACCGGGTTGAGCAGCAGGTAGTCGGAAAAGGTCGACGAGCCGACGAGATAGGCGATGAGGCCGAAACAGGCGGCGGCGACCATCACCGGCACGATGGCAAGGCCATCGAGACCGTCGGTGAGGTTCACCGAATTGCCGGCCGCGGTGATGACGAAGGCGCCGAACAGCACGAAGAACCAGCCGAGGTTGATCGCGAGGCCCTTGACGAAGGGAAAGAACAGCGACGTCGAAGTCGCCGGGTCGCCCAGGATCGAGATGAAATAGCAGGCGACGGCGCCGATGATGGCCTCGAGGACCAACCGCTGCCGCCCGGAGAAGCCGGCATGCGACATGCGCTTGACCTTGAGATAATCGTCGTAAAAGCCGATGGCGCCGAACGAAACGGTGACGAACAGCACGACCCAGACATAGCCGTTGGTGAGGTTCGACCACAGCAGGGTCGAGGTCACGGCCCCGGCGAGGATCATCAGGCCGCCCATGATGGGCGTGCCCTTCTTGCTCTGCAGGTGGCTCTGCGGACCGTCCTCGCGGATCGGCGGGCCGCCCTTGCCCTGCCGGATGCGCAACGCGTCGATAATGCCCGGCCCGAACAAGAAGACGAAGAACAGCGCGGTCACCACCGCGCCTGCCGTCCTGAAAGTGATGTAGCGGAACACATTGAAGGCGGCGAGGCTATCGCCCAACTGCCCGAGGAAATACAGCATGCTGTCGGTGTCCCACCCGTCGCCTTAGGCGTTCTGGAAGCGCTCGCGGATCTTCTGGACCAGGGGTGCGAGCCGGACGCCTTTTGACCCTTTGACCATAACTGCGTCGCCGTAGGCAAGCGCGGAGAGCACGCTATCCGTGATCTCCTCGGCGGTTGGCATATGGGTCACACCGGGCACGTCGCGATCGCTCTCGGCGCGGCGGCGCAACTCATCGGCGAGCGCCCGCATCGCCGTGCCGACGAGGAAAACCTGCGTGGCGCCGGTCTTGAGCACCGCATCGGCGAGGCCCGAATGGAGCTGCGGGCCCTGCAGGCCCATTTCCAGCATGTCGCCGAGGACCAGTATCTTGCGCCCCTCGGGGGGCCTCACGCCGGTGTAGAGGTCCATCGCGGCATTCATCGAGGCGACATTGGCGTTGTAGCTCTCGTCGACGAGGAGCAGCGGCTTCTTGTCGGGTCCGAGCCGGAGCGTCAGCCCCCGCCCTTCCGGGGCGCCGAACTGGGCGAGTGCTGCAATGGCCTTGCGCGTGCCCTCGCCTGAGAGTTGCGCTACTGCCAGTGCTGCAACGGCGTTGGCGACCATGTGGCGACCGGGCACCTGCAGCTGCAGGTTGTAGCGCTCTCCAGTATGCGTGACCTCGGCGAGCGTTGCGTTCGCCGAGTTGTCCACCCGGCTGATGTACCAGTCGGCGCTTTCGTCGAAGCCGTAGGTGACGACGCGCGCGACCCCTGCGGCCCGGGCATGGGCGAAGAGGATGTGGAGATGCTCGTGGTCGGCGTTGAGCACTGCCGTGCCGCCCGGCTCGAGCCCGAGGAAAATCTCGGCCTTGGCCACGGCGATGTCCGCGACCGACGCGAAGAACTCGAGATGCGCCGCGGCAACTGTGGTGATCACCGCGGTATGCGGGCGGACCAGCTTCACCAGCGGCGTGATCTCGCCCGGATGGTTCATGCCAATCTCGAATACGCCGAACTGCGCCTCTCGCGGCATGCGGGCGAGCATCAGCGGCACGCCCCAGTGGTTGTTGAAGCTCTTGATCGAGTAGTGCGTCTCGCCCGAGGCGGCGAGCGCGGTGCGGATCGCTTCCTTGGTGGTGGTCTTGCCGGCGCTGCCGGTGACCGCGATGATCTGGCCGCGATTGCGGGCGCGGGCGGCGACGCCAAGCTGCTCCAGCGCCTTCAGCGGGTCGGGCACGACGATCAGCTGCCTGCCGCCATGCTTCGCGTGGTAGGCCTCGGAGACCAGGGCCGCGGTCGCCCCGGCGTCCAGCGCCTTGCCGACGAAATCGTGCCCGTCATGCGTGTCGCCCTTGATGGCGACGAACAGCGCTTCGGGGGCGATGTCGCGGGAATCGATCGAGATCGAAGAGATCGGGCCATCTGACAGGCCTTCGGGCCGTCCGCCGGTGGCTTTGACGACCTCCGCGACGGTCCAGAGCGGTCGCATCGGCGCTAGAGTCCTTTCAGGGTCTCCAGCACCACTTCGTGGTCGGAGAAGTGGTGCTTGGTGGTGCCGATGATCTGATAGTCCTCGTGGCCCTTGCCCGCAATCAGCAGGACATCGCCGGGCTGCAGCCGGCTGATGCCGGTCTCGATGGCCCGCCGGCGGTCGCCGACCTCGAGCGCCTTGGGCGTCGCGGCCATGATCTCGGAGCGGATGGTGGCGGCGTCTTCGGTGCGCGGATTGTCGTCGGTGACGATGACGTCGTCGGCAAGGCGATCGGCGACTTCGCCCATGATCGGGCGCTTGCCCTTGTCGCGGTCCCCGCCGGCGCCGAAGACGAGGCGGAGGCTGCCCTTGGCGTAGGGGCGCAGTGCTTCGAGCGCTGTCTCCAGTGCGACGGGCTTGTGCGAGTAGTCGACGAAGATGGCGGCGCCGTTGTGCTCGGCCACCAGCTCGAGCCGGCCCTTGGCGCCCTTGAGGCCCTCGAGCGCCTTGACCGCGCGATCAGGCGGTGCGCCGGTCCCGACCGCGAGGGCCAGCGCCACGGCGGCGTTGTTGACCTGGAAGGCGCCGGTCAGCGGCAGGTAGAAGCTGACGGGCTCGCCGACAATGCGGGCGATGACCCGCTGGCCGTAGCCTTCGTTCCTGATCTCGGTGAGTTCGAGGAAAGCGCCTTCGCGCCCAACGGTCATCAGCGTCGCGCCGCCATCGAGCGCGGCGAACAGGAACGGGGTGTGCTCCGGGTCGTCGCAGTTGACCACCGCCGACCCGCCCTCGGCGATCAGGTCGGTGAAGAGCCTGAGCTTGGCATCGCGATAGGTGGCCATGTCGCGGTGGTAGTCGAGATGGTCGCGGCTGAGATTGGTGAAGGCCACGGCGTTGAAGCGGATGCCGTCGACGCGGCGCTGGTCGAGGCCCTGGCTCGAGGCTTCCATGGCGACATGGTCTATGCCCTCGGCGCGCAGTTCGCCCAGATCACGATGCAGCGACAGCGGGTCCGAGGTGGTGAGTTCGCGCGGCCGGATGCCGGCCTTGGTCTCGACCCCGACCGTGCCGAGGCTCGCCGCCTCGATGCCGCAGGCGGTCCAGATCTGGCGCACGAACGAGACGATCGAGGATTTGCCGTTGGTGCCGGTTACGGCGACCGAGACCGCGGGCTGCGGCGCGAACTGACGGGCTGCCGCTTGTGCATAGGCGGCGCGGACGTCCTCTACCAGCACGACCGGAATGCCCGGATCGGCCTCGGGCTGGCGATCGCTCACCATCACACTGGCGCCGCGGCCCACCGCCTGCGCTGCGAAAGCATCGCCATGCACCCGCGTCCCGGGCAGCGCGAAGAACGCCTCGCCCGGCACGATGGCGCGGCTGTCGGCGTTGATGCCCTCGACTTCGAGCGCCGGGACCGACAGGGCGCCGGCCCCTTTCAGCAAATCTGTGAGCGCGAACGGCACGCTGTCTTCCCGAATGGCTTCAGCGAAGTTCAACTGGGACAAGGTTCGAATCCAACATTTCACTGAAGTCGGGGCTGATTCCAAGCATCGGCGCAACCCGTTGCACGATGCGGCCCGTTACTTCGCCTGCATTCCAGCCCGCAGTATGGCCGGATTGCGGGTTCTCGTTCTGCGGTTCATCGACGAGGACGACCATGGCGTAGCGCGGATCATCGAGCGGAAAGGCGGAGGCGAACACGGCGAGCGTCTTGTCCGCTGAATAGACCTTGCCCACCACTTTTTCGGCCGTGCCGGTCTTGCCGCCGACGCGGTAGCCGTTGGCGAGCTTGTTCATGCGGGTGCCCGAGCCTTCGAGGGCGTTGAGGCGCATCAGGTAGCGGATCTCGGCGCTGGTCGTAGGGGAGATCACCGAAACGTAGGTCTGCCGGGCCTCGGCCTCGCTGCGCTTGTACATGGTCGGCGTCGTCATGTTGCCGTCGTTGACGAAGGCCGCGACCGCCCGGACCATGTGCAGCGGCGAGACGGAGAGGCCGTGCCCGAAGCTCGAGGTTGCGGCGACGATCTCGGAGAACTTGTCCGGCACCTTGGGCTTGCGCATCTCGGGCAGCTCGAACGGCACTGTCTGGTCCATGCCGATCTTGGTGAGAAAGGCCCGGAAGTCGTCCTTTCCGAGCGTCTGCATGACATGGATGGTGCCGATATTGGACGAGTATTTGTAGATCTCCGGCACGCTCAGGATGCGGTGCTTGCCGTGGAAATCGTCAATGGTGAAGCGGCCGAAGCGCACGCCGAAACGGGCGTCGAATTGATCGGTGATCTTGACCTTGCCGCTGTCGAGAGCGCCGGCCATGGTGATGGTCTTGAAGGTCGAGCCGAGCTCGTAGATGCCCGAGGTGATGCGGTTGAAGCGGTCGTTCTTCACCCCGTTATAGTCCTGGAACAGGGTCGAGGGGTTGTTCGGGTCGAAATCCGGCAGCGACGCGAGGGCCAGGATTTCGCCGGTCTTGACGTCCATCATCACGCCGGCCGCCGCCACCGCCTTGTAGCGGGTCATGGCATCGGTGAGCTGCTCGTACATCGCGTGCTGGACGCGCAAGTCGATCGAGAGGTTGACCGGCGTCATCTCGTTGCCGCGCGCCAGCCCGATCGACTGCAGCAGGGCGAGGCTGTCGTCATCCATGTGCTTTTCGATGCCCATGGTGCCCTGGTTGTCGATATTGACGGCGCCGAGAATATGCGAAGCCTCCTGCCCAGAGGGGTAGAAGCGCTTGCTCTCGGTGACGAATTCGATGCCCGGGATGCCGAGCTGGAAGATCTTCTCCTCGATTGCCGGGGTGAGTTCGCGCTTCACCCAGACGAAGCCCTTGTCGCCGGTAAGGCGCTTCCTGAGCCAATCCTCGTCAAGCTCGGGCAGCACGGTGCGCAGCTTCTGCACCGCTTCCTCGACATCGATGATCCGGCGCGGCTCGGCGAACAGTGAGGGCACGCGGATATCGACGGCCATCTCGAGCCCGTTGCGATCGAGGATCGGCGGGCGGCTGGCGGTGATGACGTCGCGTTCGACGCCTTCGATGGTCGAGTCGGTGACGGTGGCGCCGAGCTGGATCAGCCGGCCGCCGACCGTGGCGAACCCCAGCAATAATGCCACTATGACCCAGCGGATCCGCGCCTTGGTGAGGTTGCCGCGCGCCTTCCGCCCGCCATCGAGCGAGATGGTTTCGGCGCCTTCGGTGATGATCGCCATCTAGTTGGCCTCGATCAGCTGTTGGATCGGATCGATGCCCGCATCGAGAGACGAGAGCAGCGCATCGAGCGCCGCAGGATCGGGCGCAGCCGGCCGCATCGGCAGGTTGTCCATCCGCCCGAACTGCTCCTGGCTGGTGGGCACCAGCGCCAGCGCCTCCTGGTGGCGCGCGACGATCGGCGCCACGTGCGCCGGCTGGTTGAGATAGGACCAGTCGGCCTTGAGCAGGCTCAATTCGCCCTCCTGCCGGTCGATCTTGCGCTCCAGCGAGACCTTGGCCGTGGCAATGTCCTCGACGGAATATTTTAGCGCATAGACGCCGACGAGACCCACCACGCTGGTGCAGACCATGATGGCGTTGAGCATCTTGATCATGCGGCACCTCGCGACATCGGCACACCGAGGCCGGCATAACTGAGCACCCGCGGCGGGGCCGCGGTGCGACGGCCCGAGCGGAGGGTCGCCGAACGCGAGCGCGGATTGCGCGCCGTCTCGGCGGAGGATGCCTTCAGCGCCTTGCCGGCGCGGGTCCATCGCGACGCTTCCTGCACCGCCTGCGGCAGGTGTCGGGACTGCGTCGGCGCGCCCTTCTCGGGATCGAAGAAGCGCTTGACGATCCTGTCCTCGAGCGAATGGAAGGTGACGACCGCAAGGCGCCCGCCCTCAGTCAGTAGCCGTTCGCTGGCGAACAGCCCTTCGACCAGCTGGTCGAACTCCCCATTCACCGCGATGCGCAGGGCCTGGAAGCTCCGGGTGGCCGGATGCGCGTCGCCGGGCTTCCGGCCGACGGATTTCTCGATGAGGCGGGCGAGTTGTGTGGTGGTCGAGATCGGCTGCGCAGCGCGTGCCGCGACGATCGAATGGGCGATGCGGCGGGATTTGCGTTCCTCGCCGAAAGCGAAGAGCAGATTGGCAAGGTCCGCCTCTTCGAGCCCGTTCACCAGATCGGCGGCCGACTCGCCTTCTGACGACATCCGCATGTCGAGCGGACCTTCCTGCATGAACGAGAAGCCGCGCTCGGCCTGGTCGAGCTGCATCGAAGAGACGCCGATGTCGAGGACAACTCCGTCGACGGGGCCGTCCGACAGCTGATCCAGATTGGAAAAGGTGCCGGCGACGAACTTGAAACGACTCGCAAATTCGGCGCCGAGGGCTTCAGCGTGCGGCAGCACCGACGGGTCGCGATCGAGGGCAACGACGGAGGCGCCGGCTTCGAGCAACGCGCGGGAATAGCCCCCCGCCCCGAACGTGCCGTCGAGAATACGCGCACCCTCGAGCGGCTGCAGCGCTTCGAGCACCTCGGCCAGCAGCACCGGCACATGCGGCGCCTGCTGCTCGCTGCCCTTCGGCTTGCTCATCTTCCGCCCGAACTCCACTCCGGCAATGGCCGGTAAGCAATAGTGCCCCAGAATAGGGGTCTCGGCGCACTTTGCCGAGTTCGGATTAAGATTCTGTTGAGCTTACCGAGGCCGCGCGAGGATCAAGTGCCAGTTGACCTGTAAGCCGGGTTCTGTAGGGCCCGCTCCCGAAGGGGCGGACGTGGCGGCCATTCATCTTGAGGCGGCATTGCTGCCGACTTCATGCAACCAACCCGGATGACAGGCCTCGAAAACCGGCTGGAGCGAGCTCCGCGTCATCCCTATTTGGTCTTGCTCCCGGTGGGGTTTGCCGTGCCGTCCCTGTTGCCAGGCACGCGGTGCGCTCTTACCGCACCCTTTCATCCTTACCCGTCCGAGGACGGGCGGTTTGCTTTCTGTGGCACTTTCCCTGGGGTCGCCCCCGGCGGCCGTTAGCCGTCACCGTATTTCGATGGAGCCCGGACTTTCCTCCCCGCATGGGTTACCCCATGCAGAGCGGCCACCCGGTCAACTGGCGAGGCGCATATGGGGGGCGGGGCAGAGCCCCGTCAAGCCAATGCGTCAGGCCGCGCGTTTCATGATCTGGTGGTAGGCATTGTTGATCGCCGCCATGCGGGCGGTGGCCACGTCGATCAGCTCCTCGGGCACGCCCTTGGCGATCAGCCGGTCGGGGTGGTGCTCGGCGACCAGCGAGCGATAGACCCGCTTCACCTCGTCCCGGTCGGCATTGGGCGCGAGGCCGAGCACCATGAACGGATCGGCGCCACGGTCGAACAGCACGTGCTGGGCGGTCAGTTGCTCGAAGCGGGCATCGTCGAAGCCGAAGATGTCGCTGACATTCTTGAGGTAATCGAGCTCCGACTCATGGATCAGCCCGTCGGCCGAGGCGATGAAGAACAGGCTGTCGAGCACGTGTTCCAACGTGTCGGGGCTGTCGATGAAGAAGCGGCGGATCTTCCTGGCATAGGATTCGTAGCCGGCGACGTCCTGCTGGGCGAGCCGGAACAGCTTGTCGACCTGCTGCTCGATGCCGGCCGGAATCTCGACGGTGCGCTGGAAGGCGCGCAGTTCCGAAGCGGTGACGACGCCATCCGATACCGCCATCTTGGCCGACAGCGCGATCAGCGCCAGCGTGAACGCGGCGTCGCGGCCGCCGGGCAGCCAGGTGTCGGGATCGAGCGCGTTGATGAACGAACCGACGATCCCGGTCCGTTCCGACGCCGACCCCATGAATGCGCCAAGGCGTTGCCAGACCGACATATGCCTCTCCGTTCCCGGCGCACCATAGCCGCCGAGCGCAAAATTAACAGCCTTGCGGCATGCGGCAGTTTGCAACTTTGGACCCCATTGACGTTTCGGCCGCCTCGTGAGGCGGCCGCTGAGTTAGAACAGGAAGAAGTCGTTCCTCGGCCGCCTGGGCCTGTTGGGCCCCTCGTCGAGATAGAAACCATCCGGATCGTAGTTGTCGGATGGTTGTGCGGACGTTTCCGACAACAGCCCCTTGCGGGCCAGATAATCGGCGAGCGAGCCCGAATCCCATTCCTCGAGCTGGTCGCCGGTGACTACGTCGGGGTTGTCACTGAGCGGGAACGGCTCGACCGCGGCCTTCTGCTCGTGCTGCTTGACCTTGTTCTCGTCGAGGATCAGCGGCTTCTCCTCAGCGGGAAGCGACGCGACCTGGGTCGTCTTGGGCCGTGCGCTGCGCGGCAGCGGCACTGGCGGCGTCTCGGCCGGAGCGACGGTTGCGACCTCGACCGGCGCCTTGGCCGGCTGGGCGGCCGGGGTGATCGGCTTCAGCGTCACCGGCTTCGGCGTGGCGGCGGTGTCGCCGTCCGAAATGTAGGAGGGCAGCTTCTTGCCCTTGGCGAGCAGCTTGTCGACCGCGTCCCCGCCAGTGACGCTGGCGGTCTCGATCGTATCGGCCTTGGTGGGTGTGTTGACCGTGGGAACCTTGAGCAACGGCTTGCCCGTCTGCGCGTCTGCGGTCATCGCGGCGTTTGGTGCATTGCCGTCGGCGTTGCCGAAGAGGATGTCCGCGGCGGGCACCGCGAGGATGACGACGAGACCGGCCCAAGCCAGTCCGCCCTTCACCTTGCCATCGAGTTTCATAGCCTGCTGTCCTTCAACTTGCCCCGCCCAACCACGTCCGGACGGAAGCGAATTAACGTGGCCATTTTATGGATGGCCCCTGGATTGCCCCAAGCATGAACGATGCCTGAACGGACCTGAACGGTGGCTGAACACCAAACGGTCAGTCGGGCCGGGCGCCGAGCAGCCGCGCCAGCGCCAGCACCAGGTTGGAGCGGTTGAGGGTGTAGAAATGGAACTCGGTGATCCCGTTGTCGACCAGCTCCAGCACCTGTTCGGCGGCCACCGCCGAGGCGACCAGCGCGTGAGTCTCTGGGTCCTCCTCCAACCCCTCGAATCGCTCCGCCACCCAGCCGGGGATCGATGCGCCGCAACGCGCCGCAAAGCCGGAGATCTGCTTGAACGAGTGGATCGGCTGGATGCCGGGGACGATCGGCGCACTGATGCCGGCCGTCCGCGCCCGGTCGACGAAGCGGAAATAATCGTCGTTGTCGAAGAACATCTGGGTGATGGCGCGGGTCGCGCCGGCATCGAGCTTGCGCTTGAGGTTGTCGATATCGGCGTCCCAGCTTGGGCTTTGCGGATGCTTTTCCGGATAGGCGGCGACCGAGATGTCGAAATCGCCGATGCGCCGGATGCCGGCGACGAGATCGGCGGCGTTGCAGTAGCCCTCGGGATGCGGGGTGAACGGCTTGCCGATGCCCTCGGCCGGATCGCCGCGCAGCGCCACGATGCGGGTGATCCCCGCCTCCTGGTAGCCGCGCACCACGGCGTCGACCTCGTCCCGCGTCGCGGCGACGCAGGTGAGATGCGCCGCGGCATCGACCCCGGTTTCGGCCTTGACGCGGCTGACCATGCGCAGCGTGCGCTCGCGGGTCGAGCCGCCGGCGCCATAGGTGACCGAGACGAAGCGCGGTTGTAGCGGGGGGAGCTTGTGGATCGAATCCCAGAACCGCTCCTCCATGACGTCGGTCTTGGG
>NZ_JAQGJL010000017.1 GCF_028290645.1 Devosia sp. | reverse complement strand
TCGGTGTTGCTGGCGCAGCTTGCGGCGGCGCTCGGATTGTCCGTTCACCGCTCCGCAAGCGCACCGGCGGCCGGCGCCGACGGCCTCGTGCTGTGGGACATCCCGCCTCGCTCCGAGCCCGATGCGTTGCCCGAAGCCTTTGTCTCCGGCGTCCGCCGGATCGTCATCGCCAAGCGGCCGGAAACCGAGCTGCCATCGCTGGCTCGCGCGATCGTCTACGGAAACACCTTTCGACTGGGAACCGCGGACCTGCTGCTCTCCCAGGACGAACTGCGGGAGCGCCTCCCGCCGCACAGCGCCGACCGGATCCTGCGACAGTCGGGAGGCTGGCCGATGCTGCTGGCGCGCGCCGCGGACAGGAGCGAAAAGCACCTCGCCGCATTCCTCGCCGCCGAACTGCTCGAGCCGATGCGTTCGGCTGAACTGGTGGCGTTCGAAGCCTGGCTCGATGGCGGCGAGGCCGCCCCGATCGACAGGCATCTGCTGCCGGCGCTGGATCGGGTGCGCGAACCGCTGGGCGAGGCGCTGCAGGTGGTGATGCGGCGGCGCATGCAGCGAGCCGACGAAGCGCCGGCGATCGCCAGCGCCTATGCGACGCGCGGCAAGGTCACCGAGGCGATCGTCACCTACCAGCATGCCGGCTGCTACGACGAGGCGCTGCAGGCGTTCGAGGCCGCCTCGGGGCGCTTTTACCTCTATCGCTTCGGCCTCGCGGCGTTCGACCGGGTGCTGGCCGGCTTCCCGCAGGACTACGCCGCCCGCAACGACACGCTGGTGATGAGCCTCGCCATGCAGTCGCTGAAGCGCGGCGAGGTCGAGCGGGCGCGGCGCCTGCTGGCCAACCGCTTCGGCGAGGCCTCCAACAACCTCGAAACCGTGTTCGGCGACAAGACGGCCTATTCCACCGACTTCCTCGCCTTCCGCGTGCTGATGCTGATCTACGAGGACTATCTGCTCACCGACCTCCTGTTCGAGCAGGTGTTCGGCATGCTGGGAGAACTCCCGCCGGAGGGGCATCTCGTCCGGGGCAGTTTCTACAACGCAGTGCTGGAATTCTACATTCGCGGCAGGCGGTTCGCCGCCGCCGAAGACGTGGCGGTACGCGCCCTCTATCACTACGAAAAGGAGAAAGTGCCTCTGCTCGCCTTCTACATCAGCCTCCATCAGGCGCTGATCCGGCTGATGATGGGCGATGCGATCTATGCGCGCCAGCATGCCTTGCAGGCCGACATCTTCCTGCACCAGGTCGGCTTCAACAGTCCCAACGACGAGCGGCTGCTGGCGCTGCTGTTTGCCTGCATCGACTATGAGGGCGGCAAGGCCGAGCCCTTGGCGCGGTTCCTCAGCTCCGAATTCGACGACTTCGCCCATGGCGAGATCTGGCCGAGCCTCATCGAGTTCGCGCTGCAATATGGCAGCCAGGCGCTGAGCGAGCATTTCTCGATCATCGCAGCGCGCAGCTTCCTCGATCGCTGGCGGGTCTACCAGATCAGCAACCGGCAGTTCGGGATGATGATCGAGCTGCGGGAAGCCACCATCCTGCAGAACGGCAACCGCTGGCAGGAGGCGGCCGACAAGCTCGTCGCCGTGCCGTCGCGCATCACCCGGCAATGGGTCGCGGCGGCGAACGAGGAACTGGGGCGGCTGCAGGACCGCGACGAGATCGCGCTGGCCCTGATCTGGCTGAGGCACATCGTCTACGAAAGCCCGACCCGCAACAATCCCGAACGGAAGCTCGGCGCCGTGCTCGACAACCTGAACCTGACCGGGCGGCAGCAGTTGGGGGTCGAGATCTGGCTCGCCTTCGTCCACAAGCGGCAGCGCAACCTGTCGCAGGCGCGGGCGCTGCTGCAAAAAGTGTTCGAGCGGGCGGCGCGGCTGGGCGCCATCGCGCCGCTGGCCGAGGAGCGGGTGTTTCTGAGGGAACTCATCGAACAGCAGCGGATCGGCGAGTTCCTCGATATCTCCGGCCCGGTCCGCCAGGTGCTGCGGCGGTTGCGCGACAATGGCCTGCCCAACTCGGCGCTGGGGGCGCAGAACGGGCTCAGCCGGCGCGAAACCAAGGTGCTGATGATGATCTCGGAGGGCTCCTCGAACAAGTTCATCGCCAACGCGCTGGGGCTCAGCGAAGCAACGGTCAAGTTCCACCTGGGCAACGCCTACCGCAAGCTCGGCTGCAAGAACCGGCGCGAGGCGATCAGCGCAGCCCGCGCCCTCGGCCTGGTTAGCTGAAACCTAGACGTTTTAGTCGAAAACCTAGCCGTCACCCACCCTTGAGGGAGCCGCCGCCAGCTTGCGAAGCTCCCCTGTCGGGGCCCTGCGAAGATCGGGAGGCGGGACCCCAGCGATTCACGGTCGGGTGCGGGCCGGACCGGACGACCTCCCAAGCGCAGCGGGGCCAATGCGCCGGGGGCACGACCAGGACAACAGGGAACAGGGACACTATCGGCATGAACAAGCACAGGCTTCTTGCAGCGGGCGCGCTGTCGGCCCTCATGTTGGGCGTTGCGCCCGCCATGGCGGTCACCGTCACCATGAACACGGTGCAGATCTTCGGCACCATCGATCCGGCCAAGATCTCCGACTACACCGACTATATGGCCGCCGTGAACCTCTATGACGGGCTCGTCACCGTGGATGGCGACGGCAATATCATCCCCGAGCTGGCGGAGAGCTGGACGGTGTCGCCCGACGCGAGGGAAGTGACCTACAAGCTGCGCGACGATGCCAAGTTTGCCGACGGCTCGCCCGTCGAAGCCAGCGACGTGGTCTATACGGTCGAGCGGCTGCTGCGCATCAACCAGGGTCCGGCCAATCTCTTCGCCGACGTGCTGGCGCCCGGCTCGGTGACCGCGGTGGACCCCAAGACCGTGAAGTTTTCGCTGTCCAAGACCTTCGCGCCGTTCCTCACCACGGTGCCCGCCATCATGATCCTCAACGCCGACGTGGTGAAGGCCAACGAGGGCGCCGATGACGGCCAGACCTACCTCTCGACCAATGTCGCGGGTGCCGGGGCCTATGGCCTCAAGAGCTGGGACCGCGGCTCGCAGATGACCATCACGCGCAACCCCGACTACTACAAGGGTTTCGGTCCCGGCCCGATCGACGAGGTGCACTGGATCATCACCAATGACGAGGCGACCGTCCGGTCGCTCGCGGCGTCGGGCGAGCTCACCATGACCAGCCAGTTCCAGTCGCCCGAGACCTACAAGGCGCTGGTCGACATGGGCCGCTTCGAGCTCGTCGGCCAGGACACGTCGACGGCGTTCTATTTGAAGCTCAATACCAAGGTGGCGCCCACCGACGACGTCCACATCCGCCGCGCCCTGGCGCTTGCCACCGACTACGCCACCATCCGTGAGGTGATCCTGCCGGGCGGCGTGCTGTCGACGCCGCTGCCCAAGGCATTCGCCGCCTTCCATGCCGACGACATCCCGGCGCCGGTCTACGATCTCGAGGCCGCCAAGGCGGAGGTCGCGCAGTCGAAATATGCCGGCGCGCCGATCCCGATCACGCTCGGCTATGTCGCGGGCACCAAGTTCGAGGAAGAGATCAGCCTCTTGATGCAGGCCAATCTCGAGCAGCTCGGCTTTGTCGTGACGCAGCAGGCGGACCCCTGGAACGTCATCACCGAGAAGGCCGCCAAGGTCGAAACCTCGCCGGCGGTGAACCAGATCTTCTACGGCCCGACCTATCCCTCGCCCGACTCGATGTTCTTCACCCAGTATCATTCCAAGGCGGCCGGCACCTGGACCTCGATGGAGTGGCTCGCCGACCCCGAGGTCGATGCGATGATCGACGAGGCGCGCGGTACCGGCGACACCGCCAAGCAGGCCGAGATCTACAAGGCCCTGCAGAGGAAGCTCGTCGAGATCCAGCCCGACGTGTTCCTCCTCACCCAGACGGTGCAGCACGCCATGGACAAGTGCCTCACCGGCTTCAAGGCCGTGCCGATGCAGTCGTTCGACTACGACTTCACCCGCTACAGCTGGAAGTGCTGAGCCAGGCTTCGCCCCTCGCCCGACGGCGAGGGGCGGCCGCCGCTGATTCCTGAAGCAAGGGCGCCCGTTGGAATTCCTGCTGTTTCTCATTCGCCGGATCGCCTGGTCGCTGCTGGTGCTGGTCGGGCTTTCGATGGTGATCTTTGCCATCGCCCGGGTGGTGCCGGGCGACCCGGCGCGGATGGCGCTGGGGCCGACGGCGACACAGGAGCAGGTGCAGGACCTGCGGGAGAAGCTGGGCCTCAACCGGCCGATCGTCGAGCAATATGGGCTCTTCGTCGCCGGGCTCGCCCGCGGCGACCTCGGCCGCTCGCTGCTCACCGAACGGCCGGTCAACGACGATATCCGCGATACCTTCTCGGCGACCTTCGAGCTGGTCATCGCCACCATCATCCTCGCCTTCGTGTTCGGCGTGCCGCTGGGAGTGGCGGCGGCGCGCTGGAAGGACCGATGGCCCGACAACCTGGTGCGGGTGCTGGCGATCTTTTCCGCCGTGACGCCAAGCTTCTTTCTGGCGCTGCTGCTGCAGATTCTCGCCGGCTACGTGCTCCACATCCTGCCGACCACAGGCCGACTGCCGGCCAACATGGAGTTCACCGCCAACATCACCGGGCTCCTCACCGTAGATGGGCTGCTCAAGGGCCGCATCGACGTCGTGCTCGAGGCGCTGCGCTATCTGCTGCTGCCGGCGGTCGCACTCGCCGCCGCCACCATGGGCCAGATCGCCCGCATCACCCGCTCATCGATGATCGACGTGTCCAGCCAGGACTATATCGAGGCGAGCCGGGCCTTTGGCGTGCCCGAGCCGATCCGGGTGTTCAAGTACATGCTGCGGCCGAGCTTCGTGCCGCCGCTGACCATTCTCGGGCTGGAGTTCGCCTCGCTGATCGGCAACGCCTTCGTGGTCGAGCTGGTCTTCGCCTGGCCCGGCATGGCGGCCTACGGCATCCGGACCATCCTCCAGAAGGACCTCAACGCCGTGATGGGCGTGGTGATGGTCTCGGGGGTGTTCTTCGTCATCGTCAATCTCGTCATCGACGTCCTTGTCGGCTTCGTCGATCCGCGCGTCCGCATCCGGGGCAGCCGCTGATGGCGAGCGAAACCGTGTCCGCCGCGCCCCCGCGCCGGCTCTCCAACGCCTACCAGAACTGGTACCGCTTCTCGCGCAACCCGACGGCGGTGATCGGCGCGGCGATCGTCATCCTCTCGATCCTCGCCGCCATCCTCGCGCCCTGGATCACCCCGCATCCCGACCATGTCGGCGCCGTGGTCAACTTCCGCGCCCGCCACCTGTCGCCCTCGGCGGAGTACTGGTTCGGCACCGACAATGTGGGCCGCGACATCTTCACCCGCGTCATCTTCGGGCTCCGCATCTCGCTGCTGCTGGCACTGGTGGTTTTGGGCACCGCAATCCCGATCGGGGTGACGCTCGGCCTCCTCGCCGGCTATTTCGGCGGCTGGGTCGAGATCGTCATCATGCGGTTGACCGACGTGGCGCTGGCGATCCCGCCGCTGGTCATGGCGCTGGCCGTCGCCGCGGTGCTGTCGCCCGATCTCATCAACTCGATGCTGGCGATCGCGGCGCTCTGGTGGACCTGGCATACGCGGCTCATCTATTCGATCACCCGGCAACTGCGCACGCAGGAGTTTGTCGAGGCGGCCGAGACACTCGGCGCCAGCAAGTTCCACATCCTATTCCGCGAAATCCTCCCCAACTGCGTTTCGGCGCTGGCGGTGAAGACCTCGCTCGATTGCGGCTTCGTCATCCTCGTCGGCGCCTCGCTCAGCTTCCTTGGCCTCGGCATCCAGCCGCCGACGCCGGACCTCGGCACGATGGTCGCCTCCGGCTCGGCGTTCCTGCCCGACTACTGGTGGGAATCCGTGCTGCCCGGCTGCGCCATCCTGTTCGTCGCGCTCGGCTTCAATCTCCTCGGCGATGGGCTGCGCGACCTGTTCGACGTGCAGGAGGTGCGCTGATGAACGACGCGCTGCTCTCGGTCCGCAACCTCTCGGTTTCGTTTTCGACCTACGGCCAGACCGCCGAGGTGCTGAAAGACGTGTCGCTCGACGTACCGGCGCGCTCGCAGATCGCGCTGGTGGGGGAGAGCGGCTCGGGCAAGACCGTGACCATGAAGGCCATCATGGGCCTCCTGCACCATCCGCCGGCTACCATCACCGGCGGGCAGATCTTCTACGACGGCCGCGACCTCCTCACCATGCCGGCCAGGGAGCGGCTGAAGCTGCGCGGCACTGCCATGTCCATGGTGTTCCAGGACCCGATGAGTTCGCTCAACCCGGTCTTCACCATCGGCGACCAGATGGGCACCATCCTCAAATACGCCGACCGCCGCCTCGGCCGCAGCCGCGGCAAGGTTGAGCGAATGGCGCGCGTACATGAGGTTCTGGGGCAGGTCCGCATGCGCGATCCCGAGCGGGTGACGCGCTCCTATCCGATCATGCTGTCGGGTGGTATGCGGCAGCGGGTGCTGATCGCCATGGCGCTGCTCAGTGAACCCAAACTGCTGATCGCCGACGAGCCCGGCACCGCGCTCGACGTCACCACCCAGGCGCAGATCCTGAAGCTGCTCAAGGACCTCGTCGAGGAACGTGGGCTCGCGCTGATGATGATCACCCATAACCTCGGCGTGGTGCGTGAGACCTCGAGCTACGTCTACGTCATGAACAAGGGCGTCGTGGTCGAGCATCGGCCCACGGCCGAACTCTTCGCTTCGCCCGCCGACCCGTACACCAAGGCGCTGATCGGCGCCGTGCCGCGGCTCACCGGTGGTAGTGGTTTCGGCCGCGCGGGAGCCGCAGCATGAGTGCCATGCTGGAGATCGTCAGGCTCTCGAAGCATTTTCCGGTCCGCAACGGCTTCGGGCGGCAGACCGGCGAGGTCAGGGCCGTCGACGACGTCTCGTTCTCGATCGAAAAGGGCAAGGTCTACGGCCTCGCCGGCGAGAGCGGCTCGGGCAAGTCGACCATCGCCCGGATGATCATGGGGCTGACCCGGCCGACCAGCGGGGACATCCTGCTCGACGGCAGGAACATCACCGGTGACACCGGCACTCGAGCCTATGGCCGCAAGGTGCAGATGGTGTTCCAGAACCCCGGCTCGTCGCTCAATCCCCGCCGCACCGTCGGCCAGTCCATCGCCGTGCCGCTCGATGCTCACGGACATCCGCGCTCGGATCGCACCCGGCGCATCGTCGAACTGCTGGAAATGGTGCAGCTTCCCGCCGAGTTCGCGTCGCGCTACCCGCATGAACTCTCGGGCGGACAAAAGCAGCGAGTGGCCATTGCCCGCGCGCTCGCCGTCGTCCCACAGCTCATCGTCCTCGACGAGCCGACCTCGGCGCTCGACGTCTCGGTGCAGGCCAAGGTCATGGACCTCTTGGTGGACCTCGGCCGCCAGCTCGAACTGACCTTCCTCTTCATCTCGCATGACCTCAGCCTGATGCGGAATTTCGCCCAGCAGGTCGGCGTGCTCTATCTCGGCAAGATCGTCGAGACAGGTCCCACCGCCACGGTCTTCGAGAACCCTCAGCACGACTACACCCGCCTGCTGCTCGCCTCGGTCCCGGTGATCTCGGCCGAGGAGGCGGCGATGCGGCCCGTCATCCCGCTCATCGACGGCGAGATCCCGACGGCGGAACAACTGCTTGCCCTGCGAAATGCCGGCGGCCCAGACTCTCAAAGGATAGAACAATGATCAGAATTGGCATCGACGTCGGGGGCACCAACACGGATGCCGTGGTCATGGACGGCACCACCGTCATCGCCGGCGTGAAGGCCGCCACCACCGCCGACGTCATGACCGGCGTCGTCAACGCGCTGAAGGCCGTGCTCGAGGCCTCGAAGATGGATGCCGGCGCCGTCGACGTGGTGATGATCGGCACCACGCATTTCACCAATGCCGTGGTGCAGCGGCGCGACCTCGCGAAGACCGCCGCGGTGCGACTGGGGCTGCCCGCGACGGCGTCGCTGCCGCCGATGGTGGATTGGCCCGAGGATCTCAAGGAGACCATCGGCAACCACGGTTACCTCGCCCACGGCGGCAACGAGTTCGACGGCCGGGTGATCTCGCCGCTCGACGAGGCAGAACTGCTGGGGATCGCCGCCGACATCAAGTCGAAGGGCATCAACACCATCGCCATCACCTCGGTGTTCTCGCCGGTGTCGGGCGATTTCGAGAAGCAGGCCGGCGAAATCTTCGCCAAGGCGCTGCCCGGTGTCCACATCACGCTCTCGAGCGATATCGGCCGCATCGGCCTGCTCGAGCGCGAGAATGCCGCGATCATGAATGCCTGCCTCCGCGATCTCTCGGCGCACGTCATCCAGGCGTTCCGCAAGGCCATCACCGAAACCGGTATCAAGGGCCGCTTCTTCCTCACCCAGAACGACGGCACGCTGATGGACGCGGCCTTCGCCGAAAAATTCCCGGTGCTGACCTTCGCCTCGGGCCCGACCAACTCGATGCGTGGCGCGGCGTTCCTCTCCGGCGTCGCCGACGCCATCGTCGTCGACATCGGGGGCACCACCTCGGACGTCGGCTCGCTCCACAAGGGCTTCCCCCGCCAGGCGACGGTCGCCGTCGAAGTCGGCGGCGTGCGCACCAATTTCCGCATGCCGGACGTGTTCTCGATCGGGCTCGGCGGTGGCTCGCATGTCGTCGAGACCGATACGGGCATCAAGGTCGGCCCGACCTCGGTCGGCTACCGCATCATCACCGAGGCGCTGATCTTCGGCGGCAACACGCTCACCACCTCGGACGTCATCGTCGCCTCCGGCCGTGAAAGCCTCGGTGACCCAAGCAAGGTCACCCACCTCACGCCCGATTTCATCGCCCGCACCCAGGCCAAGATCATGGCCATGCTCGAGGATTGCGTCGAGCGCTCGCGCCTGTCGCCCGAACCACTGCCGGTCATCGTCGTCGGCGGCGGCTCCATCCTCGTCGACGGTCCGATCGGCGGGCTCGAAGTGATCAAGCCCAACCATTTCGCCGTGGCGAACGCCGTGGGCGCCGCCATCGCGCAGGTCTCTGGCGAGGTCGACCGCGTCTATGCGCTGGCCGATATCGGCCGCGACGAAGCGCTCAACGACGCCAAGCAGCGGGCAACCGAAGCGGCCGTTGCAGCGGGTGCGCTCCGCTCCTCGATCGAGATCGTCGACGTCGAGGACGTGCCCCTCGCCTACCTCCCCGGCAACGCCACGCGCGTCCGCGTCAAGGCCGTCGGTGAACTGCATGTCGGATAAGGGCTACCTCCTCAAGGAGGACGATCTGCTGCCGCTCTCGATCGGCGCGGCCCTGCTGGGCACCGGTGGTGGCGGCAACCCGTATGTCGGCATGCTGCGGGCGCGTGAGCTGATCCGCCGCGGCGCCGAAGTCCGCGTACTGCCGCTCGATGCACTGCCCGACGACGCCTGGATCGGTGAAGTCGGTGGCATCGGCGCGCCGGTCGTCGGCGTCGAAAAGATCGAGGAAGGCGGCGAGTGTTTTCGCGCCATGCGGGCGGTCGAGGCGACCACCGGGGTGAAGATTTCGGCCACCATCTCGGCGGAGATCGGCGGTTCGAACGCGCTCGAACCGATCATCGCTGCCGCCTATGCCGGCCTGTCGGTGATCGATGGCGACGGCATGGGGCGCGCCTTTCCCGAAGTGCAGATGACCACTTTCTTCATCTATGGCGCCAAGGCCGCGCCCGCGGCGATCGCCGACGAGAAGGGCAATGTCGTCGTCTTCAAGGAGGTGATCGACATGTTCTGGCTCGAGACCTTCGCGCGCGGCGTGTCGGTCAATATGGGTGCGGCGGCCGGCCTCGCCATTGCGCCGATGTCGATGGAGTTCGTCCGCCGTACCGCTGTGCCGGGCACGGTGACGCAGGCGCTCGACATTGGCCAGACGGTGCTGGACGCGCGAAGGAAGCGCCAGAACGTCGTCGAGCGGGTCGTCGCCTCGACCGGCGGCAAGCTGTTCTTCACCGGCAAGATCACCGACGTGCGGCGCGAGCTGGTGGGCGGCTTCGCCCGCGGGCACGCGCACCTCACCGGTGTCGGCGACTGGGCCGGCTCCGAAGCGCGCATCGCCATCCAGAACGAGAACCTGGTGCTCTGGGTCGACGGCGTGCCGGTGATCATGGTGCCCGACCTGATCATCAACCTCGAGCTCGATACCGGCGAGCCGATCACCACCGAAATCCTGCGCTATGGCCAGCGTGTCGCGGTGGTCGGGCTGCCGGTGCACGACCTGATGAAGACGCCCAGGGCGCTCGAGATCGTCGGCCCCAGGGCCTTCGGCTATCCCGAGCTCACTTTCAACCCGCTTGCCAAAACGCCGATCGCGGCCTGAGGCGGAAGGAACCGACTATGGAATTTCTGCGCACCATCCACGCCGAAGACATGGAAGACATCGCCACCGGTGGCGCCATCATGGGCACCGGCGGCGGCGGCGACCCCTATGTGGGCAAGCTCATGGCCCAGCAGGCGATCAAGAAGCACGGGCCGGTGCGGCTGGTCGACATAGACCAGCTACCGGACGATGCGCTGGTCGTCCCGGTCTGCATGATGGGCGCCCCCACCGTGATGACCGAGAAGCTGCCGCAGGGCGACGAGCTCATCAACGCCTTCCGCGCGCTGGAGCAGCTGCTGGGCAAGAAGATCGATGCCGTGCTTTGCGGCGAGGCGGGTGGCGTCAACTCCACCACGCCGTTCGTCGTCGCCGCGATGACCGGCCTGCCGCTGGTCGACGGCGACGGCATGGGCCGCGCCTATCCCGAGCTGCAGATGGTGACCTTCACCATGCACGGGGTCTCCGCCACCCCGATGGTGCTTTGTGACGACAAGGGCAATTCGCTGGTGCTCGATACGGTCAGCAATGCCTGGACCGAGCGGCTCGCCCGTGCCGCCACCGTCGAAATGGGCGGCTCGGCGCTTCTCGCCTTCTATTCGATGTCGGGCGCGGTGGCCAAGAAAGCCATCGTGCGCGGCACGCTCACGCTCTGTGCCGAGCTCGGCAGGACGCTGCGCGAAGCCAAGGCCAGCCATGTCGACCCAGTCAACGCCATTGTAGACAAGCTCGACGCCGACGTAATCTTCCACGGCCGGGTGAGGGATATCGAGCGCCGCACCATCGGAGGCTTCGCCCGCGGCACCGCCCGCTTCGAGGGCGTCGACGAGTGGAAGGGCCACGAATTCCGGCTGGATTTCCAGAACGAGTTCCTGATGGCCGAGCGCGACGGCGAGATCCTCGTCACGACGCCCGATCTCATCACGCTGCTCGAGGCAGAATCCGGCCTGCCGGTGACGGCGGACTCACTGCGCTACGGCTTGCGGCTCAAGGCGCTGGCCATGCCATCGAACCCGCAATGGCAGACACCGGCGGGCATAGCGCTGGTCGGCCCACGCTACTTTGGCTACGACACCGACTACCGGGAGTATTTCAGTCGGTAACCCGCCGCCGACCACGGCAGTGGCGCCGATGGCGTCGGGCCCGGCAAGGCGCCGGGCCCGATGAGCTTGCCTCAGTCGAGCTTGAGGAAGGCCAGCCCGTTGTTGTTGTTGAGCGGGATAACCAGCTGGTTGCCCCCGGCGTCGTAGCACATCGAGGCCGCGCTCGGCACGCCGCTGGCGATCAGCTCGGCCGGCTGGCCGGGCGCGATCTTCGAGATGCCGCCATTGAGGACGCTGCTCACGTACTTGGTGCCGTCTTCCATGATGACCAGCCCGTCACTGCCGGCCTGGGCCGCATGTTCGGTGTTGACCAGCTCGCCCGCCGGCGAGAACGTCAGCACGGCATCGTCGCCGATATTCACCACCACGATGTTGCCGTCCTTGTCGATCGCCACGCCATTGGGCGAGACCAGCGGGGCGCCATCGAGGAACACCGACGCGGTGCCGTCCGGGGTGATCTTGTAGATCCGCATCGGCTCCTTGTTCTGACCGCCGCCGGTCTGCGAGGCGTAGATGGTCCCATCCGCCGCGACTTCGATATCGTTGAAGCCGGTCGAGTCGGGAACCGCGATCTCCCCCGCCGGGGCCCCGGTCGCCATGTCGAACATGCGGATGACCGAGACGCTGGGCGCACCGTCGGCGGTGCCGCCATCGCGGTCGGCCGTATAGAGCTTGCCGCCCTCGATATCGCTGCCGAACGGCTGGTTCAGCACCAGCCCGTTGCGGTTGACGCCGATCCAGCGCGGCGTATTCACCGTGCCGTCGGAATTGACCAGCGACACGAAGGCGTCGTTGGGAACCTGGTTCTGGTTGGCCCCGCGACTGACCGCCACGATGAGCTTGCGGGTAGGATCGTAGGAGCAGCTTTCAGCGCTGACGAAGGATCCATACATCTTCACATTGGCAGAAATCGGCGTGTAAAGCCCCTCCCGGTTGGTGGAGCCGAGCGGCTTTCCGACCTCGAAGGGCTTGGGTTCCTCGGCAGCGGGGGTTGGCGCCGCCTGGGCAAATGCCCCACCCGCCCCCGTCAGCAACGCCACCAGGGCACAGCTCAAAACCAGTCTCATGACAATCCTCCGTAGGTGATTATACTTCTATTCACAAATAACTCCTCCACGCCCACCCTCGACTGATTTGAGAATGGGCGCGCGTTGCTCATTGATGCCGCTGATCCTCCCGGCCCACGGCACGCCTCGTGGTCAGCCGTCTGGGACTGATCGTGACTCCTCGCCCGAGGTGCAGCGCGATCCGTCTGGCACGGATCGGGGAGATGAATGTGCCGCCGCGACGCACAACAATCGGGAGCGCCATTCACTCCTATTCGCCAACCCTTTTGTAGCCGACTTTTGTAGCAGTCGGCTGGTGGGGCTTGGCAAATGGGAGGAGCTGACCCGGTCGGGGGCTCATGAGGTGCTGGCTGGGGCGCTAGGATTCGAACCTAGGAATGGCGGTACCAAAAACCGCTGCCTTACCACTTGGCGACGCCCCAACGCGCGCGTTCCTACACGCTTCACAAATGGGGCGCAACCAATCGAGCAAGGCTCAGTTTAGCGGCTTGAACCGGCAAAGCACCGAGTCTATAAAGCGCCGCAGCCGATGGCCGCCCGCCGAGACTTTCGGCGCCACGGGCCGCACGGCAATCTGACGGAGTATAGCGCAGCCTGGTAGCGCACCTGCTTCGGGAGCAGGGGGTCGAGTGTTCGAATCACTCTACTCCGACCAATCAACCCCGGCCTCTCGCGAGGCCGGGGTTTTTCGCACCGACAGGGTTACCGACATAGTTTGATGGTCGCCGTGTCGCGCAGGTGATCCGGATGGTGGTGCCTATAGACCTCCGGTAGCGTCTCTATGCACAGGACCGACGTAGCTTAAGCTAACGGAACCGCTCGCCCGTCAGGAGTTGGCGATGGCCTCTCGCACCCGTTGGACTACTGTGTGGCCTCGTGACTCATGCTGGGCATAGCCGTCTACCTGTGGCGCCGCCAACCACTTCTCAAGTCGAGTGTCTGGCGCCCTGACGGAGCGAGGGACAAAAGCGGCGCCGCGGCTCAATTGGCTGACATCGGAGCCGAGCGCTTCCACGACAACTCTGTCGATCTGAGCCGAGTGGGTTGCCTTCGGACTGAAAGTGCATCGCACTCCGTGTTGATGGTCACGTCTCCGTTGAAGATGCGAACCTCGCGGATGCCCTTATTCACCTTGCCCGTCTGGCTCAGAAACGAGCGCACGTTTGCCTCGAGCAGGCGCGAACCGTATCTTTCGTAAAGTTGGCGCAGGATGGGTCCGGGGATGGCGGTCAGTGCGTAATCGTATTCGCCTTCGTTCCCGGGAACGTAAATCGCGGGAATCGGCGTGCCGAGTGCCTCCTCGAAGTTCACCGTCAGCTCATCACGAGGCTTGCCCTCCGAGATGTGCCTGAACAGACGCTCTATATCCATGACTTCAAGGAGCACGGACTTTCCGCCGATGTCGCGAGGCTTGAAGTTCTTGCTCTTTGAAACCCGGTCCGTGAGGACGAAGATCCGAACCTGATCCAACTCGTCGTAACAGTCCCGCACTGTAAGGATGAGGTCGTGCGCCTCGTCTGAAGGATCGACCTTATCGGCTAGCTTCCCCGAGACGGAATTTTCGAGGAACCTGATACATTGCTGGGCCGTGGCGGTGATCTCAGAATCCGGGATCGGCTCCACCGACTCCGCCCCGGAGTAAAGGGAGACGAACAGGTCAAGCTGGTCCGCCGACTCCGAGATCGCATATCCGCTGAGCGGGAGTGTCGCGTTTCCAAGTTTCCGTTCGACATGGAGGTCCGCAGCGTGCTCGCAGCACCAGAGCGAGGGCCAAGGTGGACGGAGCCGCGTGACTGGAAGGTCGGGGGTGCTAACGTGAGGCGGTTTGGTCCTCGACGATAGGTCCGCTTTGCTCCCGGACCGCGCGGCCGCGCCGACGACGGGTAGATGCAGCGGCACTCGGTGCTATAGGCCGCTCTTTGCCTTCGCCTCTGAGGGTGCCTGATTCACGAAGCCCAAGCAGACGATCCTAGCGCCTGTGCAATCTGAAGTGGCTCGCCACCAGGTTGCAGGACGGACGCCGCGGCTCGCGCCGGGCTAGAACGAGCCGCCAATGCCGGCGTGGGCGACGGTGGAATAGCCGCCGGTGCTGTCGAGGCCTAGTTCCATGTTGCCGAACAGGCTGGTGCCGCCGCTGAGCGCAAGGTCGAGGTCGAATGCGGCAAAGCCGCGATAGCCGGTGCCGTCCTCGCCGGAAGTGAAGGCGATGGGCTGTCCCAGGAGCGTGCCGGTAGTGATGTCGGCCTGCCTGTGAAAGACGTCGACACCGCCGCGCAGCAGGGCGGAGAGCGTTCCGTCCTCGGTCAAGTCAGGCGTCAGGGCCAATGCCAGCTGCGCCCGCAGTTCCAGTTCGTGCACCAGGCGATCGTCGACGACAACCGCGCCGGCAGCTCCGCTCTCGGAATAGCCGTCGAGCATCAGGCCGGCATAGCGCAGCCGGAGGCTCGGGGTCAGGACGCCGGCACCCGTCTCGCGGTCGATGCCGATGGTAATTGCGGGGCTGAGGAAATAGCCGGCATGGCTGGCACTTGCGAGGGTGAGGCCACCGGCGACGGTGTTGTCTGCGATCCTCCGCTCGCCGTCGATCTGCAGAACCCCCAGCGCCGCATAGAGGTCGGCAAAATAGCCGTCCCGCGCGAAGCCGGCATGGCCGCCAATGACACCGCCATGCTGCGAGGTGTCCTGACTTTCGCCTACGGTGCCATGCGCAACCATGCCGCCCAGAAAGATGCCGCCGCTGAAGCCACCGCCGGGCGTGAATTCCAGACCGGCGAGGCCGCCACCGCTCAGATAGTCGGAACCGGCGAGGCTGAAGCTGTCCGACCGCCCACCGAACCCGCCAAAGCCCGCGAGCCAGGCCTCGGTGGCGCAGCCGTCTTCTTCGCCGGTCGGCACCTGACCGTCCGGTGCCGGCAGGCATTGGCCTTTGCCATTGCGATCGAGGATACTGGCGATGTTGCCGGCGAGCGCCAGTGCCATGCCGTCGGTGAGGGTGAAGCCGCCGCGGTCGAGCACGGCAACGCTGTTGCCGCTCACCGCATAGGGATTACCGCTGGTGAGAATGGTGTCCGGAATGACGGAAAACGTCAGCATCGTGTTCAGACCGGGGCCGAAGCTCACGGTATTGCCGGTGCCGATGAACTTGATCCCACCCTGGATGACGGTGCCGGCGAGCAGGTTGAGCGTGGCGTTGCCCTGCGTGAAGCCGATCGCATCCCATTGTTCCGAGATGATCGAGCCGGAATTGGTGACCGCGGCGTTGGGGGCGATGGAGAGGATGCCGGTGGCGAAGCCCCCCGTCGTCAACACGGTGCCGGAATTGGTGAGCGTGACGTTGGTGCCGGCAGAAAGTATGCCGTGGGCGTTGAGCCCTATCGTCGATACGGTGCCCGAATTTGCGACGATCGCGTTGGGGCCGGCGGATTCCATACCGTAGGCGCCAAAACCCGTTGTCGACACGACGCCGGAACTGGTGAGTATCGCGCCGATCCCCTCAGAAATCAGGCCGTGGGCGCTGTCTCCCTCTGTCGAGATGGTGCCGGAATTTGCGACGATGGCTTTGGGGCCGGTGGAGCTAATGCCATATGCAAAGAGTTCCGTCGTGGAGATCGTGCCGGAATTCGTGATCATGACGTCGGAGCCGAACGACCGGATACCAGCGGCGCTGGCTCCCGTAGTCGAGATGGTGCCGGAATTTTCGATCGTGGCTTTCTCGCCGAAGGAGACGATACCGAAAGCAAGTGCGCCAGTTGTCGAGATGGTGCCGGCATTCTCGATCGTGGCTTTCTCGCCGAAGGAGACGATACCAGCGGCCGCTGTCGAGATGGTGCCGGAATTAGTGATCGTGGCGGTCGAGCCAGTGGAATAAATTGCGGAGGCGACGACCCCCGTGCTCTCGATAAGGCCGAAATTTTCCAGCATCTGGTCGTCGGCAAGCATTTGGACGGCGTTGAGAACGGTGCTGACCGTTCCACCGGCCTCGATGACACCTCTGTCGCCTATGTTGTTCATGATCTGCTGGCCGACCGGGGGGCCGGCTACGACGGTGAAGTCTTGGGCGACGGCGGGGCTGAGGGCCAAAGCGGCGGTCAGCGGGAGGGAGGCAATGGCCGTGAAGAGCCGGCGATGCCGTGACGGGCTGGGCGCGACCTTCAGAGTGGCAGCGGCGGACGCCGCTACGTTCATGCAGTCGGCCATAAAGACGCCCCCAGTATCGCTATGCAGCAAATCGATCGACATTCAATTCTTTGGATAGTAGGGAAGGACTATTGCGCTGACAAGCCGCATATCAGAATTAGCCGCGCGTTGTTTCTGGCGTTCAGTCTAGGGCCTAGCGCTGTTCGCGAGTGGTGCACAAGCTCAAGTGAGATCGGACTAGAAACGCCAATAGACCAGCACATCTGGGGGGCGGTTATCGCTTTTGACGTCGCGTGGCGCTTTGAGGTGCATCAGGCCCGGATGTAGGCGGGTTGACCAGTCGCGGGAGATGGCGGCTACGGCTCAGCTTCGGCGCGGCGCCGGTGAAAGGCGCAGCGGATCCGGCCCGGTTTCGCCTATCACCGGCGCGAACTTCAACGGCAGAGTGGCAACGATCCGAGCACCCCGTCAGGCAACGGGCGCTGAAGTGACCGCGCTTCGCTCCAGGGCGCCCGGAGCCACACATCCCATTCTTCTTGCGTGCGCAGTATGACCGGCATTGCCTTCTGGTGGATCGGCGCCACGACGTCGTTCGGCTCTGTCGTGAAGAACGCAAAGACCTCGTGATCCAAAGGCCTCTCTTCCTTTCGCCTGGTGCCATGCCAGCCCGTCCCGGGCCGGCAAAGAAGCTCAATGGCATTGAGGGGTCCAGAGCGAACCAAGCGTTACCGGAGGTTCCGTCCGACAACTTGGTCGGCTCTGCGAAGCTGTCGAAAGGGCCAAGCGACGGTTCTCGACGGCAAGATAGCCGTTCCAGTCATAGTAGAAGGGGTGTCGGATATTGGTCGTGCCCTTGTTCACCTTCTCAGTGACAGGGTCCTTCAACGATAGCAGGCCCCACCGAGCCAGCTTAATGACACGCCGGCCGCCGACCTGTTGCATGATCGGCGCGTTGTAGTCGGGATAGACCGACAACCCCGGGATGTTGCGCATCACGTTTTCCCACTCCATGCGCAGTCGCATCATGGCGTCGGTCGTCGTCGTGATATTGTATTGGTTACACATGAGCTGAGGCTACCGGCGCCAGGGATAGCGTCAAGACACGACGAGCGATGCCTGCCAAGGACGCTTTGGGGTCCAACAGGGTTCGGAACCGTTCGGGCGACGCGATATTGTATTGGGCATCGCAGGAGGTCCGATTGCCTGTGGTGAGAACCACTCCAGCCGGTAAGCGGCCCGGCCGCCGGGACTCGGACTCTACCCCGCGCATCCTTCCAGCATTCCGATCGCCGCAACTCGCCACGCTTGAACGCAAAGTCCCCAAGGGCGCGTGCGCCGTCAGGAGTTCGTCGTTATCGGGTGGCGCCCACCCAAGTATGGCGTGGACAACGTCCGCGGGCTCTTCCTCGCCACCTACGAGGAAGGACAGCTGACCTACCGCGGCGGCGTCGGCACCGGCTTCACCGACAAAACGCGCCGGGAAGTTTGGGAGGTTCTTCAGCTCATCCAGACCGACGAGCAGCCGCCAGTCGTTGGCATGCCGCGCCCGGAGATGCGAGCAGCCCGCTGGGTGGCACCACGCCTTTTAGCTGAGGTCGAGTATACCGAAATTACTCCAGATGGCGTGCTCCGGCATCCTTCGTTCAAGGGACTTCGCGAGGACAAACCCGCCTTGGAAGTTCATCTCGAGGGCCGCCCAAATGGTTGACCTGAACCCCCAATGCGCCGCTGCAGCCGAGCGTCGTTGGGGACACTGAAATCGAGGTCGAATGGACTGTTCGAGGGGGTCATTTTCGGGACTGGGCAGCTACTCCGCGGCGGGCGGGGGTCAAGCAGCGTAGTGACGGCCCCCCGGGGTTGTGGACTCGACCAAACCCAACCGCTTAGCCTCTGCTAAAAGGACCATCTCAACTATTGGATCCCACATCTCGCCTCCCACGTCCTCGATGCTGCGAAGCAGGACCAGTATGTGGGGTGAAGGCCTCTATTCAAGGGATACCCATCGCCAGCAAAATGCGCTGCAAGGGGTTAGCCATGAGGTGGTCCTCCGGCTGCTTCTGCAGTGACAAGGCCGCGATCCTCGAGGAGGGCGAGGACGGCGGGGTCGCGGCCGCGGAAAAGCCGGTAAGCGTCGGCGAAATCGCGCTTACCGCCAGCCGAGTAGATGAAGTCGTGGAGGCGCTTAGATGTAGCGGGGTCGAATGGATCTCCGGCTTCTTTGAAGGCCCGGAAACCGTCAGCGTCGAGGACTTCGCTCCAAAGGTAGCTGTAGTAGCCGGCGGCATAGCCATCCCCCGAGAATAGGTGGAGGAAGTGCGTGCTGGCGTGACGCAGAGCGATCTCACGCGGCATGCCGATGCCAGCGAGGACGGCCTTCTCGAAATCAGCGACCGAGCCCTCCATCGGCTGGGAGTGGTAGTCCATGTCGAGGATGGCGGAAGAAACGAACTCAACCGTCTCGAAGCCGCTATTGGCCGTTCGTGCGGCGCGCATGCGCTCGAGCAGGGCTTCGGGGATCGGCTCGCCGGTTTGCACATGGGTGAAGCGGGCGAGGACCGACGACTCTTCGAGCCAGTGCTCGTAGATCTGGCTGGGGAGCTCGACGAAATCGCGCACGACATTGGTGCCCCAGATGCGCGGATAGGTCACATCGGACAAAAGGCCGTGGAGGCCATGGCCCATCTCGTGGAACACGGTCCGCGCCTCGTCGAGCGACAGGAGCGCCGGTTGGCCTTCGGGCGGCTTCGAAAAGTTGCAGGTGTTGACGATGAACGGAATCTGGTCGCCGTCGAGTTTGGATTGCTCGCGGAACGAGGTCATCCACGCGCCCGAGCGCTTGCCGGGCCGGGCGAAGTAGTCGCCATAGAACAGGCCGATAACCTTGCCCCCCCGCATCACATCCCAGACGCGGACATCCGGGTGATAGCCGACGATATCGCTACGCGGGTTGAAGGCGAGGCCGAAGAGCTGGCCAGCGACGAAGAACGCGGCATCGACCACCTTCTCGAGTTGAAGATAGGGCTTGAGCTCGTTCTCGTCGAAATCGTAGCGGGCGAGGCGGAGCTTTTCGGCGTAGTAGCGCCAGTCCCAGGCTTCGAGCGGGGCTGACTGGCCCTCCGACCTGGCGAGCCCCTGTAGCGCGAGGCGATCGGCTTCGGCTTTGGTCCTCCCGCCTTCCCAGACCTGTTCGAGAAGTCCGCGGGCGGCGGCGGGTGTGCCAGCCATGGAGTCAGCGAGCTTATAGGCGGCATAGCTTTCGTAGCCGAGCAGCCCGGCCTGCTCGGCGCGGAGCGCGACGATCTCTTTGATGATCTTCGAATTGTCGTTTTTGTTGCCGTTGGCGCCGCGCAGCACAAAGGCACGCCAGATTTTCTTGCGCACGCCACGATCCTTGGCGAAATGCAGGATCGGCTCGACGCTGGAACGCGACGGGGTGACTGCGAACGGTGCGCTGAGCTTGCGGTCGCGTGCTGTCTCGGCAGCGGCGGCGCGGGCGAAATCGGGCAGACCGCCCATCTCGCCCTCGGTGAGGGCGAACACCGTTTCCTGCTCGTCGGCTAGGACATTCTGGCCGAACTGAGTGCCGAGTGAAGCCAGGCGCTCGACGATGACAGCGAATCGAACACGCTCGTCATCGGTCAGGCGGGCGCCGGCTCGGACGAAATCGAGATGGTAGCGCTCGAGGACGCGCAGGGCCTCAGGATCGAGGCCAAGCGTGTCCCGCTGGACATGGAGCGCGTCGATGCGAGCGAACAGCTTGGGATCGAGGAAGATGCCGTTCCAATGGCGGGCAACCAGCACGACGACATCGCGCTCAACGCCCTGTAGCTCGTCGTTAGTGGCGGCCGAGCAGAGCTGGCCGAACACCATCTCGACGCGGCGCAGCAGCCTTCCCGAGCGCTCGAGCGCGGCAATGGTGTTTTCGAAGGTCGGGCCAGCTTCATTGCCGCTGATTACCTCAATTTCTGCGCGGTGCTGTTCGAGCGCCTGCGCGAAAGCCGGCTCGAAGTTCCCGGTTACGATCAGGTCGAAAGGGGGAGCTTGATAAGGCGTCGTCCAGGCAGAAAAAAAACGGATTGGTCACGGGTTCGGCTCCTTGCATGAGTGCAACGTGGAGTCCGCTGACGATTTGGGCAAGGGCGGCCGTGCGCAGACGGACTTCGGCATCACGTAACGACTAGGATCACGCGACCCGTGGATGATACCGTCGTTGGGTATCTAGTATCCCACCATAACTGGACAAAATACCACACTATGGTATCGTTTTGGTATTGAGACACAACGGACACACCAACCTGATGCCAACTGTTGACCCCGTCACGCTCGCTGCTGTCAGGAAGGACCGCGGCCTTAGCCAGCAGGCACTCGCTGATCGCGCGGGGCTGGGAATCGCCACAATCAAGCGCATCGAGGGAAACAAAGGGCTGTATCAAGCAAGCGACAAAGTGGCGGAGGAGCTTGCGAAGGCACTGCGAGTCAAGGAGGGAGCACTGCGGAGTCCTTATGTGAAGCCGAATGAGTATGTGCGCCGGGAGCTGACTGTGGGTGCTGATGTCGACGAATCCATCGGATACAGCATTGTCGAAGCGCTCTATGGCATCGGTGCCCGTGAGCAGTTGACGCTGGCGCCGTTGCTGACAGCGTTAGTGGCGGAGCAGAGTCTGCAGTGGCGGCGTGAGCGCCTAGAGAAGCTCGGGAACCGTGTCGCCGAGCTAAAGGCCAGCTTGGCCAGTAGTGGGATGACGGTGGCTTCACTTAGCGGTTTGGACGCCGCGTTGAATGACGAAAGGAAGTCGATTGAAGAGCGCGACATCCTCGGCCGCAAGCTGCCAGGTAGCGAGACTCGAGAAAATCCCTTGACCACCTTCATTGCGTTCGTAGCCCGATCGAACGGAAGCGACAGCGTAATCCGCATTGAGGAGGGCGACGGGCCGAACGAGATTCCCGACTTCGTCCTTGGCGAGAACCAAATAGAGGACCTCGCGGGCACAGACGGTCCCACGTTGTTCGCCGTCGCCATGGGTTGGGTTCGACTTGAAGATTTTCCCTCAGAGGTCCGCGGGCAGGCAAACGACGTCGCGCGCTTGGCATGGGTGCGAGCCAAACTGACCGACGACCAATACTCACGTGCGACAAGGTGGTTGCCGGCGGACGAAACTAGCTACGAGCGCCTTTAGCAAGCCACGGTGACGAATGCCCACTTGCAGCGCTCGCCCGTATCCCCTTCGGGCTCTAGCGCTGCACCACGGGCAGGCTGGCACCGTTGCTGGCCTGCCCGGACTGCAGCACCTCAGACTTCGCCGAGACCTCTCAACAGGAGAACAATGATGACCGATACGGTAGGCAGCGACTGGTTCAGCATCGTATCTGGCGGATTCGATCCAAGCTTGTCCGGAATCTATGAGTGGCGCATCCCAGGCATCGGCATCTACGTGGGAAAGGCGGCCACGCTGTCGAAGCGCATTCGGGCCTATCCAAACAACGAGCGCCGGATGTCGCTGAAGTTGCCGTGGTAACCCCCTCAAGAAATATCGCCCGATCAACCACGCTTTGCGGCGTGCGAACATTCAGTGCCTCCCTGTAGAGGTCGTCATCCACGAAAACTGCGACCTTGTCAGCCGGTCCGCTCGAGAGAAAAACTAGAT
>NZ_JAQGJL010000013.1 GCF_028290645.1 Devosia sp. | reverse complement strand
TTCTCGCCGTGGGCGCGCAGAGCTTCGGAGAGGCCACCGAACAGATCGCCGAAGTCTACATGGCTGCCGCCAAGTCCATGATGAAAAATGGAAAACTCAACGGCGTCGCCGACGAAGGCGGCGTCTGGCCCGACTTCACCGCCAACGAGGAGGGGCTCGAACTCCTGACCCGCGCCATCGAGGCTGCCGGCTTCCGCCCCGGCGCCGACATCGCCATCGCCCTCGACGTCGCCGCCACCTCGTTCTACGCCGACGGTGCCTATCGCCTCGCGCTCGAGAACAAGTGCCTCTCGACCCTCGAGATGATCGAGCTGCTGGAGAAATGGGTCGCCGCGTACCCCATCGTCTCGCTCGAAGACCCCCTCGCCGAAGATGACGACGAAGGTTTTGCCGAGATCACGCAGCGGCTTGGAAAGTCCATCCAGATCGTCGGCGATGACTATCTTACCACGTCTGAGTCCCGTGTTGCCCTTTCCGCAGCACGCGGCTGCTGTAATTCGGTGTTGCTCAAATCGAACCAGTGCGGCACCTTATCGGAACTGATGGCGGCAAGCACGCGCGCCAGGCAGGTTGGTTGGAATACCATACAGTCAGGTCGTTCCGGAGAAAGCGAGGACGTGACGCTCAGTCATCTCGCCGTCGGGCTGATGTCGGACCAGATCAAGGTCGGATCGATGACGCGCTCGGAACGGACGGCCAAATGGAACGAGGTTATCCGCATCGAGGGCTATTGCGCCGCACCGTCGTATTGGAGATTCAACGTTCCACAGAATTGAGGTACGTGCCTGAAATGGCCGTTAGGGGATGGTATTGACATTGGGCAATGGCAGGAAGGGTGCGGGCCGGCCGGTTCGCGTGGAGGACGTGGCAAGGGTCGCCGGCGTCTCGCCCATCACCGTGTCGCGGGCGCTCTCATATCCCGACAAGGTCAAGGAGGAGACGCGCACCCGTGTGCTCGAAGCCGTGGCGCAGACCGGCTACGTGGTCAACCGCTTCGCCTCCTCGCTGCGCTCGGGCCACTCCAACATCATCACGGTGTTCGTCTCGAGCCTGCTCAACCCGCATTTCGCCACCTCGGTGCAGGGAATTGTCGACGCCGTCGAGGGCAGTTCCTACCACCTGATGTTCGCCCAGACCGGCTATTCCGAAATGCTCGAGATCGACGTCGTCGAGTCGGTGCTGCCGTTCCGCCCGGCGGGCGTGGTCTTCACCGGCGTCGTCCGCGCCGACCAGACCCGCACCGCGCTGCAGAATCTCGGCATCCCGGTGATGGAGATGTGGGGCAATCGCCCCGACCCGATCGACATGCTGGTCGGCTCGTCGAGCTACGATGCCGGCCGCCTGATGGGTGAGCATTTCGGCGAGTGCGGCTTCCGCCACGTCGCCTATTGCGGCCACACCATCGACCGCACGGCGCAGCGCATCGACGGCTTCCGCGACGGCCTCGCCAAATTCGGCCTCGAGCTCGAGCTGGTCCACCCCAAGGACGGCACCCGCAACTTCGCCGACGGCATGAACGCGCTGGACGAGATCCTGGAAGCGCTGCCGGACTGCGACGCCATCTTCTTCGGCACCGATGTCCTCGCCTCGGGCGCCATCGTCCGGGCGGTCGACCGCGACATCGACATCCCCGGGCGCGTCGCCATCGCCGGCTATGGCGATCTCGATTTCACCCCCCATGTCCGCCCCTCGCTCACCACGCTGCACGTCTCGAGCTACGAGATGGGCTACGAGGCCGGCCGCATGCTGCTGAAGCGGCTCAACGGCGAAGCCATCTCCAACCTCGTTATCCTGCAACCCATCCGCCTCGAAGCCCGCGACAGCACCAACCGTTGAGAGAGAAACGACACCCGCTTGCGCGGGTGCTCGTGGATGCCACACAGCCCCGGAGGGTCTCCCTCCCCCTGTTGAGGGGGAGGGGACAGGGGTGGGGGTCCACACCCACCGGGCCCGCCGGCCAGCAAGCCAGCCCCCACCAACCAGCCCCATTGCCACAGGATATCCCGATCTCTATCATCCCACCCCGTACGATCCTCCCTCAATCGAAGGAATGCCTGCCCAGTCCGTTCGGATTGGGCTAAGGATCGTCGAAACAGCCTGTTGCATTGAGGAGATCACTATGAGTTCGGGTAATGGCGCGACCGCCAAGGGCGGCAAGAAACTGAGGTCGCGCGCCTGGTTCGACAATCCGGAAAACCCGGACATGACCGCGCTCTATCTCGAGCGCTATCTCAACTACGGCATCTCGCGCGAAGAGCTGCAGTCGGGCAAGCCGATCATCGGCATCGCCCAGACCGGCTCCGACCTCTCGCCCTGCAACCGCCACCACATCGAGCTCGCCAAGCGCGTCCGCGAGGGCATCCGCGAGGCCGGCGGCATCGCCATCGAATTCCCGGTCCACCCGATCCAGGAAACCGGCAAGCGCCCGACCGCCGGGCTCGACCGCAACCTCGCCTATCTGAGCCTCGTCGAAGTGCTCTACGGCTACCCGATCGACGGCGTCGTCTTGACCATCGGCTGCGACAAGACCACCCCCGCCATGCTGATGGGCGCCGCCACTGTCAACATCCCGGCCATCGCGCTCTCGGTCGGCCCGATGCTGAACGGCTGGTTCAAGGGCGAGCGCACCGGCTCGGGCACCATCGTATGGAAGGCCCGCGAGATGATGGCCGCCGGCGAGATCGGCTACGAGCAGTTCATCGAACTCGTCGCCTCGTCCGCCCCGTCCACCGGCTACTGCAACACCATGGGCACCGCCTCGACCATGAACTCGCTGGCCGAAGCCCTGGGCATGCAGCTCCCCGGTTCCGCGGCGATCCCCGCGCCCTATCGCGACCGCCAGGAAATCTCCTACCGCACCGGCAAGCGCATCGTCGAAATGGTGCACGAGGACCTGAAGCCCTCCGACATCCTGACCAAGGACAACTTCATCAACACCATCGTGGTGAACTCGGCCATCGGCGGCTCGACCAACGCCCCCATCCACATCCAGGCCATCGCCCGGCATATCGGCGTCGAGCTTGAGCTGCAGGATTTCCAGACCTACGGCCACAAGGTGCCGCTGCTGGTCAACATGCAGCCCGCCGGCGAGTATCTGGGCGAGGACTACTACCATGCGGGCGGCGTGCCGGCGGTGGTCAACGAGCTGATGTCGCAGGGCCTGATCCGCGAGAACGCCCCCACCGTCAACGGCAAGACCATCGGCGAGAACTGCCGCAACACTCCCATCCAGGACCACAAGGTCATCCGCCATTTCGACAACGCCCTGAAGAAGGAAGCCGGCTTCCTCGTCCTTCGCGGCAACCTCTTCGACTCGGCGATCATGAAGACCTCGGTGATCTCCGAGGAGTTCAAGCAGCGCTACCTCAACGACCCGGTCCATCCGAACATGTTCGAGGGCAAGGCCGTGGTCTTCGACGGCCCGGAGGATTACCACCACCGCATCGACGATCCCTCGCTGGAGATCGACGAGCACACCCTGCTGTTCATGCGCGGCGCCGGCCCGATCGGCTATCCGGGCGCCGCCGAAGTCGTCAACATGCGGCCGCCCGACTACCTGATCAAGAAGGGCATCACCTCGCTCGCCTGCATCGGCGACGGCCGCCAGTCCGGCACCTCGGGCTCCCCCTCGATCCTCAATGCCTCGCCGGAAGCCGCGGCGGGCGGCAATCTCGCCATCCTCAAGACCGGCGACCGGGTGCGCATCGACCTCAACAAGGGCGAAGCTGACATCCTCATCTCCGCCGAGGAGATCGAGCAGCGCCGCGCCGAACTGCATGCGGCAGGTGGCTACAAGTACCCGGCGCACCAGACCCCGTGGCAGGAAATCCAGCGCGGCCTCGTCGACCAGCTCGGCAACGGCGCCGTGCTCAAGCCCGCCGTCAACTACCAGCGCATCGCCCAAACCCAGGGCATCCCCCGCGACAACCACTGATCGCGGCGGAGCGAATGACAAAGGCCCGGAGCGATCCGGGCCTTTTTGTTTGATCTGTCAGTCGGGAAATCCTCTCCCGTTTACGGGGGAGGGGGACCGGCCATAGGCCGGTGGAGGGGGGTGCACCTTGCGCTGGGTCTGTTACCTCAGTCCCCTCCATTCCTGCCCCAATCCCACCCCAACCACCGTCATCCTCGGACTTGAT
>NZ_JAQGJL010000411.1 GCF_028290645.1 Devosia sp. | reverse complement strand
GCGCGGCTGCGACCGCGTGATGCCGGTGGACATCTATGTCCCCGGGTGCCCGCCCACGGCCGAGGCGCTGCTGTACGGCATCCTGCTGCTGCAGAAGAAAATTCGCCGCACCGGCACGATCGAACGTTAGGACCGGCCATGACCGACGGCCCCATTCCTTCCCCGCTCGCGGCGCTCGCTGAACGTGCGCGCAATGCACTCGGCGACAAGGTCATCGACCACAAGCTGGCCTATGGCGAGCTGACGCTGCTGGTGGAGCGCGAAGCGATCATCGACGTGGTGACGTTCCTCCACGACCACGAGGCGTTCATCTCGATCACCGATGTGTGCGGCGTGGACTATCCCGAGCGCGACGAGCGCTTCGACGTGGTCTACCACCTGCTGAGCCCGAAGCAGAACGTGCGCATCCGGCTGAAGCTCACCACCGACGACACCAAGCCCGTGCCGTCGATCACCGGCATATTTCCGGGCGCCGACTGGTTCGAGCGCGAGACCTACGATCTGTTCGGCATCCTGTTCACCGGGCACCCGGATCTCCGTCGCCTCCTCACCGACTACGGCTTCGACGGCTATCCGCTGCGCAAGGATTTCCCGACCACCGGCTATGTCGAGGTGCGCTACGACGAAGAGCGCAAGCGCGTGGTTTACGAGCCCGTGAAGCTGCCGCAGGAGTTCCGGCAGTTCGATTATCTGTCACCGTGGGAGGGCACTGACTACGTGCTGCCCGGGGACGAGAAGGCGAAGAACTGATGTCCGAAGTCGACGTTCGCAATTTCACGATCAACTTCGGGCCGATCCACCCGTCGGCGCACGGCGTGCTGCGCTTGATCCTCGAGCTCGACGGCGAGGTCGTCGAGCGCGTTGATCCGCATATCGGGCTGCTGCATCGCGGCACCGAGAAGCTGATCGAGACCAAGACGTATCTCCAGGCCATCCCGTATTTCGATCGGCTCGACTACGTGGCCCCGATGAACCAGGAGCACGCGTTCTGCCTCGCGGTGGAAAAGCTGCTCGGGCTGGAAGTGCCGTTCCGCGGCCAGCTGATCCGCGTGCTCTATGCCGAAATCGGGCGGCTCCTGTCGCACATGCTCAACGCCACCACGCAGGCGATGGACGTCGGCGCACTGACCCCGCCGCTGTGGGGGTTCGATGAGCGCGAAAAGCTGATGATCTTCTACGAGCGCGCTTCGGGCAGTCGCATGCATGCGGCGTACTTCCGTCCGGGCGGCGTCCATCAGGACCTGCCACAGGCGCTGATCGACGATATCGGCGCGTTCTGCGATCCGTTCCTCAAGGTGCTCGACGATCTCGAGGGCCTCTTGACCGGCAACCGCATCTACATGCAGCGCAACGCCGACATCGGCGTGGTGAGCGCCGAGGATGCCTGGAAGTGGGGCTTTTCGGGCGTGATGGTGCGCGGCTCGGGCGATGCCTGGGACCTGCGCAAGGCCCAGCCCTACGAGTGCTACGACCAGCTCGAATTCGACGTGGTCGTCGGCAAGAACGGCGACTGCTACGATCGCTACCTCGTCCGCATGGACGAGATGCGCCAGTCCATCCGGATCATGAAGCAGGTGCTCGACCTGCTGAATTCGCCGGGCGGGCAGGGGCCTGTGTCCTCGACCGACGGCAAGGTGGTGCCGCCGAAGCGCGCCGAGATGAAGCAGTCGATGGAAGCGCTGATCCATCACTTCAAGCTCTACACCGAAGGCTACAAGGTGCCGGCCGGCGAGGTTTACGCCGCGGTCGAGGCGCCCAAGGGCGAGTTCGGCGTCTACCTGGTCAGCGACGGCACCAACAAGCCGTACCGCTGCAAGATCCGCGCGCCGGGCTTTGCCCACCTGCAGGCCATGGATTTCCTTTGCCGGGGGCACATGCTGGCTGACGTCGCCGCCATCCTCGGTTCGCTCGATATCGTGTTTGGTGAGGTCGATCGGTAATGTCCGCCCGCCGTCTAGCTGATGATGCCGTCCAGCCGCCGACCTTCGCCTTCACGGCGGAGAACCAGCGCTGGGCCGAAAAGAAGATCGCCGAGTACCCCGCCGGCCGGCAGCAATCGGCCGTGATCCCGATCCTGTGGCGCGCCCAGGAGCAGGAGGGCTGGGTCACCCGTGCCTCGATCGAGGCTGTCGCCAGGATGCTGGGCATGGCCTACATCCGGGTGCTCGAGGTCGCGACGTTCTACACCCAGTTCCTGCTGAAGCCGGTGGGCACCAACGCGCACATCCTGATCTGCGGCACGACGCCGTGCATGCTGCGCGGCGCCGAAGACCTGCGCGAGGTTTGCCAGCACCGTATCAACCACGAGCCGTTCGAGACCAATGCCGAGGGCACGCTGAGCTGGGAAGAGGTCGAGTGCCTCGGAGCCTGCGTGAACGCGCCGATGGTGATGATCGGCAACGACGCCTACGAAGACCTATCGGTCGAGAGCTTCGAGACGCTGCTCGACAAGTTTGCCGCCGGCAGGGGCAGCGAAGTCAAGCCCGGCCCGCAGATCGCCCGCCAGTTCGGCGCCGCCGAGGGTGGCCAGACGACCCTGCTCGAACCGCCGACCGCCAGGCGCACCTACAAGCCGTTCCCGCCGCCGCCGGAGCCCGCACCCGCTCCGGGCGCAGCGGTTGCCACCCCGGCTCCGGCCGCCGCCGCTCCCGTCGCTACCAAGCCTCTGGAAGCCGCGACCAACGCGCCGACCAAGCCGGGTCGCAAGACCGGTGCGGTGCCGGACGAAGCGGCGCCCGGGCTGAAGGGCCCCCCGGGCTCTCCGAAGGCGCCGATGGCTGCCGCGGAAGCGGAACGGCTCAAGGCCGATGTGGCGGCCAATGCCGACGGCGAGCCCAATCGGGCGATGCGCGAGGATGCGACCGGGGCGGAGTCTCCGGCGGGCAAGATCGATGCCGGCAAGGCGCCTGGCAAGCCGCGTCGCCGCAATGCGGCGGACGCCGAGCCGCAGGTCGGCGGAGTGTCGCCGACACGCGAAACGGGCCGCAAGGCGAAAAAGCCGGAGAGTGACGTCTGATGCTTCAGGACCAGGACCGCATCTTCACCAATCTCTACGGCACGGGCGACTGGGGCCTCGAAGGCGCCATTTCTCGCGGCGCGTGGCAGGATACCGCGACTTTCATCGAGCGCGGCCGTGACTGGATCACCAACGAGGTCAAGGGTTCGGGACTGCGCGGGCGTGGCGGGGCAGGGTTCCCCACGGCGCTCAAGTGGACCTTCATGCCCAAGGTCTCCGACGGCCGGCCGCATTATCTCGTCGTCAATGCCGACGAGTCCGAGCCCGGCACCTGCAAGGATCGCGAGATCCTGCGGCATGACCCGCACCACCTGGTCGAAGGCTGCCTGCTTGCCGGCCGGGCCATGGATGCGCATGTGGCGATCATCTATGTGCGCGGCGAGTTCATCCGCGAGCGCCACCACCTCGAAGCGGCAGTGCAGCAGGCCTATGACGCGCGGCTGATCGGCAAGAACAACAAGAACGGCTGGGACTTCGACATCATCGTCCACCACGGCGCCGGCGCCTATATCTGCGGCGAGGAGACGGCGCTGCTCGAGAGCCTCGAGGGCAAGAAGGGCCAGCCGCGGCTAAAGCCACCGTTCCCGGCGGCAATGGGCGTCTATGGCTGCCCGACCACGGTGAACAACGTCGAGTCGATCGCCGTGGTGCCGGAAATCCTCCGCCGCGGCGGCGCCTGGTTCGCCGGCATCGGCCGCGCCAACAATACTGGCACCAAGCTGATGTGCGTGTCGGGTCACGTGAACAAGCCTGCGACCTTCGAAGAAGCCATGGGCATCAGCTTCGAAGAGATGATCGAGAAGCATTGCGGCGGTATCCGCGGCGGCTGGGATAACCTCCTCGCCGTGATCCCGGGCGGCGCCTCGGTGCCGTGTGTGCCGGGCGAAAAGATCCGCCATGCGGTCATGGATTTCGACGGGCTGCGCGAAGTGGGCTCGTCGCTCGGCACCGCCGCGGTGATCGTCATGGACAAGTCCACCGATATCATCAAGGCGATCTGGCGGCTCTCGGCCTTCTACAAGCACGAGAGCTGCGGACAGTGCACGCCGTGCCGCGAGGGCACCGGCTGGATGATGCGCGTCATGGAGCGCATGGTCGAGGGCCGCGCCCAGAAGCGCGAGATCGACATGCTGTTCGAAGTGACCAAGCAGGTCGAAGGCCACACCATCTGTGCGCTCGGCGACGCCGCGGCATGGCCGATCCAGGGCCTGATCCGCAATTTCCGCCCCGTCATCGAGGCGCGCATCGACGCCTACACCTACAGCTCGACCAGCGACGGCGCCGTGCCGTCGATCGCGGCGGAGTAAGAAATGGCCAATATCAAAGTCGACGGCCAACTCGTCGAGGTTCCGGACTACTACACGCTGCTGCAGGCCGCCGAGGCCGCAGGCGCCGAGATTCCGCGCTTCTGCTACCATGAGCGCCTGTCGGTCGCCGGCAATTGCCGGATGTGCCTGATCGAAGTGAAGGGCGGGCCGCCGAAGCCGCAGGCCAGCTGCGCGATGGGCGTGCGCGACCTCCGTCCCGGCCCGAACGGCGAGCCGCCGGAAATTTTCACCAACACCCCGATGGTCAAGAAGGCCCGCGAAGGGGTGATGGAGTTCCTGCTCATCAACCACCCGCTCGATTGCCCGATCTGCGACCAGGGCGGCGAGTGCGACCTGCAGGACCAGGCCATGGCCTACGGCGTGGACAAGAACCGCTACGCCGAGAACAAGCGCGCCGTCGACGACAAGTATCTCGGGCCGCTGGTCAAGACGTCGATGAACCGCTGCATCCATTGCACGCGCTGCGTCCGTTTCACCACCGAAGTCGCCGGCATTGCCGAGATGGGCCTGCTCGGCCGCGGCGAGGATGCCGAGATCACGAGCTACCTCGAACAGGCGCTGTCGAGCGAGCTGCAGGGCAACATCATCGACCTTTGCCCGGTCGGCGCGCTGACCTCCAAGCCCTACGCCTTCCAGGCCCGTCCGTGGGAGCTGGTGAAGACCGAGTCCATCGACGTGATGGACGCCGTCGGCTCCAACATCCGCGTCGACAGCCGCGGCCGCGAAGTAATGCGCATCCTGCCGCGCGTCAACGAGGCAATCAACGAGGAGTGGATCTCGGACAAGACCCGCTTCGTCTGGGATGGCCTCAAGAGCCAGCGGCTCGACCAGCCCTACGTCCGCTCCGGTGGCAAGCTGAAGCCGGCCTCATGGGACGAGGCGTTCTCAGCAATCGCCAAGGCCATCAAGGCATCGGGCGGCGGCAACAAGATCGGCGCCATCGCCGGCGATCTCGCTTCGGTCGAGGACATGTACGCGCTCAAGGCGCTGATGACCGCGCTCGGCTCGGGCATGACCGACAGCCGCCCGCCGATGTCGGGGATCGACGCCTCGATGCCGCGCTCGGCCTATATCTTCAACCCCACCATCGCGGGCATCGAAGAAGCCGACGCCATCCTGATCATCGGGGCGAACCCCCGCCGCGAGGCCTCGGTGCTCAACGCCCGCATCCGCAAGGCCTGGCGAGCCAAGGGCACGCCGATCGCCGTGATCGGCGACAACGCCGACCTCACCTACAAGTACGAGTACCTGGGCAACGGCTTCTCGGCGCTGACCGACCTCGTCGCCGGCAAGGGTAGCTTCGGCGAGGTCCTCGCCAAGGCCACCAAGCCGCTGATCATCGTGGGCGAGGGCGCCGTATCGCATGGCGCCGCGCATTCGAAGCAGATCGGCCGCGACACCATTGCGCTGGCCGCCAAGCTCGTCACCGGCGCCGGCGTCGCCGAGGGCTGGAACGGCTTCGCCATGCTGCACAACGCCGCCGGCCGCGTCGGCGGGCTCGATATCGGCTTCGTGCCGCACAATGGCGGTGTCTGCTCGGCCGACCAGATCGGCCTCGCCGGCGAGGGCAAGCTCGACGTGCTGTTCCTGCTCGGCGCCGATGAGTACGACACCTCGGCGATGGGCAAGGCCTTCGTCGTCTATGTCGGCACCCACGGCGACAAGGGCGCCCACCGCGCCGACGTCATCCTCCCAGCCGCGACCTACACCGAGAAATCCGGCACCTACGTCAACACCGAGGGCCGCGTGCAGCTCGCCGAGCGTGCCGTGTTCCCGCCGGGCGAAGCCAAGGAAGACTGGGCGATCTTCCGCGCCCTGTCGGGCGTCCTCGGCATCCCGCTGCCGTTCAACTCGCTGACCAGCCTCCGCGCCGCGATCTACGCCGAGTTCCCGCATCTCGGCCGCCTCGACCAGATCGCCGCCGGTTCGGTGGACGACGTCAAGAAGCTGGCGGGCGCCGCGATCAAGACCAAATCCGCGACCTTCACCTCGCCGATCGGCGATTTCTACCTCACCAACCCGATCGCACGGGCGTCCGCGACGATGGGTGAATGCGCCGCGCTGCAGGCCGGTCTCCGGCAGGCAGCGGAGTAAGGGGCCCAGATGGATTTCGTCGTTTCAGCGCTGGACTACCTGCTCGGCATCCCGATCTTCGGTTGGGGCTCAGAGGTCGGGTTCGTCTACAAGGGGCTGCTGCTCCTCGTCGCGCTGCTGATCTTCACCGCCTACATCCTCCTCGCCGACCGCAAGATCTGGGCGGCGGTGCAGCTGCGCCGGGGCCCGAACGTGGTGGGCGCCTTCGGCCTGCTGCAGAGCTTCGCGGACCTGTTGAAGTTCGTGCTCAAGGAGCCGGTGATCCCGGCGAGTTCGGACAAGGTGCTGTTCATCCTCGCGCCGCTGGTGACCTCGATCCTCGCGCTCTCGGCCTATGCGGTGATCCCGTTCGGCGCGGGCCTCGCGCTCGCCAACATCAATGTCGGCGTCCTCTACATCTTCGCCATTTCCTCGCTCGGGGTATACGGCATCATCATCGGCGGCTGGTCCTCGAACAGCAAGTACGCCTTCCTCGGCGCGCTGCGCTCGGCCGCCCAGATGGTCAGCTACGAGGTCTCGATCGGCCTCGTGATCATCACGGTGCTGCTGGTCGCGGGCTCGCTCAACCTCACCGACGTGGTCCTTGCCCAGCAGTCGGGCGGCATCGCCACCATGCTCGGCGTGCCGTGGCTCAGCGTGCTGAACTGGTACTGGCTGCCGCTGTTCCCGATGTTCGTCATCTTCTACATCTCGGCGCTGGCCGAGACGAACCGGCCGCCCTTCGATCTGCCGGAAGGCGAGTCCGAGCTCGTCGCGGGCTACATGGTCGAGTATTCCTCGACCCCGTACCTGCTGTTCATGCTCGGCGAATACATCGCCATCATCCTGATGTGCGCGATGACGACGATCCTGTTCCTCGGGGGCTGGGTCGCCCCGATAGAGGTGCCGCCGTTCACCTGGATCCCGGGCATCGTCTGGTTCGTCCTCAAGCTCTGCGCGGTGTTCTTCATGTTCGCGATGGCCAAGGCGATCGTGCCGCGCTACCGCTACGACCAGCTGATGCGCATCGGCTGGAAGGTGTTCCTGCCGATCTCACTGCTTATGGTGGTCATCGTCGCCACCGTTCTCCAGCTCACCGGCTGGGGCTGGCACGGAGGTGCCGTCTGATGCGCTTTGCCCAGTTCCTAAACGGCCTGCTTCTGAGGGAATTCGTCGGCGCGTTCTTCCTCGCGATGCGGTACTTCTTCTCGCCCAAGAAGACCATCAACTACCCCTTCGAGAAGATCCCGTATTCGCCGCGCTTCCGGGGCGAGCACGCGTTGCGCCGCTATCCGAATGGCGAAGAGCGCTGCATCGCCTGCAAGCTCTGCGAGGCCATCTGCCCGGCGCAGGCCATCACTATTGAGGCCGGTCCGCGCCAGAACGACGGGACCCGCCGCACGGTGCGCTACGACATCGACATGGTGAAGTGCATCTATTGCGGCTTCTGCCAGGAGGCCTGCCCGGTCGACGCCATCGTCGAGGGGCCGAACTTCGAGTTCGCCACCGAGACCCGCGAGGAACTCTATTTCTCCAAGGAGAAGCTGCTTGCCAATGGCGATCGCTGGGAGCGCGAGATCGCGGCCAACCTCGTCGCCGATGCGCCGTACCGGTAAGGGATCGAGATGACGCTGCCGCTGTTCTTCTTCTACGTGTTCGCCACCATCACCGTCGCCTCGGCGCTGATGGTGATCGCGGCGCGCAATCCCGTACACTCGGTGCTGTTCCTGATCCTGGCGTTCGTCAACTCGGCCGGCCTGTTCATGCTCGCCGGCGCCGAGTTCCTGGCGCTGATCCTGATCGTCGTCTATGTCGGCGCCGTCGCGGTGCTGTTCCTGTTCGTCACCATGATGCTCGACGTGGATTTCGCCTCGATGCGCCAGGGCATGCTGCAATACGCGCCGGTGGGCGTCGTGGTCGGCGTGATCCTCCTGCTCGAGCTGCTGCTGGTCGGCGGCAGCTTCGTCCTCCCCACGGGAGTCGAAGCGTCGGCCATGGTGCCGATCGATGCCGGCATCCAGAACACCCGCGCCATCGGGCAGCTGCTCTACACGCGCTACGTGTTCCTGTTCGAGCTGGCCGGCGGGGTGCTGCTGGTGGCGATGATCGGCGCGATCGTCCTGACGCTCAGGCACAAGCCGAACGTCAAGCGGCAGGACGTGTTCCGCCAGACCGGGCGCAAGCGCTCGGAAGCTACGGAACTGGTCAAGGTCAAAACGGGGCAGGGGCTCTAAATGCTGGCAGCAACAGGCATCGGCATCGGCCACTACCTCGCGGTTGGCGCGATCCTCTTCACGCTCGGCGTGTTCGGGATTTTCCTCAATCGCAAGAACATCATCGTCATCCTGATGTCGGTCGAGCTGATCCTGCTCGCGGTCAACATCAATTTCGTGGCGTTCTCGGCGCAACTGGGCGATCTGGCCGGACAGGTGTTCGCGCTGCTGATTCTCACGGTCGCTGCCGCAGAGGCGGCCATCGGGCTCGCCATCCTCGTCGTCTACTATCGCAACCGCGGCACCATTGCCGTGGAAGACGTCAACTCCCTGAAGGGCTGACCGCAAGTGATCCAGGCCATCGTATTCTTCCCGCTGGTCGGGGCGCTGATTGCAGGCCTCCTGGGCCGGATCATCGGCCACCGGACCAGCGAGTACATCACCACCGGGCTGCTCATCGCTGCCGCGGTGCTGAGCTGGATCGACTTTTCCAACTACTGGTTCGCGCCGGAAGTGGCCGAGGCCGCGGGGCATGCCGAGGCAAGCAAGGTGGAGATATTCCGCTGGATCGTCTCGGGCGACCTCGACATGCGCTGGATCCTGCGCGTCGACACGCTGACGGCGGTGATGCTGGTAGTGGTGACCACGGTCTCGAGCCTCGTCCACGTCTATTCGATCGGCTACATGGCCGACGATCCGCATCGCGCGCGCTTCTTCGCCTATCTGTCGCTCTTCACCTTCGCCATGCTGATGCTGGTGACGGCTGACAATTTCCTGCAGATGTTCTTCGGCTGGGAAGGCGTGGGCCTCGCGTCCTACCTGCTGATCGGCTTCTGGTACACGCGGGAGTCCGCCAACGCCGCGGCGATCAAGGCGTTCGTCGTCAACCGCGTCGGCGATTTCGGCTTCGCGCTCGGCATCTTCGCGGCGTTCGTGGTGCTCGGCCATCTCGATTTCGACGGCGCCTTTCATGCCGTGCCGGAAAGGGCCGAGGCGACCATCCATTTCCTCAGCTGGGACTTCCACGCCATGACCGTGGTGTGCCTGCTGCTGTTCATGGGCGCCATGGGCAAGTCGGCGCAGTTCCTGCTCCACACCTGGCTGCCCGACGCCATGGAAGGCCCGACCCCGGTCTCGGCCCTCATCCACGCAGCGACCATGGTCACCGCCGGCGTGTTCATGGTGGCGCGGCTGTCGCCGCTGTTCGAGGCCTCCGAGTTCGCCATGACCGTGGTGATGCTGGTCGGCGCGATGACGGCGTTCTTTGCCGCGACCGTCGGCCTCGTCCAGAATGACATCAAGCGCGTCATCGCCTATTCGACCTGTTCGCAGCTCGGCTACATGTTCGTGGCGCTCGGGGCAGGGGTTTACTCGGCAGGCATCTTCCACCTCTTCACCCACGCCTTCTTCAAGGCGCTGCTGTTCCTCGGCGCCGGCTCGGTTATCCACGCGATGCACCACGAGCAGGACATGCGGAACATGGGTGGGTTGGCCAAAAAGATCCCGATCACCTACTGGCTGATGATCATCGGTACGCTGGCGCTGACTGGCGTCGGCATCCCGGGGACGCCGCTCGGCTTCGCCGGTTTCTTCTCGAAGGACGGGATCATCGAAGTCGCCTACGCGGCGGGTGGGTCCACCGGCTACATCGCCTTCTGGGCATTGGTGATCGCTGCGCTATTCACCAGCTTCTATTCGTGGCGCCTCATCCACCTCACCTTCCATGGCGAGCCGCGGGGGACGCACCACGGCCAGGATGCGCACGCAGATCACAGCCATGACGATCACGGGCATCACGGCAGCGCCTACGACAACGCGCATGAGAGTCCGCCCGTCATGCTGGTTCCGCTCTACATCCTCGCCGCGGGCGCGGTGCTGGCGGGCGTGTTCTTCAACGACGCGTTCCTGGGCCATGCCGAGCACATCGCACATTTCTTCCAGGGCTCGCTGGTAGTCTCCCCGGAGCTCGTCGAGGCCGCCCATGGCGTGCCGCTTTGGGTGAAGTGGTCGGCTACGGTGGCGATGGTGCTGGGCTTCGTGGCGGCGTACCAGATGTACATCCGCGATCCGGCGGCGCCGAAGCGGCTGGCCCATGCCAATCCGGGGCTCTACCTGTTCCTGCTCAACAAGTGGTACTTCGACGAGCTCTACGACCGCATCTTCGTCAAGCCGGCGTTCTGGCTGGGCAACGCGCTCTGGAAGGGCTTCGATGACCAGCTGGTCGACAAGACCCTCACCGAGGGCCTCGGCAACCGGGTGAAGGACATCACCGGCCGGGTCGTGAAGCTCCAGTCCGGCTACCTCTACCACTACGCTTTCGCCATGCTTATCGGGATCGCGGCGCTGCTCACCTGGGCCATCGCTGCCGGGGGACTTCTGGGATGATCTTCAGTGACCACCTTCTGACGGTCATCACCTTCCTGCCGACGCTAGGCGCGTTGCTGCTGCTGTTCGTCGGGGGCCGCGACGAGGCTTCGACGAACCTCGCGCGCTGGGTGGCGCTCGCGGTGACGCTGGTGACGGCGGCGCTGAGCCTCTACCTCTGGTACCTGTTCGATCCCGCGAACACCGGCTTCCAGTTCGTCGAGAACTACCCCTGGATCGGCGACACGATCGGCTACCGCATGGGCGTCGATGGCATCTCGGTGCTGTTCATCCCACTGACCGCGGTGCTGATGCCGGCGGTGATCCTCTCGAGCTGGACCTCCATCACCACGCGCGTGAAGGAGTACCTGATCGTCTTCCTCGTCCTCGAGACGTTCATGATCGGCGCCTTCGCGACGCTCGACCTGGCGCTGTTCTATGTGTTCTTCGAGGGGACGCTGATCCCGATGTTCCTGATCATCGGCATCTGGGTCGGGGCGCGGCGCTTCCAGGCGACCTACAAGTTTTTCTTCTATAGCTTCACCGGCACTGTGCTGATGCTGCTCGCCATCATGGCGATGTTCTGGCAGGCCGGCACGCTCGATATCCAGAAGCTCCTGACCTTCCATTTCCCGCCCGAGGTGCAGACCTGGCTGTGGATCGGCTTCTTCGCTTCGTTCGCGGTGAAGCTGCCGATGTGGCCGTTCCACCGCTGGCTGCCGGAAGCCCACGTCGAGGCGCCGACCGGCGGCTCGGTGATCCTTGCCGCGATCCTGCTGAAGCTCGGCGGCTACGGCTTCATCCGCTTCTCGATCTCGATGTTCCCCGATGCCTCGCACCAGTTCGCGAACTTCGTCTTCGTGCTTTCGATCGCGGCGATCATCATCACCTCGCTGATCGCCCTGGTGCAGACCGACATCAAGAAGCTGATCGCCTATTCCTCGGTGGCGCACATGGGCTTTGTGACCATGGGCATCTTCACCGGCAACGTCTACGGCGTGCATGGCGCGATCTTCCAGATG
>NZ_JAQGJL010000036.1 GCF_028290645.1 Devosia sp. | reverse complement strand
TGAGCGCCGATCTCAGCGACGCCGGCAGGCGCACGCCCGCCAACCTCCAGGGCACCCTGTTCGCCTCGAGCCCTATGCCCACGCCATGATGTCGTCGAGCGCCCGCGAGGTGATCGCCTCCCGCTTGGCCACCGTCTTCTCGGTCGATTTCCACCGCCCGACATGGCCCTCGGGCTTGGTGATCGATACCGGCGGGAACAGGCCGAAATTGACGTTCATCGGCTGGAAACTGCGCGCCCCCGAATAGGCCTCGGCCTCGAGGTGGCCGCCGGTGATGTGGTTGATCAAGGCGCCCATCGCCGTGGTTGCAGGCGGGATCGCCAGCGTCTCGCCGCGCGCATCAGCCGCGGCCATGCGCCCGGCCATCAGCCCGACGGCGGCGCTTTCCACATAGCCCTCGACGCCGGTCACCTGACCGGCGAAGCGCAGCCGCGGCATCGCCTTCAGTTTAAGGTCCGGCCCCAGCACCTTGGGCGAGTTGAGGAAAGTGTTCCGGTGCAAGCCGCCCAGCCGCGCGAACTGCGCGTTTTCGAGGCCGGGGATCATGCGGAAGATCTCCGCCTGGATGCCGTAGCGCATCTTGGTCTGGAACCCGACCATGTTCCACAGCGTGCCCAACGCATTGTCCTGCCTGAGCTGCACGATGGCGTGCGGCTTCACCAGCGGATCGCGCGGATTGGTGAGCCCAACCGGCTTCATCGGCCCCCAGCGCAGGGTGTCGCGGCCGCGCTCGGCCATCACCTCGATCGGCAGGCAGCCGTCGAAATAGGGCACCTTTTCCCAGTCCTTGAACTCGTGCAGCGGCGCGCTGACCAGCGCATCGACGAAGTCGTGGTACTGCTGCTCGGTCATCGGACAGTTGAGATAGTCCGCGCCGTTCCCCATTGGCCCGACCTTGTCGTAGCGCGACTGCGCCCAGACGGTGTCGCGGTCGATCGAGTCGCCGTGGACGATCGGCGCGATGGCATCGAAGAAGGCCAGCGAATCCTCGCCGGTGAGCTGCTGGATCGCGGCCGCGAGGGCAGGGGAGGTCAGCGGTCCCGTCGCCACCACGACGTTGTGCCAGTCCTCCGGTGGCAGCCCGGCAACTTCGCCGCGCTCGATCGAAATGTTCGGGTGGTTGTGGATGGCGGCGGTCACCGCATCGGAGAACCCGTCGCGATCAACTGCGAGCGCCCCGCCGGCGGGCAGGGCATGGGCATCGGCGGCCCGCATGATCAGCGAGCCGCAGCGCCGCATCTCCTCGTGCAGCAGCCCCACGGCGTTGTGCCGATGGTCGTCCGACCTGAAACTGTTGGAGCAGACCAGCTCGGCAAAGCCCTCGGTCTGGTGCGCATCGGTCTTCTGGGTCGGCCGCATCTCGTGCAGCACGACCCTGGCGCCGGCCCCGGCGGCTTGCCAGGCAGCTTCCGAGCCGGCGAGCCCACCGCCGATCACGTGGATTGGTTCATCTTGTTTTGACATGGCGCGGGAGATAGCAAGCGGGGCAGGGGTACGCAACGTTCTGGAGATTGCCATGACCATCACGCTTTGGGGACGGCTGAGCTCGGTCAATGTGCAGAAGGCCGTCTGGGCCCTCGAAGAACTGGAACTGCCCTATCAGCACATTCCGCTCGGCGGCGCCTTCAGGGGCAACGACACCCCGGAATATCTGACCATGAACCCGAACGGCCTCGTCCCGACGCTGCGCGACGGCGAGCTCATCATCTGGGAAAGCCACGCCATCGTTCGCTATCTCAGTGCCGAATACGGCAGCGGCCTACTTTTCCCCGTGGAGCCGCGCGACCGCACGGTCGTCGACCAGTGGACCGACTGGACCGCCACCACCTTCCAGCCCGCCTGGATCAGCCTGTTCTGGCTGAAAGTCCGCACGCCAGCGGCGCAGCAGGACGCGGGTGCGATCGCCAAAGCCCTCGCGGCCTCGGTGAAATGCTTCCGAATGATGGAGATGCGCCTCGCAAAGGCGCCCTATCTCGGCGGCGAGGGCCTCACCTACGCCGATATCGTCGCCGGGGCCGCCATGTACCGCTGGTCGACCATGGACATCGAGCGCCCGTCGCTGCCGGGAGTCGAGGCCTGGCACGGGCGGCTCAACGAGCGCGCGGCGTTCAGGAAGGCGGTCAACGTATCCTATGAGGAATTGGTGGGCCGGCTGGCGTTCTAGCGGAACGGGGCCCCAAAAAGGCTGAACGCCCGCTTCTATCAGGAAGCGAGCGTTCTATGTTGCAGGCGTATATCTCGGACCAGGAAGCGAACCGTTAGATGGTGCGCGCATGGTCACGGGCGATACGCTGAATGTCGGTGCGAGTGATGCCGAGATCGCTCAGCTGACGGGTGTCGAGAGCATTGAGCTCACGGACGGTCTGCTGATATGCGGCCCACTTCTTCAGCGTGGTGCGAATACCCATTTGCAAGTCTCCTTTCGTCTACAGTTGGAGAAGTAGTCCTGGTCGGCTGGAATGAGCAGATGGGAAACTCTCAGTACCGTTATGCGTGTAGCGCATGGCTTTAACCGATCGCGTTCACGATTGCTTCATCTCGGGCAACAAGAAAATGGCCGCCGGGCACCTGACGGCCATTCTCGTAGGGGTGGCGTTTGTGAAGCTTAGCGGTCGAACAGCCCGCGGGTCATCTTCTGGAAGTCGGTGCCCGAAAGCCCAAGGGCATCACGGGTGGTAGGGACGTCCAGTTCCCGCAACGTCTGCTTGATGTCGACCAGTCGCCTCATGCGCCAGACGGCTCGAACAAACATGGCGTTTCCCTTTCCGGATCACGACCAAAGTAGCATGAGCTGATTTGCCGGCCGGCACACGCCAGTGAAAACTCAGTGCCGACATGCGTAGAGCGCATGGCAAAATTCATTCTGCTGTCATGTTCACGGTGCGGGGCGCGTTGCGGCTGGGTCCCCCGCTTGCCTCGGTTTCAACGCTCGCGAAACCGGGGACCTACCTCATTACTCGCGCCCATAGCTAGATGGATTCCGGCTTTCGCGGGGATGACACGGGGGTAGGGCGGTGAGGTATTTCTCCCCCACGCGCCCGAAGCTTACTCCGCGGCAGTTCGCTGCGGGCGGCGTTCCATCACTTCCTTGAGGAAGCGTCCGGTGTGTGAGCGCGGGTTCGCCGCGATGTCCTCGGGGGTGCCGACGCCGACCACCTGGCCGCCGCCGTCGCCGCCCTCCGGGCCCATGTCGATCACCCAGTCCGCGGTCTTGATGACTTCGAGATTGTGCTCGATCACCACTACGGTGTTGCCGGTATCGACCAGCTCGTGGAGGACTTCGAGGAGCTTGGCGATATCGTGGAAGTGGAGCCCGGTGGTCGGCTCGTCCAGCATGTAGAGCGTCCGGCCGGTGGCGCGCTTCGAGAGTTCCTTCGACAGCTTGACGCGCTGCGCCTCGCCGCCCGAGAGCGTCGTCGCCGGCTGGCCGACCTTCACGTAGCCGAGCCCGACCCGCTGCAGCGTCGCGAACTTCTCGCGGATCGACGGCACAGCGGCGAAGAAATCCACCGCCTCGTCGATGGTCATGTCGAGCACGTCGGCGATCGACTTGCCCTTGAACTGCACTTCGAGGGTCTCGCGGTTGTAGCGGTGGCCCTTGCAGACTTCGCAGGTGACATAGACGTCGGGCAGGAAGTGCATCTCGATCTTGATGACGCCGTCGCCCTCGCACTTCTCGCAGCGCCCGCCCTTGACGTTGAACGAGAACCGGCCCGGCCCGTAGCCACGCGCCTTGCTCTCCGGCAGACCGGCGAACCACTCGCGCATCGGGGTGAAGGCGCCGGTATAGGTCGCGGGGTTGGAGCGCGGGGTGCGCCCGATCGGCGACTGGTCGATGTCGATCACCTTGTCGAGGAACTCGAGTCCGGTGAGGTGGTTGTGCGGCGCCGGGATCACCCGGGCGCCGTTCAGTCGCCGGGCGATCGCCTGGTACATGGTGTCGATCATCAGTGTCGACTTGCCGCCGCCGGACACACCGGTGACGGCGACGAAGTTGCCCAGCGGCACATCGACCGACACGTCCTTCAAATTGTTGCCCGTCGCGCCGTCGATATGGAGCTTCTTGGTCTTCGACTGCTTGCGCCGTTCCACCGGCATCGGGATGCTGAGCGCCCCGCTGAGATACTGCCCGGTGATGCTCCTGGGGTTGCGGATGACCTCCTGCGGCGTGCCCTCGGCGACGATGTGCCCGCCATGGACGCCGGCGCCCGGCCCGATATCGACGACATAGTCGGCAGTGAGGATGGCGTCCTCGTCATGCTCGACGACGATCACCGTGTTGCCGAGATCGCGTAGCCTTCGCAGCGTATCGAGCAGCCGCGCATTGTCGCGCTGGTGCAGGCCGATCGACGGCTCGTCGAGCACGTAGAGCACGCCTGTGAGGCCAGAACCGATCTGCGAGGCGAGGCGGATGCGCTGGCTCTCGCCGCCGGACAAGGTGCCGGAGGTGCGATCGAGGTTGAGATAGTCGAGTCCGACATTGTCGAGGAAGCCGAGCCGCTCGATGATCTCCTTGAGGATGCGCTCGGC
>NZ_JAQGJL010000034.1 GCF_028290645.1 Devosia sp. | reverse complement strand
ACATGGCGTTCGACCACGCGACGGGGCTCCTCAACGGAGTGTTCGACTTTGCCGACTCGGGCTTCGGCTCGCGCCACCGGGACCTCAGCTATTCGAACTGGATTTCTGCCGACCTGACGCTCAGGATCATCGAGCGCTACGAGGAACTGGCGCGGTTCAGCGTCAACCGCGATCTGGTGATACTCTACTCCTCGGCCTTGCGCCTCGCAGAACTGGCGGAGGGATTTTTGCCGGAGGAGCGGGCAGTGGCCAACGTCACCGATTGGGTGACCGAGCTGAAGGCCTTGGGGATGTACTGAGAGCAGCGGTCCGAGACTGGCGGCTGATTAAGAAAAGCTTTTCCCAACGGCTTGCGCACAGCCATGAAACGTGCGACCGAATTGCCCCGCGAAAGGCTTTTCCTCGATCGCCGACCTGCCATCAAGTGCAGGCGGCGGAAAAACAGGAAAAGCTTTTCTTGAATTTGCCCAAGGGAGGAGCCCGTGGCGGCGGAAGCCGGCGGGCATGAACCATCAATCAGGGAGGAACTGATGAAACTGCTCGAATTGACCAAGGCGACTGCGCTTGCTGCGCTGTTGTTCGCGACGCCGGCGATCGCCCAGTCCGCCGATCCACTGGGCGTCGATGATGGGACGACGTTGACCCTCTGGACGCGCGCCGCGACGGAGGCCCGCGCCGATCAGTTGATCCAGGCGTATAACGCCACGCACAAGAACCAGGTCACCGCGACCTATGTCGTCACCGACGACTACCAGACCAAGGTAGGCGCTGCGGCGGCGGCCAACGGCCTCCCCGACCTGTTCTCGGCGGACGTCGTGTTCATGCCGAACTGGACCTCGGCCGGCCTGTTCCAGGACATCACCGACAAGATCAACGCCATGCCCGACATCGACAAGGTGGCGCAGGCCGGCATCAATGTGGCGACCTGGGAAGGCAAGAAATACGGCATGCCCTTCGTCGCGGACCTCTCGGTCTGGATGTGGAACAAGAAGCTCTACAAGGAAGCCGGCCTCGATCCCGAGAAGGGACCGACGACGCTGCAGGAATTCTCCGACCAGGCGCGCGCCGTGGCCAAGCTGGGCAACGGCGTTTACGGCACCTTCTGGGGCGGCAATTGCGGCGGCTGCGAGGTCTTCACCTGGTTCCCGATCGCCTGGGCCGACGGGGAGACGATCATGAACCCCGAAGGCACCGAGTCGCATGCCAACAGCGAGGAGTGGAAGGCGATCTTCAAGGTCTTCCATGATCTCGCCGCGGACGGCATCGCGCCGATGCCCGACACCCAGAACGAGGCCGGCCCGACCTGGACCTCGTACTTCCCCAAGGGCACCATCGGTGTCATGCCGATGCCGGCGACGCTCGTCGGGCTCTCCGGCGGCGCACTCGCCGACGCCGATATCGGGGTGACGCCGATCGCCGGCCTCAAGGGCGGCCAGTCGACCTTCATCGGCGGCGACGACATCGGCATCTCGCGCGACAGCAAGAAGGCCGACGCGGCCTGGAACTTCATCGCCTGGCTGCAGAGCGAAGAGGCCCAGGTGGAAGTGGTGGCCAAGAACGGCAACGTGCTGACCCGCTCCGACCTCGCCAACAACAAGTACAGCGCCGCCGATCCGCGCCTCGTGCTGTTCAACGAGATCGCCGCCAAGGGGCAGACCCCGCTCGCGCGGAACTTCGGCGCCACCTTCAACGACCCGCAGGGGCCGTGGCTTGTGCTGATGCGCGACGCGGTGTTCGGTGATGGCGCCAATATCGACGCCAACAACGAAGCGATGAACGACTCGCTCAACCAGTAACCCGACGGAGGGTGCGGCACGGTTCCCGCGACAGGAACCGTGCCGCCGCCCAAGGCGAGGAATTGCCGTGGCTACGACGTCCATAACCCCCGACCTGCCGGAGGTTCGCCTCAGCCGGCGCGTGAGCCACGTGCTGCGCCGGCAGCTGATGGGGTTCGTCTACACGATCCCGACCATCATCTTCATCATCGTCCTCTTCCTCACCCCGCTGGTGCTGGTGGCGAAGATGTCGCTCAGCAAATGGGGGCTGCTGACCGGCGACGAGGGCCTCAACTTCCCGCGGAATTTCGCCGCCATCACGCGCAACCAGCTGTTCTGGCCGGCGGTGATCTTCACCATCGAATACACAGTGATCGTTACCGTGCTGCTGCTCGGGCTGGGGCTCGGGCTGGCGCTGCTGGTGCAGGCGACGACGCGCTGGGCCGGCATGCTGCGCACGGTGTTCCTCTTGCCGGTGTCGCTGGGCCTCGCCGCGGCGTCGCTCCTCGCCTACGGTTTCTATTCCCCAGCGATCGGCCCGATCAGCCCGCCGCTCGAGGCGCTGGGGCTGATCGACCAGCCCATTGCCTTCCTCGGCACCTCGCTCAATGCGCTGCTGTCGACGACGTTTCTGGTGGTCTGGAAGTTCGCCGGGTTCTACATGCTGATTCTCGTCGTCGGCCTCCAGGCCATCCCGGACGACGTCTACGAAGCGGTATCGCTCGATGGCGCGACGAGCTGGCAAACCTTCCGCTACATCACGCTGCCGCTGCTGAGGCCCTCGCTGTCGCTTGCGATGATCCTCTGCATCACCGGTTCGCTGCTGGCGTTCGACCAGTTCTTCATCCTGACCAAGGGTGCGCCCGACAACACCACGGTGACGGTGGTGCAGGTCATCTATCGCGAAGCCTTCCAGCGCCAGAACCTCGGCACCGCCGCGGCGCTGTCGCTCATCGTGCTCGTCGTGCTGGTACTGCTGAGCGCCCTGCAGTTCCGGTTCCTGCGCGGCGGGGACAAGGACTGAGACCATGGCACCGATGCAGCAATCCGGCCTCGGCCGCACCCCCTACTATGTCCTCACCGGCGGGCTCGCCATCATCTTCCTGTTCCCGCTGGCGTGGAGCGTATTCGCCTCGGTCAGCCCGCAACCGGGCACCGAGCAGACCGTCGGCTTCGGCTTCGGCAACTACGGCAGGCTCTTCACCTTCGGCCCGGGGCTGCCGCAGGTGGCGCTCAACAGCGCCATCATCTCGGCGCTGACGGTCGTCACCACGCTGGTGATCTCGACGCTGGGCGGCTACGCCTTCGCGCGCTTCAAGTTCTGGGGGCGCGACGCACTGTTCCTGCTCACCCTGTCGATCCTGATGGTGCCCTACGCCACGTTGCTGATCCCGCTCTATGTGCTGCTCAACAAGATCGGCCTCGCCAATTCGCTGGTCGGCGTGTCGCTGATGATCACCATGTTCCAGCTGCCGTTCGCCACCTACATGATGCGCATCTCGTTCGAGTCGATCCCGCGCGATATCGAGGAGGCGGCGCTGATCGACGGCTGCAGCACCTTCGCAGTGCTGTGGCGGATCATGCTGCCCTCGGTGGTGCCCGGACTGGTGACGGTGGGGCTGTTCGCGTTCCTTGCGGCGTGGAACGATTTCTTCGCGCCGCTGATCATGCTCACCGACCCCACCCAGCAGCCGCTGCCGGTGGCGGTCGCCAATTTGAGGCAACAGACCATGGGGGTGATCAACTACGGCGCCACCGAAGCCGGTGTCGTGGTGATGGCGCTGCCCTGCGTGATCCTGTTCCTGTTGCTGCAGCGCTACTACGTCCGCGGCTTCATGTCGGGCGCGGTCAAGGGCTGACGGTCTTGGCGCACTCCTCCACACCGGCGGTAGCGGGACGGCGTTGGCGCGGGGCGCCTGCGACGGGACATCACAGATGACGGACTCGAGCACAGACCGCTCGCGCCGTCATGGGCCGACCATTCGCGACGTGGCGCGGATCGCCGGGGTGTCGATCGGCACCGCGTCCAAGGCGCTCAATTCGAACGGTCGGCTGCGCCAGGAAACGCGCGACAAGGTGACGGCGGCGGCGCGCGAGATCGGCTACCGGCCCAACGACATGGCGCAGAGCCTCCATCGCACCCGCTCGATGACGGTGGGGATCATCTCGACCGACTCGTTCGGCCGCTTCACCCTGCCGATCTTCCAGGCGCTCGAGGAGCAGTTCGCCGACCAGGGCATCGCCATCTTCATGTGCAACGCCACCGACGATCCGGGGCGCGAGCGGCAGCATCTCGACCAGTTGTTGGGCAAGCGCATCGACGGGCTGGTGGTGACGGCGCGGCGCGCCGACAAGCGGCCGCCGGTGGGCCCACTCCCGGCCGGGCTGCCGGTGATCTACGTGTTCTCGCAGGCCGACGATCGCGACTCGCTCAGCCTTCTCCCCGACGACGAGGGCGGGGCGCGGCTGGCGGTCAAGCACCTCGGGGAAATCGGGGCGCGGCGCATTGCCCATATCACCGGGCCGGAGCGGTTCGAGGCGGTGCAGCTCAGGCGCCGCGGATACTTGTCCGCGCTCGCCGAGGCGGGGCTGACCGAGCATCCGGAATTCTATCTCTCGGGCCAGTGGACCGAGGAATGGGGGCGCGATGCGGTCAAGGCGCTGTTCGACGGCAAGGCCGAGCGACCCGACGCGATCTTCTGCGGCAATGACCAGATCGCGCGCGGCGTCGTCGATGCGCTGCGCGAGCGCGGCATCGCGGTGCCGGGCGAGGTGGCGGTCTCAGGCTTCGACAACTGGGGCGTGATGACCGACGCGGCACGGCCGCCGCTAACCAGCGTCGACATGAATCTTTCGGCGCTCGGCCACGAGGCCGGGCGGCTGCTGATCGGCATGATCGGCGGCGACAAACAGCGCGGCATCCGCCGGCTGCCCTGCACGCTGGTGGTCAGGGCATCGACCATAAGATAACGGATTTTGCCCGGCCGCTTGCTCGGCGGCGGGGATCAGGAGGAGTTGCAATGAGCCAGTATCATCCCGTCCGGTTTGTCGACGTGCGCCTCGAGGGCGATTTCTGGAAGGAGCGGCTCGACACGGTGCTGGCGCGCACCATTCCCAGCCAGCACAAAAAGCTCGCCGAGTATGGCCTGCTCGATTCGCTGAAGCTGCCCAATCCGCCGCCGCCGCTGCGCTTTCCGCGCCATGCCAATGGTTTCACCGTACAGGTGTTCTGGGATTCGGACGTCGGCAAGTGGATCGAGGCCGCCGCCTATGCGCTGTCGCACCGGCGCGACGCCGCCATCGAGGAGAAGATCGAAGCGATCGTCGACGATTTCGAGAAGGCTCAGGCGCCGGACGGCTATCTCAACTGCTGGTACCTGGGGCGCGAGCCGGAAAAGCGCTGGTCGAACCTCAGGGACAACCACGAACTCTACAATGCCGGGCACCTGCTCGAGGGGGCCATCGCCTACTACGAGACCACCGGCCGGCGGCGCTGGCTCGACATCATGGAGCGCTATGTCGCCCATATCCGGCAGACCTTCGGCACCGGGCCGGGGCAGAAGCGCGGCTATTGCGGGCATCAGGAGATCGAGATCGCGCTGATCAAGCTCTACCACCTGACCAAGGACAAGAAGCACCTCGATCTCGCTGCCTATTTCATCAACGAGCGCGGCAACCAGCCGCCGCACTATTTCGACGTGGAACGGGCCGAGCGCGAGAAGAAGGGCTGGGAGGTGCAGCGCTACGTGCAGGGCTCCTACGAGTACTCGCAGTCGCACAAGCCGGTGCGCGAGCAGGACAAGGTCGTCGGCCACGCGGTGCGTGCCATGTACATGTACACCGCCATGGCCGACCTCGCGGTGGAGCTCAACGATCCGGGCCTCAAGGCGGCGTGCGAGACGCTCTGGAACGACGTGATGGTGACCAAGATGTACGTCACCGCCGGGCTCGGGCCCTCGGCGAGCAACGAGGGCTTCACCTTCGACTACGACCTCCCCAACCAGACCGCCTATGCCGAGACCTGCGCCTCGGTGGCGCTGATCTTCTGGGCGCAGCGCATGCTGCATCTCGATCTCGACGGCAAGTATGCCGACGTGCTGGAGACGGCGCTCTACAATGGCGCGCTGTCGGGGCTGAGCCGGGACGGTGAGCACTATTTCTACATGAACCCGCTCGAGAGCAACGGCACGCCTACCCGCTGGGACTGGCACACGTGCCCCTGCTGCACGATGAATGTCAGCCGGCTCGTCGCCTCGGTCGGTGGCTACTTCGTTTCCACGGCGCCGGACGGCCTCGCCTTCCACCTCTATGGCGGCATCTCGACCAAGCTCGATGTCGGCGGCACCGAAGTCGCGGTGCGCGAGACCTCGAACTACCCATGGTCAGGCGACATCGCCATCGAGATCGATCCGGCTCGCCCCACGGCCTTCGACGTGAAACTCCGCATCCCCGGCTGGTCGAAGGGAGCGACGGCGAAGGTCAATGGTGAGACGGTGAAGCTCGAGCCGGCCAACGGCTACGCCACCATCCACCGCACCTGGGCGGCGGGCGACCGCATTGCGCTCGACCTGCCGATGCCGGCGGAGCGGCTGTTCGCCAACCCCCATGTGGTGATGGATGTCGGCCGCGTGGCGCTGAAGCGCGGACCGCTGGTCTATTGCCTCGAGGAAGCGGACAATCCGGGCGGCACGGTGCAGCGGCTGAAGCTGCCGCGGAACTCGGAACTCGAGATCCAGCGCTCGGAGCTGTTCGACGGCATCGTCACGCTCAGCTCGAAGGCCACCGCCATCGACGAGGGCGAGTGGAACACCCTCTACCGCACCAGTCCCCCGAAGGAAGCACCGGCGACGCTGACGGCGCTGCCCTACTACCTCTGGGCCAACCGGGGGCAGGGGTCGATGGTGGTGTGGATACCGGAGGCCTGATCGACCTTGGCAGCCGGTGGCTGTGGACCCCCACCCCTGTCCCCTCCCCTCAACAGGGGGAGGGAGACGCCAGCATCGATTTTAGTGTGAGGGTCTCCCTCCCCATTCTTAGGGGGAGGGGACAGGGGTAGGGGTCAGCGCGATCCGGATTGTCGGGACGAGCTACTCCGCCGCCTGCCCGAACTGCGTCTCCAGCAGCGCCCGCTCATAGGCCAGCCGCGAGCTCGCCCGCTGCGGCACTTCGAAATGCTCGTCCATGGCCCGCGCGAACAGCTTTTCGCGCTCTTCCTCGGTCGACATGAAGAACGGATAGCGCCGCAGCGTCGCCGGCAGCTTGGTGTCGACATAGGCGCCGAACAGCGTCACCGGGAAGGCGAGGCCGGGATAGATGCGGACGTCGGACATTTCCTCGGAGCCGAAGACGCGGCGGTAGAAGGCCGTATGCTCGGGCCGCACCAGCGCGAGGCAGGCGTCGGCCTTGAAGAACAGCGACGCCATCACCGCGATCCTCAACGTCAGGAACGGCAGCGCCGGGTAGGCGAGCGACGCCTCGTAGTCCGCGGTGAAGCGCGAAGGATCGATGAAGGTCTGGCCGCGGGCGAGCAGCGGCTCGAGCACGTCGGGGCAACTCTTCATCGAGGGGCCGAGCGGATGTTTGGCGCTCACATGGTGCAGGCGGATAGAACTCACCAGTTCGCCATCGATATGGACGCCGAAACTCATGCCGTTGGGAGCATTGTCGAGATCGTCGACGACTATGCCGCTGTCGTTGAACGGCACCGATTCTTCGCGGCGGTAGGCTTCGTAGCGCAGGCGGTAGATCGGATTGTCGGTTACATCCATCCGGACGCGCGAATATTCGACGCGATCCAGTATCTCCATGAGTGTACCGGCAAAGCGCGACACCGGGGCAGCTGACGCCGCTGCCGAACCTTCCATGTCGGAACGCATAGGGAACCCCGCAAACTCTCACATTTAGTTTAACCTTTCGTTAGGGATAATTAAAACGCCAAAATAGCACGGTCCCCGTGCACAATACGCATAAAGGCCTAGATAAGGCCTACGCGTTTGTCGGATTGTGGTGGTCTCAGAGGAGCTTAACGGGTCTTAACCACGTTTGCGGTTTATCGCGCCGACGCTCATGACGGGCTCGATCGTGGCGCGGGCAGCCATGCGGGCGATGAGTTCGGCCACTTCGCGGCGCGGCAGCGGCACCCCGAACAGGTAGCCCTGGATCTGGTCGACCTTGGAATGGGCGGCGATCAGGTTGAGCTGTTCCTCGGTCTCGACGCCCTCGGCGGTGACCGTCAGGTTGATGTCCTTGCCCAGCTGGGCGACGTTGCTCAGCAGCTTCAGCGAGCGGGGGTTCGTGCCGATATCCATCACAAAGCTGCGGTCGACCTTGAGCTTGGTGAAGGGCAGCGCCTGCAGATAGCTCAGCGACGAATAGCCGGTGCCGAAATCGTCGAGCGCGATGCCGATGCCGCGCTTGCCCAGCGCCGACAGGATCTTGGTCGCCGTATCTTTCTCTTCGATCAGCGCCGTCTCGGTCACCTCGACCTCGAG
>NZ_JAQGJL010000031.1 GCF_028290645.1 Devosia sp. | reverse complement strand
CTTCGGTTACTGAAAAACCCTTATTGGGTTTTTGGGCCGTCCGGCGTGGCGACCATGCCGAGCGCGACCGCCGTGCGTTTACGGTAGTCGCCGAACTGCTTGGTGAACCACCACCAGGGCACGCCGCCGCGCACGGACGCCGGCTCGATCGACGTATAGGCCTGCTTCCAAGTTTCGGGCAGCTGGCGGCCGTAAGGTGTCGACAGCCACATGCGCATGACATGGCGCTTGAGCTCGACCTCGTCGTAGTCGATGACCTGCGAGCGGCCATGAACGACCTGGTAGTTGACGACGAACTGCAGGTCGCCCGGCTCGAAATACATCTCGAAATAGAACGACGGATCGTTCGCCAGCTCGAAGGCGTATTCGACCGCCTCGCGCTGCAGCGGCGTCAGCTTCGGCGTGTCGGGGAAGCTCTGCGCCTTCAGGGTGCGGTTGTAGCTGTAACGGCTGGCGAATGAGCCGTCGCGCGAAAAGCCGAAGAAGGGCGTGGTGAACCAGTCCTCGCCGCTCACCGGATCGGCCATTACCCAGGCGATGGGATGGGCCTTGTAGAGCTCCTGCACCAGGTCGGGCCGCGTCTCGACCATGTAGTCGTGGATGGCGGCCGTGCTGGCGAGCTTGCTCGCCCCGCCCGCCTTGGCACGCTGGCGGCAGAGCAGCAGCACCACGTCGCATTCGTCGGTATGGAAGCTCTGCGACTTGCCCGAGGTATAGCCGCGCGCATCGCTGCCCGGCGTGCCGCGCGCGCGGATGTCGCCGATCAATTCGGCATGCTGCGATTGCGCCAGCACAACGCCGAGATAGAGCCCGATGCCCCAATAGACCTGGTGAATCTCCGGTTCGCTCAAACCCTCGAGCGGCACGCCGCGCACCAGCAGGATGCCGAGCTGCCGGTCCATGTCGCGCATCAGCTTTTGCAGCGTCGGCCCGACCGTCGGCAGCGGGAAATCCGCCTGCGTTGCATCGAGCTGGGCGACGCCGGTCTTCTGATAGTGACGCAGACCAGCGAGGATTTCAGCGCGCTGCGGCTCCGACAGATGATATTTCCACTCGTCGCTGTTGGTGATGTCGGGGCCGCGCCAGGCGGCTTTGCCACCCACCTTGCGCAACTGCGTCATCGTGTCCGACATGGCATCCTCCCTGTCTTCACCGGCTAAACTGGCTAGCTTATTTCAAAACCGCTTTAGCTTTGGCAATGATCGCCGGATCGGTCGAGGAGACCGCTTCGGCGATTTTCTGCAGATCTTCGCCGCTCATGGGGCCGACGGCCATCTGCGATTTCTTCATGTCGGCAAGGAAGCCCGGATCCTTCACTGCCGAAACGAACGAGTCGCGCAGCATCTTGGTGCGCGCCGCCGGAATGCCCGGCGGGCCGGCATAAGGGTTGCCAAACACCGTGTAGGACTGGAAGAACTCGATGATCTTGCGGGCTTCCTCGTTCGGCGCCAGGTCCACCAACAGGGGTGCCGGCGGCGCGTCGGGATCGAGTTCGGCGCCGAGCTGGGCGAGCACACGCATCTTGCCGGTCTTGAACCAGTCGGGGTGGCTGGCGACGACCGTTTCGGCCGAACCAGTGCGGCCATGCACTTCGCCGCGCTCCATGGCGAGATAGATTTCCGCCGCACCGGAGAAGCCGACGATCGGGCGGGTCTTATAGCCGAGCAAGTTCTTCATTATCATTGGGATCATGTAGCTCTGCGACAGGGCGCTGCTGGCGCCGAACAGAGTCTCCACCGTCTTCATGTCCTCGACCGTCTTGGCCGGCGCTTCGCCCCACACCATCACCAGGGTGATGGTCGGCGCGACGCGGCCGATCCAGGTGAACTTGCCGACGTCATATTGCACGCCGTCGGTATCCAGCAGCATCTGGTAATGCGCCAGGGTCTGGTTCATCAGGCCCATCACCGTGCCATCCTTCGGCGCGATGTTGTAGATGTAGTTGCCCGCCTTCATGCCGCCGGCGCCGGGCATGTTCTGCACCACGTAGTTCGGCTTGCCCGGCAGATATTCGGTCATGTAGCGCGCGGCGATGCGCGCGTAGAAATCGTATGAGCCGCCCGGCGTCGAGGGCGACAGCATGATCAGCGTCTTGCCCTTGAAGAACATGTCCTGCGCAAAGGCCGCGCCGGACATCGTCACGGCAGCGCAGAACAGAGCCGCTGCCAACATCACTCGCTTCATAGGACCCTCTCTGTTTTCAATCGGCGAAACGCCTTCTGGTATTGTACCACGGTTATCATAGTGGCATCCCGGGTAAACCAGCAAAAGCCATGCCATGAAACCGCAGAGCGCACCGGCGTGGCAGGCGAGCGGAAATGCCATAGTGCAGGCGGTCGGTACGTGGCGGAGGAGGAGCCGCAGGTGGTGTAACGGGAGGCGGCGCATCCGGTGTATCTGGCTCTGCTGCATCTCAGCCTGGCGGATCCACCACGGCAGGCAACGCAGTACCCCAATTACCCGTGTCGAGAATAATGAGCGAGGATCGCATCGGCTGTCGATGTTGCGTTCGGTGGCAAAGGACTAATCACTCAAATTCCGATCACGCCAGCCTCTGGGCTTGAGCGACTCATTCTCTGTCGGGCTATTTTCCAGCGGAAAATGAAAGTCCGATTGATCCTGATGGCTGGGGTCTTGATCCCGATTATCGTCGCCTACTCAATAGCAGTACTTACACACCCGCATTTAGCTTCGTCGGGTTAGGCATAGTTCCGTATTTCCTGAATATTTTTCTGATCCCACTGGTTCGCAAGACGACACGGGCCCTGGTTCGCCAGTAGCAATAAGATTGAGTTGACTGCTGGTAAGTTCCTATCTATCCAGCTTTTACTCGTGGCGGACCAAGCGTCGCTGAGGAGCCCTTAAGGAGATCAGCGTCATGAGCGATTTTCGAACATTTCCCACCGCCGAACGCCAGCCGGCAGTTCCAATGCAGCCGGTGATTGATCCTGCTGGCTGGGATGCAGCCTCGCTCGGCCCCGTCGAAAATTGGTCGTATCAGATCACTCCTACCGACCAGGATGAACTCGTCGCCGGTGTTGCGGCCTTTCGCAAGACGGGGCGCCCGATCGTCGAGGTCGACAGTGGAAACTTTCCTCTCGCGAAACTCGCAGGCACGCTCCGAGATATCCGCCGCGAGCTCCTCGACGGCCGCGGGCTCGTGATGATTCAGAATTTTCCGCTCGACCAGCTCGACCCTGAGGGCGTGGCCATTGCCTATATGGGCTTTGGCTCATATCTCGGCGATAAGATGCTCCAGAATAAGCACGGGCACGTGCTCGGGCACGTGAAGGATCTCGGCGAGGACTACAGCACGACTGGCCGGGCCTACAACACGAATGCCGAACTCCGCTTCCATTCGGACGCGTGTAATTATGTGGGCCTGCTTTGCCTTCAAACTGCGAAGTCGGGCGGCGAGAGCCGCGTAGCTAGTTCGGTCACTGTTTATAACGAGATCCTGCAACGTCGTCCCGATCTGGCGAAGGTGCTGACCGAAGACTTCTATCGTTCGTATGCCGGCGAAATGAATCCAGGGGAGCTGCCGTACCATAAGCAACCCATTTTCACGTTCGCTGATGGCTATTTCAGCGCCATTGGCGCAGGCATCACCATTGAGAAGGCTTTGAAGCTCCCCGGCGTGCCGCCGCTGACGTCCACGCAGGCGGAGGCTATCCAGCTCTACCGGAGCATCGTGTCAGACCTGGCGGCGGACATTCCGTTCAAACGTGGCGACATCCAGTTCTTGAGCAACTACGTTACCTTACATTCGCGTCGTCACTATGAAGATTGGCCTCAGCA
>NZ_JAQGJL010000307.1 GCF_028290645.1 Devosia sp. | reverse complement strand
TCGCGGGGATGACATCGTGGTTGCGGGGCTAGCAAAACAAAAGGGCCGCCCGGAGGCGGCCCTCGGAAATTCGTGGATCCGGCTGGGATCAGCCGACGATCTCGTCGTCGGAAAAGAAGAACTTGATCTCTTCCTTTGCCGTCTCGGGAGCGTCCGAGCCGTGCACCGAGTTCTCGCCGACCGAAACGGCGTATTCCTTGCGGATGGTGCCCTCGGCGGCGTTGGCCGGGTTGGTGGCGCCCATCACTTCGCGGTTCTTGAGGATGGCGTTCTCGCCTTCCAGCACCTGGACGACGACGGGGCCGGAGAGCATCGACTCGACCAGCTCGCCGAAGAACGGGCGTTCCTTGTGCACGGCGTAGAAACCCTCGGCCTGGGCGCGGGTCATCTTGATCTTCTTGAGCGCAACCGGGCGCAGCCCCGCGTCCTCGAACTTGGTCAGGATCTTGCCGATCAGGTTGCGACGGACTGCGTCGGGCTTGATGATGGAGAAAGTGCGCTCGATGGCCATGCTTTGTCCTAAGGTTTTCGGGCTTGGAAAGGTCGCGCCTTGTATCCAAGGGTTTTGACGGGCGCAAGACGGGGATGGGCGGGTTTGGCTGCGTTCTGGCGCCGGTGCGTGTGGACCCCCACCCCTGTCCCTTCTCAGCAGGGGGGACGGGGACCAGAACACTGGCGCCGGTTCGCGCTGCCCCCCACCCCTGTCCCCTCCCCCTAAGAATGGGGAGGGAGACCAAAATGCTGACGCCCGGGGGAGGGGACAGGGGTGGGGGTTGGCGGGGCGCCGGTTCGAGGTTGGACGCCCCTACTCCCGCGGCACCGGCGGCGCGCAGTCCGGGCTGTTCGGGGCGATGTCGACATTGCCGGTGGCCTGGACTTCGCCGCCGGGGCTGACGAGTTGCACGTCTAGGGCGGTGACATCGGCGGGCACCGCTACCGCGCCGGAGTGTTCGACAGTTACGGCCTGCATGGTGCAGACTTCGGCGGTCGAGACGATCGGGACGGTCGCTGTGGCGGTGGCGTTATCGCGGAGGTCGGCGCTGGCGTCGCCGGTCTGTTCGCAGGAGCCGCCCTCGTAGCTGAAGCTCAGCGAGACCAGTTCGGAATCGAGCCGGCAGGCCTTGAGGTCGGTGAGCGGGGCGAGGTCCTGCGCCATGGCGGCGCCCGTGAACACGCACAGGGCGAGAGCGGCGTGAATCTGGCGCATTGGACTTCTCCGGTTTCTCGGTCTATTTGCACGGGTTCGAAAAGACCCCCATTTGATCCTAACGCATCCCGCGCCGTTGCGGATGCATCGGCTGCGCCATGTTGACCATTACAGATCTTAGCTACCGCATTCAGGGCCGGCCCCTGTTCGAGGGCGCCTCGCTCGTGTTGCCCGACGGGTCCAAGACCGGATTCGTCGGCAAGAACGGCACGGGCAAGACGACGCTATTCCAGCTGATCCTGGGGCAGCTCGCCCCCGAGGGCGGCTCCATTGAGGTCAACAAGCGGGCCCGCATCGGCGCGGTGGCGCAGGAGGCGGTGGCGAGCGATATCAGCGTGCTCGACGTGGTGCTGTCGGCCGACAAGGAGCGCACGGCGCTCTTGGCGGAGGCGGAGACGGCGCATGATCCGCACCGGATCGGGGACATCCATACGCGGCTGGCGGAGATCGACGCTCATACGGCGGAGGCGCGGGCTTCGACCATTTTGAAGGGCCTGGGCTTCGAGAAGGACCGGCAGCTCGGGCCGACCTCGGAGCTGTCGGGCGGCTGGCGCATGCGCGTGTCGCTGGCGGGGGTGCTGTTCAGCCAGCCCGACCTGCTGCTGCTCGACGAGCCGACCAACTATCTCGACCTCGAAGGCACTCTGTGGCTCGAGAAGTATCTCGCCACCTACCCCTATACCGTGTTCATGATCAGCCACGACCGTGACCTGCTCAACAAGGCGGTGAACTCGATCGCGCATCTCGAGCACCGGAAACTGACCTTCTACAAGGGCAATTACGACACGTTCGAAGAGACGCGCCGGATGCAGATGGAGCTCAACAACAAGAGCCGCGAGAAGACGCTGGACCAGATCGCGCACCTGCAGAAGTTCGTCGACCGCTTCAAGGCCAAGGCGACCAAGGCCAAGCAGGCGCAGGCGCGGGTGAAGATGATCGCCAAGCTGAAGCCGCCAGCGGCGATGTTCGACGAGAGCTCGGCGCCGTTCAATTTCCCCGACCCGAAGAAGATCCCGGCTTCGCCGATGATGACCTTCGACAATGTGTCGGTGGGCTATGGCGACAAGGTCGTGCTCCGTCACATCACCAACCGGATCGATCCGGATGACCGGATCGCGCTGATCGGCGTCAACGGCAACGGCAAGTCGACATTCGCGAAGCTCCTCTCCGGCGACCTGAAGCCGATGGGCGGCGAGATGCGGAAGGGCAAGGGGCTGGAGATCGCGTATTTCGCGCAGCACCAGCTCGACAAGCTGAAGCCGGAGCAGACGCCGTTCGAGCATGTGGTCGATCTGATGCCCTATGACAGCGAGGCGAAGCGCCGGTCGCGCGTGGCGCAGATGGGGCTCACCACCTCGCGCATGGACACCAAGGTGAAGAACCTCTCGGGCGGCGAGCGGGCGCGGCTGCTGCTCGGGCTCATCACCTTCGGCGGGCCGGGGATGCTGATCCTCGACGAGCCGACCAACCATCTCGATATCGACAGCCGCGACGCGCTGGTGGCGGCGCTGAACGACTATTCGGGCGCGGTGCTGATCATCAGCCACGACCGCCACCTGATCGACGCGACGGTCGACAAGCTGTGGATCGCGCAGAACGGTACGATCGAGGAATTCGACGAAGATCTCGATACTTACCAGAAGCTTCTCACCGCCAACGGCAACGGCAAGGGGAAGAAGGGCGCGGTGGCAGTCGCGCCGGTGGTCGAGGACCGGAAGGCCGTTCGGCAAGACGCGGCGGCAAAGCGGGCGGAAGTCGCGCCGCTGCGCAAGTCGATCAAGGACCTCGAGCAGAAGCTCGGGCGGCTGAAGATGGAGCTGGCGCGGGTGGACGGTTTCCTCGCCGACCCCAAGACTTATGACGGGGCGCCGCAGCGGGTGATCCTGCTGGGCAAGGACAAGGCGCGGTTCGAGGGCGAGATTGCGAAGATCGAGGAGACCTGGCTGGCGCTGAGCGAGGAGCTCGAGCTGGCGGAGAGGGCGCAGGCATGACCGAGATGACGGCCACCGAGGTGATCAGCCTGCTCGGGCTCGAGCCGCATGTCGAGGGCGGGTTCTATCGGCAGACGTTTGCGGATGTCCTCGACGCGACGGGGCGGCCGCGCTCGACGCTGATCTACTATCTGCTCACCAACCGGCAGGCCGGGGCGTGGCACCGGGTGGATTCGGTCGAGGTGTGGCACTGGTATGCCGGGGCGCCGATGACGATCGGCATTTCGCGCGACGGAAAGGCGGTCAGCGAGCACCGGCTCGGCAACGACCTCGTTGCCGGCGAGCGGCCGCAGGTGGTGATCCCGGGGGATGCGTGGCAGCAGGCGACGTGTCTGGGAGATTGGTCACTGGTGGGGTGCACGGTGGCGCCGGGGTTCCAGTTTTCGAAGTTCGAGCAGGCGGCGGAGGGGTGGGCGCCGGGGATGTAGGCTTGGGGTTCCGATTCGCCCTTCGCTTCCGCTCAGGTCGGCGATGCTTCGCATCCCATTCCCCTCATCCGCCCTTCGGGCACTTCTCCCACAAGGGGAGAAGGCCTTGACTGAGCGATCGGGGCACATGCCCATGCCCCCTACCCCTTCTTCGCCCAGCGCCCGTTCGTGTCCTGCTGCCAGTACGTCACCTCGTTCCCATCCCGCAGGGCTTTCCAGGCGGCGCGGGCTTCGGTGACGGCGTCGGGGTCGTGGCCGGAGAACATGAAGACCAGGCGCTGGTAGCCCTCGCCGGTTTGCGGGACCGCGCGATCGACGAAGAAGCGGACTTCGGCCTGGTTGGGGTTGTGGGGTCGGGTGGTGATCAGGATGCGCTGCAGGTGGTCGGCATCGCCGCCGGCGAGGGCGTGCGGCAGGAAGCTGTCGTCGCGATAGGTCCAGAGGAGGTTGTCGAGCGCTTCGGCGCGCTCGGGACTGCTGGTTTCCACCACGACGTTCCAGCCGCGCTCGAGGGATTTTTCGAGCAGCACCGGGATCACCCGTTCGAGCGGCTGGCTTTCGAGATGGTAGAACAGGATCTCGGTCATTGCGCCTCGGAGGCCTCGTCCTGGGGCGCCACGGCGCCGTTGCGCATGGCGAGCGCGAGCAGGGTATCGGCGAGGAGCTTCGCGGGGCGGTCCATGCCGCGAACCGGGATGTTGGCGATGCCCGCGGCGGGGTGGCGAAAGCCGGCGGTGCCGGCGCGGTAGGGACTGAGGCGGGTTTCGAGCGGGAAGCGGAGGGCCAGCAGCACGCCGCCACCGCCGGGCGCGGGCGCCGCCTCGACCACGTCGCTCCAGGCGATCGGGGTATCGGTGATGCGGCGGTCGAAGACGCCCCGTTCGTCGATGGCGAGAACCGGACGCGGCAGCCTCAGGTCGGCGACGATGACGCTCGCGACGACGAGAAAGAACACTGCCACCGCGGCAGTGGGCATGGCGAGGAGCGCGATCTCGATGCTCGGGGACATGCCGAGGAGGCCGAGGAGGCTCAGGACGAGCAGCACCGCCGGCAGCAGCGCGATGAGGCCGACCAGCAGCGCCAGCGCGGCGAACAGCGGCAGCCACACGAGCGAGGGATTGGCGGTCAGCGGCAGCTCGGGCAGGTCGGTCATTTGCCCTCGTAGTTGTCTCGCACCAGCCGGTCGAGCAGCGTGACGCCGAAGCCGGAGGCCCAGGCGGTGTTGGTCTCGGAGGTCGGGGAGGCCAGCGCCACGGCGGCGATATCGAGATGGGCCCACGGCACGTCGTTGACGAAGCGCTGCAGGAACTGCGCGGCGGTGATCGAGCCGGCCGGGCGGCCGCCCGAGTTCTTGATGTCGGCGAAGCGGCTCTCGATCAGCTTGTCGTAGGCCTGGCCCATCGGCAGGCGCCATAGCTTTTCGCCGGTAGCGAGGCCGGCGGCGATGAGCCTGCCGGAGAGCTCGTCGTTGTTGGAGAACAGCCCGCCATGGTCGTTGCCCAGTGCCACGCCGATGGCGCCGGTGAGGGTCGCGAGGTTGATCATGAACTGGGGCTTGAAGCGGTCCTGGGTGTACCAGAGCGCGTCGGCCAGGACGAGCCGGCCCTCCGCGTCGGTGTTGACGATCTCGATGGTGGTGCCCGACATGGCCTTGAGGATGTCGCCCGGACGCATGGCGCTGCCCGAGGGCATGTTCTCGACCAGCCCGATGACGCCGATGGCGTTGACCCGGGCCTTGCGGGTGGCGAGGGCCTGCATCAGGCCGGTGACGGCGGCGGCGCCGCCCATGTCGCCCTTCATGTCCTCCATGCCGAGGCCGGGCTTCAGCGAGATGCCGCCGGAATCGAACACCACGCCCTTGCCGATGAAGGCGATGGGGGCCTCCTTCGCCTTGCCGCCGTTCCACTGCATGATGACCAGGCGCGGCGGGCGGTCCGAGCCCTGCGCTACCGCGAGCAGGGCGTTCATGCCGAGCTTTCGCATCGCGGCCTCGTCGAGCTGTTCGACGGTGACGCCCAGTTCGGTGAGCTTTTGCGCCTCGGCGGCGAATTCGAGCGTCCCCAGCACATTGGGCGGCTGGTGGACGAGATCGCGGGCGAGGAGCGTGCCGTCGACGGTTGCCTGCCGGTCCGCGATGGCCTTGTCGAGAGCCGACTTGCCGTCGACGTGCAGCGTCACCGTGAGGGAGGTGTGGCCGTTCTCGTCGGGCTTGGTCGATTTGTAGCGGTCGAAGCGGTAGTGGCGGAGGCGCAGGCCGGCGGCGAGTTCGGCCACCTGAGCGGGGGTGGCCTCGTCGTCGAGGAGGACCGCGGCCCTCGCGGCCTTGAGATTCATCAGCTTGCCCGCAAGCGAGCCGCCGCGATCGGTCCAGGCGGAGAGGCCGCCGCCCTGCCCCGTCTTGCCGCTGCCCAGCACCAGCAACCGCTCGGCCGCGACCCCGGCGGGGGCGAGGAGATCGATCAGTTGGCCCTGCTTGCCCTTGAAGCTCGCGGCGGTGGCGACCTTGTCCCAGTCGAGCCCGGTGGCCTTCCAGACCTCGGCCGCGCGGCCGGCGGGCATGCTGTCCTCTGCCACGTAGACGACCAGCGTGCCCGTCGCCTTGAGCGGCAGGGCTGCGGTCTTGATCTCGATCCGGTGCGGC